>CAYMMF010000226.1:0-2544 GCA_964391475.1 uncultured Propionibacteriaceae bacterium | reverse complement strand
AAGTTCCATGTCTGGTGCGTAAGCTTCCGCTTCCCATGGGTCGAAAGGCGGTTCTTCTTCGTCGTCGGCAAAACCCTGCGACGGGTCGAACGGGTTCAACAGGGTGCGGTTGCCCTCGGTGACGGCGTCCATGTTGGTCTGCACCTCGTCTGGAAGCGTGGTCAATACGTCGTGGATGTACCCCTGCGTCGCCTCTACCAGGGGAACTTCGCGGTTTTCGCGCTGCGAGGCGTACCACCGATATTCCAGCACCTCATGGAAAATCTGGGCCGGTTCGCGCTTGCCCGCCAGATCGGGCGGGATAGCGTTTACAACCGGTTCGAAACAGGTCATCAACCACTGGTGCGCGATCACAGCTTCATCGGACGCCTGCTGGCCTGTACGCGCCCGGTACGTGTCGAGATCATTCAACAGTCGCCTCGCCTGATGCTCCTCAGTGTCTAGCCCGGTGAGGCGTTGCAGTCGGCGGGAGTGGTGGCCAGCGTCCACCACCTTCGGTTGGATCCTGATGGTGGAACCGTCGCTGGCGGTGTGCATGTCCAACTCGGCGATGTCGAAACCCAAAGAGTTGAGACGCCTGACCCGGCCTTCAATTCGGTGGAGTTCGCTGCCCGAGAACTCCTCGGCGCCGGTCAGTTCGTTCCAAAGGGAGTGGTAGCGAGATTCGATGAGTGCAACCAACTCTTCCGGGTTCAGCCCCGACACCAACAGGCGCCCAGCCTGGAGGTCGCAGAACTCCCCATACAGGTTGACGGTGGCGATCTGCAGATCGTGCAACCGCTGGCCTCGGGTCAGTTGGTCGTGCAACTCGCCGGTTTCTGCGTCGACGAGGTACGCGGCGTACTCGCCGGCGTCCCTTCGAAACAAGACGTTGGAGAGCGAAACGTCGCCCCACATGAAACCGACCAGGTGCAGCCGCACCAGAAGGGCGACCATCGCGTCCAGCAATCGGGTGACCGTGTCGGGGCGCACCCCCATCGAGAACAGACTGCGGTAGGGCAGCGAGAACCGAAGGTGCCGGGTCAACAGCACCGGGTCGAGGGGGTCACCGTCGAAGTCGGTGCGATTCGTGACGACCGCGAGCGGCTCGACTGCGGGCGTCCCGATCCGGGCGAGCTCCTGCAGCAGCCGGTACTCGTTCATAGCAGCGTGTTCGATCACCTCTTTGGCGGCGTACACCTCAGACCCCACGCGTACGAACCGCACGACGTGACGAGAGATGCCGCGTGGGAGGGCGACCAAGTGCTCGGTGGGCCACTCGGCTAACGGAACCCGCCACGGCAGAGAGATCAGGTTCGGGTCGGGCTTCGCCGAAAGGAATCTAGGCACCCGCCCATTGTGGCACCTCGGAAAAGGCTGAAATGCAAGACGCCGCCCCCGAAGGGACGGCGTCTTGAGGTTAGGGGACGGTCAGCTGATTCGCTTGCCCGACTTGTTGGAGAACACGTGGAGCTTCCCAACCTCAGGCGCCAAGCGGACGGTGGCACCCTTGTTGATCGGGTGGCGAGCAGACAGCCGTGCGACGATCTGCGTCTCGTCGACCGAGCCACCCTGCTTGCCTGCCAGCGTGCCGTACAGGTAGGAGTCTGCGCCGAGTTCTTCAACCACTGCCACGTCGACGCCGATGCCGGCGTCGGCTGCGTCGAATTGCTCGGGGCGGATACCAACGGTGAGCGTGGATTCACCAGGTGCCTTGGCCAGAACCTCGCGGGAAACCGGAACGACGAAGTCGCCGATCTGGACGCCGCCGTCGACGACGGAGCCTTCCAGCAGGTTCATCGCAGGGGAGCCAATGAAGCCCGCCACGAACAGGTTGTCAGGTGCGTCGTACAGCGTCAGTGGGCTGTCGACCTGCATCAGCAGGCCGTCCTTCATCACGGCAACCCGGTCGCCCATCGTCATGGCCTCGACCTGGTCGTGGGTGACGTAGACGGTGGTGACGCCGAGACGGGTCTGCAGCGCCGCGATCTGGGTGCGCGTCGTGACGCGGAGCTTGGCGTCGAGGTTCGACAGCGGCTCGTCCATGAGGAACACCTGCGGTGAGCGGACGATCGCACGACCCATGGCGACGCGCTGACGCTGGCCACCGGACAGTGCCTTCGGTTTGCGGTCGAGGAACGTTTCAAGACCCAGCAGCTTGGCAGCTTCGAGGACGCGCTTCTCGCGCTCGTCCTTCGGCACGTTCTGCATCTTCAGGGCGAAGCCCATGTTGTCGGCCACGGTCATGTGGGGGTACAGCGCGTAGTTCTGGAACACCATCGCGATGTCCCGATCCTTAGGCGGAAGCTGCGTCACGTCTTTCTTGCCGATGAAGATCTGCCCCGCGTTCACCTCTTCCAAGCCCGCCAACATGCGAAGCGAGGTGGACTTGCCACAACCCGACGGGCCAACGAGCACCATGAACTCGCCTTCACCGATCTCAAGGTTGAGTTTGTCAACTGCGGGATGATCTGCACCCGGGTAAACGCGAGTGGCATCCTTGTATACAACGCCGGCCATAGCCATGCATCCTTTCCACGGGCAGGTACGTGCCCGACGATCCGT
>CAYMMF010000225.1:0-2600 GCA_964391475.1 uncultured Propionibacteriaceae bacterium | reverse complement strand
AGCCGGGATTGGGTCAAAGCCTGCTTCCCCCACGGGCCCTCCTGTTGAAGGCCCACAAGAAAACCAGCGGGCACCGCAGACCCCCAAGCCGGAAGATCGTCGGTCTCCCACAGCACCGAGCACGAATCAGGAAGACCATCTCCACTTCTCATCGGCAACCCCTCAGTCAACTCACATTGTGCTGCGGAGCTGGCGCAACCGAGCGAGCGTGCTCTGTCTGCCCAGAATCTCGATCGACTCGAACAACGGAGGTGACACCCGCGAACCCGTCAGCGCGATTCGAACCGGACCGAAGGCAAAGCGCGGCTTGACTGCCAGATCCTCCACCAGCGCCTTGCGAAGCGCTGCTTCAATCGCAGGGGTCGTCCACTCGGGCAACGCCTCCAGTGCGGCTATCGACGCGTCCACAACCGCCGATGACTGCTCGGTGAGTTGCGCGCGGGCGTCCGGTGCGACGACGATATCGGCGTCGGCTGCAAATAGGTACGCCAACTTGGGCAGAGCCTCCGAAAGCGTCACCAGGCGCTCTTGGATCAGCGGTGTCGCCCGGCGCAGGACGCCCACCGCATCGTCGTCCGGTGTGGCCCACTCGCCGGTGTAACGCAGGTGCTCGATTATGCGCTCAGCCAATTGCTGAGACGTCAACGCGCGAATGTAGTGACCGTTCAGCCAGTTGAGCTTATCGATGTCGAAAATGGGGCCAACCGTGTTGACCTTCCCCCAGTCAAAGCCCGCCACGAACTCGTCGAAGCTCGCCACCTCGGAGTCGCCCTCGGCCGGAGGGTAACCGAGCAATTGCAGGAAGTTGAGGAGCGCTTCCGGCAGGTAGCCCTGCTCGCGGAACCACATCAACCGTGCGGCTGGGTTGTTGCGCTTGCTGATCTTGGACTTGTTTGGGTTACGCAGCAACGGCATGTGGGCGTACGCCGGTGAGGGGAACCCCAGCCAGCGATACAACAGCAAGTGCTTCGGAGTCGAGCTGATCCACTCTTCTCCTCGGACCACATGGGTGATGCCCATAAGGTGGTCGTCCACCACTACCGCCAGGTGGTAGGTGGGAAAACCGTCCGCCTTCAGGATCACCTGATCGTCCGGGTGAGGTGCGTTGACAGTTCCTCGAATCAAATCCTCAAACTCGGCTGGGGCGTCATCGGGGACGAGCATGCGGACGACCGGGGTCTCGCTGAACCCCGGAAGCGCGGCCCTCTCGTCACGGGTTTTACCCAGGCACATTCGGTCGTAGCCGGTGTCTGCCTGCTTGGACGCCGCTTGTTCGGCCCGCATCTGCGCCAGCCGATCGGGGCTGCACCAACAGTGGTAGGCATCGCCCTGCTCGATCAACTGATCCACGAAGGGCTGGTAAGTCTGGAGTCGCTCCGACTGCCGGTACGGGGCGTACGGCCCACCCACGTCCGGACCCTCGTCCCAAGGAAGCCCCAACCACCTCAGGGTGTCGAAAATCTGACGCTCCGAATCGGCCACATAACGGGCCTGATCAGTGTCCTCGATCCGAAGGACGAACGCGCCTCCGGTCTTGCGTGCGTACGCGAGGTTGAACAATGACATGTAGGCGGTGCCAACGTGCGGGTCGCCGGTTGGGGACGGCGCGACTCGACAACGCGCAGGAACAAGATCACTCATGGTGCACCTAGCCTAGCGGCCCATTAAAGCAGTGAGGGTTCCACCAGTCGGTGGAACCCTCACTTTGAGTTTAAGACTAGATCACTTGAGGATCTTCGTCACGTTGCCGGCGCCCACGGTGCGGCCACCCTCGCGGATGGCGAACTTCAGGGCTTCCTCCATGGCGATCGGCTTGTTCAAGTGAACCGTCATGGTGGTGTTGTCACCAGGCATGACCATGTCGGTGCCCTCGGGGAGCTGAACGACACCGGTCACGTCGGTGGTGCGGAAGTAGAACTGCGGGCTGTAGTTGGTGAAGAACGGCTTGTGACGGCCACCCTCCTCCTTGTTCAGCACGTAGACGTTGGCTTCGAAGTCGGTGTGCGGGGTAACAGAACCCGGCTTGCACACGACCTGGCCGCGCTCAACGTCATCCTTCTTGGTGCCACGCATCAGCAGACCGACGTTCTCACCTGCACGACCCTCGTCGAGGATCTTGCGGAACATCTCAACACCAGTGATGGTGGTGGACTGCTTGGTGTCGCGGATGCCGATGATGTCGACCTGCTCGCCGGTGCGGACGATGCCGCGCTCGATACGACCGGTTACGACGGTGCCACGACCGGTGATCGTGAAAACGTCCTCAATCGGCATCAGGAACGGCTTGTCGGTGTCACGCTCAGGCTGCGGAATGTACTCGTCAACCGCGTCCATGAGCTCAAGGATCGTCTTGGACCACTTCTCGTCGCCATTGAGCGCCGGGTAGGCCGCCACGCGGACGATCGGCAGGTTATCGCCATCAAACTCCTGGGCGGTGAGCAGCTCGCGCAGCTCCATCTCGACCAGATCGATGAGCTCTTCGTCCTCAGGAGCGATCATGTCGCACTTGTTCAGCGCAACGACGATCGCCGGGACGCCGACCTGACGGGCCAGCAGGATGTGCTCGCGGGTCTGGGCCATCGGGCCGTCAGTCGCGGCGA
>CAYMMF010000224.1:0-2628 GCA_964391475.1 uncultured Propionibacteriaceae bacterium | reverse complement strand
TTGGCTCCGATCTCTTGCGGGGTGCGTCCGACGAAGTCGGCGATCATCATCCCGTTGGCCCGGAACATCGTCCCGGCCAGCTTGTCTGCCTCATCACGTGAGAGCCAGTGGGCGCCCGCCGCCGTCATCTCAGACCGAAGCTGATCGGCGATCGGCCGATCAGCAATCACAGCCTGCTCAGTGGCACAAATCGTCGAGCAATCGAACGACTTCGACGCCACGATCATCTTGGCCGCCGTCGCAACGTCGGCCGTCCGATCCACATAGGCGGGCACGTTTCCGGGGCCCACACCGATGGCAGGCTTTCCGCAACTGTGAGCCGCCTTTACCATGCCCGGCCCGCCGGTAGCGAGGATCAGCGAGGTGGCATAGTGGTTCATCAACTCGTTCGTGCCCTGGAGCGTGACATCGGTCAGGCACGAGACCAAACCGTGTGGCATGCCCGCAGCCTCCCCCGCCTCAGCCAACAACCGAACCGCCTCGGCGGTGCAAGCTTTGGCTGACGGGTGAGGTGCGACCACCACCGCGTTCCGCGCCTTGACCCCGATGAGGATCTTGAAAATTGCCGTTGAGGTCGGGTTGGTGGACGGCGTCAAGGCCACTAAAACCCCAACCGGCCACCCGATCTCGACGACCCCCCGCGCGTCATCGCGTCCGATCACCCCGCAGGTCGGCACATCTTTAATCGAATCCCACAACGTCTTGGCAGCGAACTCATTCTTGATGCGCTTGTGCTCAGGAAATCCGAAGCCGGTCTCGTCATGAGCCATCTGGCCAAGACGTGCCGCCTCCCGCATCGCAACATCGACCATCGCCTGGCAGATCTCGTCAACCCGCTGCTGCGATTCGAACTGGAACGAACGCATCGCCTCACGGGCGCGCACCGCTAAATCACGCGCCTGCTGAATGGACGTCAAGTCCGCATCGAACGGTGCCATAAGTCACCTCCTAAGTGATGCTCCTGCCTCAGTACTTGAGCGGTTGGGCAGCGACACTGAGCACCGCGTCCTGGAAAGCCCCGCAAGCAGCGCGGCATGCGCTCTGGCTACCGGTCAGCAAACCGCCCGAGAAGTTGGTCTCTGACGGAGGCTCGAAGTACACCTTCATCTCAACCTCTGCCGCCTTCAGCGCGGCGTCCAAAGCGAACGTCGCCTCCAGCGGTGGCGCGATCAGGTACGCCAACGACTGGCCCTGAGCGATCCCAGCTTCCGCCGAAAGGTAGCTACCGGTCGCACTAATCAAGTGTGGGAAGAACGCCAAGTCACCCGCCTCGTTTGCGGAGTAGAAGAACGCCTCCTCTTGGCAGTATGCGACACAGGCGTCCAATCCGGAACGCACCTCCGCCGGTGTTGGCCCGGCGAGGATGCCGATGATCTCACCAGAGAGCGGGCCGGACGCGTGTGCGGAACCAGCGTAGAAGCTCTTGGCGTACACGACGTCGACCTCGGCGAACTTCGTCGCCTCATCCAACGCGACGTACAGCGCGTCGTCGATGTCGCAGGTCAGCAGGGCCAGCGAACGATGGTGGTTCGCAAGATTCAGTTTCTCTGCGAAGCTGCGGTCTACGTTCGGAATGATGCGCGTTGCCAACACCGTGGCCTTAATCGGATCAAGAATTCCCATGATTTACCTCTCCTTACGAATCGCCAGCTAGCTCGCGCAATTTCACGCCGCTGGCGCTGTACTTGATCATTCGCTTGATCACCTCGACGATGTACGCGCCCGCCTCCAACGGGTTCGTGCCACCGTGGGTGGTGATCATGCAGATGAGATCCCGATCGGCGTCTGTCTTGCCCGGCTCCGGATCGAACCCCATGTAGGCGCTCAACGCATCTGCGATGCCCAACCCGGGACGCTCCCCGATCAGCAAGAGCACCACTTTCGCCTTCACGATGTCGTTGACATCGTTCATGATGCCCACCCGGGCGTTCTCGATGAAGAACGGTGTGCCGATCGAAAGGCCAGCCGACTTCAAACCCTGCTCGATCACGGGGTAGATGTCAGCGAGGTTGTTCTCGATCGCCGCCGCAGAGAGTCCGTCCCCAACACAAATTTGAATGTCGGGCGATTTGGCGCACTTTTGTGCGATCACCACCTTGGCGTCCTCAGACAGCTTGCGTCCGAGATCGGGACGCAGCAGATACTCCTCGCGGTCTTCAACCGCACTGCTCACGCTGAAGAGGTTAAACTTCTGCTTTGTCTCTTCAGTCACCACACCGTAGATCGCGTCTTGGGTGACGCCGTGATCGGCCTGGAACAGCAGCAACGCGTTGGTCTTCGGACGCGCCCCCGCGCGTCCCACACCCAGTCGCGAGGTAGTGGTGGCTGCCAGGTTGGCTAAGCCGTCTGCGTCATAAGGGTTCTCGACGTAGAGAGCGTTACGGTGCTCCGGCAAGGTGGGGTCAGGCAGATCGATCACCAGATCCCCAGGCACGGACGCCGCTGCGGACGCCCCTGCCGAAGGCGAGCGAAGCGAATCCGGAGAGAGCCCTTCGCGCTTCAGTTCTTCTATGATTCGGGCGACGAGTTGTTCAATGTTGTCCGTCATTTCATTCACCTCTTAAGGAAGAACGAGGGGTCGCCGGCGATGTCGGTCAACATGCCGTTCTTCCACAATCCGATATCGAC
>CAYMMF010000223.1:0-2650 GCA_964391475.1 uncultured Propionibacteriaceae bacterium | reverse complement strand
GTCGCGTCGTTCGGCTTCAAGGGCCCCGACCAACAAAAGCCAGCAGGCGTCCTCTCTGGTGGTGAGCGCAACCGGCTGAACCTAGCGCTCACCCTCAAGCAGGGCGGCAACGTGCTGCTCCTTGACGAACCGACCAACGATCTTGACGTCGAGACGCTTCAAAGCCTAGAAGACGCCCTGCTCGAGTTTCCCGGCTGCGCCGTCGTGATCTCCCACGACCGCTGGTTCCTGGATCGGGTGGCAACCCACATCCTCGCCTGGGAGGGCGACGACGAGGACCAGGCCAAGTGGTTCTGGTTCGAGGGTAACTTCGCCGATTACGAAGAGAACAAGATCCAGCGGTTGGGAGTTGACGCGTCGCGGCCTAAGGCGTCAAAGCACCGCCGGTTGAAGCGAGACTGACGCCCAACCGGGCTCAAACAAGCGAATCTGCCATCGCCTCCAAGACTCGCTCGTTGTCAGCCTCTAAATCGGCTAGCTCGGCCTCGGTTGGCGACTCCATTGTGGGCTCCAAAGACCCGCGGCCGGGCCTAGTGAAGGACGTCGTCCCCCGCCGCAAATCGTGAGCCACCGACGTCGCCTCCACCAGCAGGCTTTCCCGTTTGGAGCCGTCGTCGTCCACCCACACGTCCGGCCTGAGCCTGCCCTGGACGATCACCGCGTCGCCTCGTTTCACGCTGTCGCGCACCCGCTCGGCGAGCACCCGCCAACACGAAACCTGCACCCATAACGTGGGGCCGTCCGTCCACTCCCCGTCCCGCCTGAGACGCGGGGTGCAGGCCAACGGGAATGAGGCCACCCCTGCCCCGCCGTCGAGTTCGTGAAAGCGAACCTGGTTGCCCACGTTGCCGCTGATAGTCACTGTTGCTTCCATGTGACACCCTCCTTGAAAGTAGGTCTGTGACCTACAAGATGGGCGTCGGGCCCCGATTTCAGTCACGGTGACCCTGGAGACTGTGGATAACTCAGTTCTTTCCGGCCAGTGCGACCGCTTTGCGAGCTTCAGCAAGGCGACTCAGCTCTGCGGACGCCGGAGCCACGACCTCGGTTTTCACCACCTCAGCCACCGCTGCGGTCAGAATCCGCTCCGCCCGACGCGCCTTGAAATAGGCCCCGAGCCCCACCCCACCCCGGCTAAGCAAGGCCAGCAGTATGCCGGCGGCGATCCCACCGCCGAACAGCAACGTTTGCAGTGGCCACGCCGACAACGGCTCCCACGGCACCGTAACGCTCGGCAGTGTCACCGGAACAGCCAACACCGCCAGCACCCACGGCAACAACAGCCACCCGGCACCGACGACCACCGCTGCAAACAGCACCCACTGCAGGATCGTCACAACCACCCACCAGCCCCGACCCCGATCGAGCCGAAGGTCGGCGGCTGCGATCGCGGCGTCCAACCTGTCGGCCAGTAGAGCCTCGTTCCGCAACGAACCCCGAATCTGGTCAGCCCAGCCACGGGGGACGCCGAACGTCGCGGCGTCCACCAAACCACGCAGGGCGGTGTCCAACCGCGCGCGCTGGACGACAGATGCCTTGGGAAGTGAGGTGCGGCTCACATCAGTTGGAGCCTGTTGCCGCGGGTCAATGCCCATCCTCAACCGCTGAAGCGGATCGGGCCGGAACCGGCGAAGCCACGAAACCATCGGCCACCCCGTCGCGATAGCACCACGGTGACGCCAAGCCTTAGCAACCCCCTCGACCACGATCGGGACGCCTGCGGCCACCGCAGTCGCGGCGACCAGGTCGTCTACCACCCGACCCTTCAAAACCGGCAGCGTGCCGCTGCCCAACTCGGACGCCAGCGCGGCAGCGCTGCGGCTCACGTCGGCAGAGAACCGCTTCGTCGCCATCTGCTTACCCTGAACGGTGCGAGCGAGCAGTTGCCGAAGCTCACCGACCCCCTCACCCGTTCGCGCCGAAGCCACCATAACGATCGCAGCGCCCAGACCCTCGGAATCCAACAGCCGCCGCAGGTCGGCCACCGCCTCCGAACGCTGCGCGTCGGTGAGCCTGTCGACCTGGTTCAAGACCACCACCATCACCTCTGCGTGCCTCGCCAACGGCTTCAAGTAGCCGTCGTGCAACGCCGCATCGGCGTACTTTTGAGGATCCACCACCCAAACCAGCATGTCGACCAGCTTCACCAACCGATCGACCGCGAGCTTGTGCTTTGTCTCAGTCGAGTCGTGATCTGGCAGGTCAAGCAGCACCAAATCCGACATTGCGCTTTCGGGTGAGGCGATCAGGTGACGCCTTGGCACCTCCAACCAATCCAGCAGTTCGGTGGGCAGCTCCGTCCCCCACGCCACACCCAACGCCTCCGAGGTCGTGGGTCGGGTCACCCCAACCCGAGAGATCTGGGTGCCGGTGATCGCGTTCATCAGGCTCGACTTGCCCGACCCGGTTGCGCCAGCCAACGCCACCACCGTGTGGTCGCCCGCGATAGCCATCCGCTCCCCCGCGCGCCGCAACAGAGCCGTAGCGTCGGCGACAACAGCGTCATCGGCCCGTTCCACACTGAGCTTCACCGCGTCCCCAAGAGCTCGCAGTCGGACGCCGAGCCCCTCAGGTGCCATCGGTCACCTCCAGGTGGACGACCGGATCTAAAATCGTCGGCGGGGCGGTACCCAACTCCCTGGTCTGGTTC
>CAYMMF010000222.1:0-2660 GCA_964391475.1 uncultured Propionibacteriaceae bacterium | reverse complement strand
GCTTCGCAGGGCTGATGGGGGCAGGACGCACCGAGGTTGCTCGTTGCATCTTCGGTGCCGACCCTCGCACCAGCGGCGAGTTCTACGTCCACGGCAAGAAGGTGACGATCAACAACACCCAGGCCGCTGTCGACAACGGCATTGGCTACCTTTCCGAAGACCGAAAGGCGTTCGGCTTGCTCATCGAGCAGGACGTCCGCCAGAACTCGGTCCTGGCGAACATGAAGATCTTCAGCACCGGTGGCGTGATTGACGAAGGGAAAATCACGCGGGTCGCCCAGGAGTACTCAGACAAGCTTCGGGTCAAAACCCCGTCCATCCGTCAGATAATCCGCAATCTGTCGGGCGGAAACCAGCAGAAGGTTGTTATCGCCAAGTGGCTGATCCGCGACAGCGACATCCTGATCTTCGATGAACCCACGCGCGGCATCGACGTGGGCGCAAAAGAAGAGATCTACACCCTCCTCGAAGAGCTCAGCCAGCAAGGCAAGTCGATCATCATGATCAGCTCCGAGCTGCCCGAGGTTCTGCGGATGAGTAACCGCATCGTCGTCATGGCCGCTGGCCATGTGACCGGCGTTCTCAACAACGAGGACGCCACCCAAGAAAACATCATGGAGCTCGCCACGATCGGCAAGGCCCAACTGAATGGAGTAACAGCGTGAGCACCACCAAGCCTGCCGCACCGGCAGCCCAGGCCTCCCAGGGCAAGCTGGCGACGATGTTGAGGTCATCGCTCCAGCAGATCTTCGTCTTCATCGCGCTGGTAGCCATCTACATCTTCTTCATGGTCGCTGCCCCGAACTTCGCTCAGCCGAAGATTGCGCTCGACATTATCCAACAGTCGGCGTACATCGGAGTGATGGCGCTCGGCGCCACGTTCGTGATCGCCACCGGTGGTATCGACTTGTCGTCCGGCACAGGTATGACGCTCGTCGCAGTGATGGCGGGTGTGTTCCTTTCTGCGGACTACCTGAACCTGCCACTTTGGCTGGGGCTTCTTCTCACCCTGGCGTTTGGTGCGTTCGTCGGCCTGATCAACGGTACGAACATCGCAATCTTGGGCTTGCCACCGTTCATCGCAACGCTTGCGATGATGATGGTTGCCCGCGGGTTGGCTCTGATCATCTCGGGTAAGTCGTCCATCACGATCAAGAACCCCGGTTACCAGTACATCGCAGCTGGAAACCTGATTCCCGGCGTCGCGAACGCCGTCATCGTGTTCCTGATTATGGCTGCCATCGCCGCCTTCATGCTCAACAAGACCCTGCTCGGACGCTACGCGCTGGCCATGGGCTCTAACGAGGAAGCCACCCGGCTTTCTGGTGTAAACATCAAGTTCTGGAAGACTCTCGTCTACGTAGTCGCGGGCCTGTTCGTGGCACTCGGTGCCATCTTGTACTCAGCTCGGTTCGGATTCGTCCAGCCGGCAGAAGGCGTGGGTTTCGAACTCAACGTCATTGCCGCCGTCGTCATCGGTGGCACGTCCCTGGCCGGTGGCCGCGCCAATATCATCGGCACGGTCGTCGGCGCCTTGATCATGGAAACCCTGAAGAAGGGTCTCCAGATGATGGGTATCGCTCAGGAATGGCAACTGGTGGTCACCGGTGTCGTCGTCCTGATCGCCGTCTTCGTGGACATCCTCCGCAGGAAGCGGGCGGCTGCGGTCTAGCCGCTCCGCGCAAGAAACCCACCTATTTACACACCAACCGACCGATCCCGGGGTGTCGCCTGGCACGCCGGACCCGAGAGCAATAGCTCTCACCAAGAAAGGAAAGACATGCGTTTCATCCGTACCGCTGCTGCTGCAGTGTCGGTGTTGGCACTGAGCTTGACCGCCTGTTCCACCTCGTCCACGGTAGCTCCCGAGCCCACCGCGCCAGCGGGCACCGAGACGACCGCTGCTGGCGAAGCTCCCGCAACCGGTGATATCCCCAAGGGTGACGGCACCAAGACCATCTACCTGGTGAGCAAGGGCTTCCAGCACCGCTTCTGGCAGGCCGTCAAGGACGGTGCCGTCCAGGCTGGCGAGGAGTACAACTACAAGGTTGAGTTCGTCGGCCCCGACGATGAGACCAAGGTCACCCAGCAGCTCGACCAGCTGCAGACTGCTCTTGACAGCTCACCTGCCGCCATTGGTTTCGCTGCACTTGACTCTGCTGCCGCAGAGCCTGTCCTCGCCAAGGTGCAAGCAGCTAGCATTCCTGTCATCGCGTTCGACTCCGGTGTCGACTCCGACATTCCGCTGACGACCGTCCAGACCGACAACAGGGCTGCCGCAGCTGAGGCTGCGAAGCACATGGCCGAACTGATCGGCAACAAGGGCACGGTCGGCGTTGTCTGCCACGACGAGACCTCCCAGACCGGCAAGCAGCGCTGCGACGGTTTCCAGGAGTGGATGACCACCAACGCGCCTGACGTCAAGATGGTGAAGCAGGTCGCCGGTGAGGTTGGCTTGGCAGCCAACACCACCAAGGCCATGCTGCAGGCTAACTCCGACATGGTCGGCGTTTACGGCTCCAACGAGGCTGCCGCCACCGGCGCAGTCCAGGGTGTCATCGAAACCGGCAAGTCCGACATCATCGTCGTTGGCTTCGACTCCGGCAAGACCCAGCTCCAGGCCATCCGCGACGGCAAGCAGGCCGGCGCCATCACCCAGT
>CAYMMF010000221.1:0-2733 GCA_964391475.1 uncultured Propionibacteriaceae bacterium | reverse complement strand
TTTGTCCGTGGCGAATGGCTTGATGGGTGAGTAGGGGGTGAGGCTGGTGGTGCCGTCGAGGCTGATGACGCGGATTTGGGTGTAGTAGGTGGTGTTGGGTTTCAGGGTTTTGATTTTGTAGGTGGGGTTGTAGGTGCGTTTGTAGATGGAGTTGGCCATGTTTGGGCTGGCGGAGTAACGGACGCGGTAGCGGGGGGCGTTGGGGGAGGGTTTCCAGGTGAGGGTGAGGCTGGACGCCGTTCGCTTGCTGAGCGCAACTCCGGTTGGAGTTGAGTAGCTGGCTGCTTGGGCTTGTTGAGGCAAGAACGCGCTGAACATCGTCATCACCAAGACGGCGATCCAGAGGGTCAGGCGGATTCGAGCGCCGGGGTGGGTGAGAGTGCGCATGGCTCTCCTAGGGTCTGAGGGCGAACCGCGCGGGGAAGGAAGTACGAGGCCTCAACGGCTCACACGATTGGTCGTCCTGAAGTGCTTGACCAGAAAAAGCTATCAACGAGACAGCGTGTGCCACGAGGCTTGATGGTTCAAATCGCAACCCTGACTTGAGGGTCTGATCCGGCCTTGGACGATTTCTACTACCAGCGTCAAGTCCGGAGAGTGTCGCCGGGGTTAGGGGGGACGGGAGCATCTGGGTCAAAACCAGGTCTAAGCCTGGCCCCAGTCATATCCTGGGAGGACGCGAGTGAACAGGAGTCCCGATGCCACAACAGTATGCACGTGAGCCTGACTACCTGGTCACAATGGCTGATGGCACCGTCAAGCAGCTCAACCCGTTCTCGGGCACGGAGGTTTGGACGGTCCCCGGTCGGGGCCACCGTCCGCTCGGAATCGCATCGGCAGCCCCTGAGCCTCTCGACCCGTCGCAACATGGACGCTACTGCGCCTTCTGCGAACGCCGCTACCTCGAAACCCCGCCAGAAAAGGCGCGAATGATCCACCACGGAATGGGCGGCTGGGAGACCCTTTACAAGCTTTCTGCGGATCAGCTCGACCACACGGTTGCGGAGTTTCGCCGCGTCCCTAACTTGTTCGAGATCCTGTCGTTCGAGTACTGGCATGCGAATTACGGCTACACTCTTCCGGCGCGGGTGGCTGAGTTGAAGGACGCCTATCTGTCGTCCCCTGCGGGCATGGATCACGTTCTGGCCATCGTCGACCGGAGGCTGGAGGCGTCCGGCAAATCCAAAGAACAGATCTCCAAGATCAGTCGTGAAGCGAAGTTGGCCGTGGCGTCCAACTTCTTTGGCGGCGGCCACGACGTGATCATTGCCAGGCGACATTATGTCGACGGCGCGACGAACAGCACCCAGTTGGCGTCTTCTGGCACTTTGAGCGCGGAAGAGCATGCCCAGTTCGTGGCGTTCACGATCGAAGCGATGCAGGGTCTTTACAACCAGAATCGGTATGCACGCTATGTCACGGTGTTCCAGAACTGGTTGAAGCCAGCCGGTGCGTCCTTCGACCATCTGCACAAGCAACTCGTGGCTATCGACGAGCGGGGCGCCCAGCACGAGCGCACAATTCGTCGGCTGCGCGACAACCCAAATTTCTTCAACGAAGCCGCCGTGAATTTCGCTTCGTACAAGAACTTGGTGATCGCCGAGAACGACCACGCGGTCGCGTTTGCAGGCTTCGGTCACCGCTACCCGTCGATCGAGGTGTACAGCAAGTCTGAGCACTCCGACCCGTGGGAGCAGTCGGCTGAAGAGGTGCGAGCCATGTCTGATTTGTTGCACGCCGTCCACGCCGCGACGGGTACCGATGTGCCGAGCAACGAGGAGTGGCACTACCGTCCGATTGATGTTGATTTGGCGATGCCGTGGCGGGTCGTCCTGAAGTGGCGCATCTCAACTGTGGCTGGGTTCGAAGGGGCGACCAAGATCTACCTGAACACGCTGTCGCCCGAGATGGTGCGCGATCGCGTGGTCACTAGGTTGTTCGCGTTGCGCGCCGAGGGCAGGATCGCTCCAGATTGCAAGATCGCATTCGAAGCGCCGTGTCGTCCGAACTCGTTGCGTTACAACAAGCGCAGCTGACCAGCCGAGTCGGCTCAGTTCATTAAAGCGGCCACTTCTGGGTACTTCAGTGCGAGCGTCCTAGCCGTGTAACCCTGCCCGCGCAGGGCTTCGGCTAGCAGTGGACGATCCCAGCCGCGCGCCAGCAGGCGTGCGATGCGGGGGTCGTCGGTTGTCACCAGATTGGCTGCGGCTAGCACCTCCAGCGGGACGACGGGCACCCCGATGTCGTTCATCACGACCGTCTGCCGCGACTCCCAGAGTCGGTGCCCGCGTTCACCAAGCAGCAGGTCGGTTGATCGCGAGGCGTGGTGGTCGATACCGACGGGTACCCCTGCGATCTCCCATCGGCCGCTGGTGTGGTACTCATCGCCAGCCAAGGGCAGTCTGGACGCCCCCGGTGCGGTGAGTCTGATAGCCATTTCGATCAGGTCACTCAACCGCCTGACTATCACGCGTAACTCGGTTGGTTCTACGTTGATCCCGTGGACTGCCTCGGCTGCGGTGCCGGTGAGCATCCAGTCTGCGTGGGCGTCCCACCCTACCTCTGCCAGGCGGTGGACGGCGTCTCGCCAATCGCTCATGTCGTAACCGTAGCGACTAACCGGGGTTGTCGGACAGGGTTCGAGAATGTCTGCTTCGCGGGTGTAGGTTGCCAGTCGTGCCCGTGATCGAAGCGAAGGATTTAACCAAGAAGTTCGGTGATTTCACTGCCGTG
>CAYMMF010000220.1:1451-2755 GCA_964391475.1 uncultured Propionibacteriaceae bacterium | reverse complement strand
GGTCCGATCTCTGACGTGACACCGGTTCCCCACAACGGGTGCCGCCCGCCGAAGCGCCGTCGCGTCTAATCGAGCCGGAAGAAAGGACTGATCAATCATGGCCCGTTACACCGGCCCAATCACCAAGAAGTCCCGCAGGCTCGGTACCGACCTGGTGGGCAACGACAAGTCGTTCGAGCGTCGCGCTTACCCACCCGGTATGCACGGCCGCGCCCGGACGAAGGAATCCGAGTACTTGCTTCAGCTTCGTGAGAAGCAGAAGGCTCGGTACGCCTACGGAGTGCTCGAGAAGCAGTTCCGCCGCTACTACGAGGAAGCGAACCGCAGGCCTGGCAAGACCGGTGAGAACCTGTTGCAGATCTTGGAGTCGCGTCTTGACAACGTGGTTTACCGTGCAGGTTTCGCGCAAACCAGGCGCCAAGCCCGACAGCTTGTCGTGCACGGCCACTTCCTTGTCAACGGCAAGAAGGTGAACGTTCCCTCGTTCAGGGTGACCGCGTACGACATCATCGACGTTGCGCCGAAATCGGCGAACCTCGATCCGTTCGTGATCGCACGCGAACTGCACCACGAGCGTGTTGTGCCAGCATGGATGACGGTGCGTCCCAACCGGATGCGCATCCTGATCCATCAGTTGCCGACCCGCGAACAGATCACGATCGACGTCACCGAACAGTTGATCGTCGAGCTTTACTCGAAGTGACCTAGCAGCCCTGGGGACGAAAAAATCCCCAGGGCTAACTGGGACGCCCACACCGGCGCGTCCCAACCTAGAATCACCGTCAAATAGCGGGCGGTGGAAAGGAAAAACATGCTGATCGCACAGCGCCCAACTTTGACCGAAGAGGTCATCTCTGAAGATCGCTCCCGGTTCGTCATCGAGCCACTTGAGCCAGGTTTCGGGTACACGTTGGGCAACTCTCTTCGTCGCACCCTGCTGTCGTCCATCCCGGGTGCAGCCGTGACGAGCATCAAGATCGAGGGGAACCAGCACGAGTTCTCCACGCTGCCCGGCGTCGTCGAGGACGTCACCGAGATCATCCTCAACCTGAAGGATCTGGTGATTTCGTCCGAAGAGGACGAGCCCGTCATCATGTACCTACGCAAGGCGGGTGCGGGCGTCGTTACCGCCGCTGACATCGCACCCCCCGCTGGGGTTGAGATCCACAACACCGACTTGCACATCGCCACTCTGAACGATTCCGGCCGGATCGACATGGAACTGGTCGTTGAGCGTGGCCGCGGCTACGTGTCTGCCGTCCAGAACAAGTCTGCGGACGCCGAAATCGGCCGGATCCCGATCG
>CAYMMF010000220.1:0-1386 GCA_964391475.1 uncultured Propionibacteriaceae bacterium | reverse complement strand
ATTCATCCGCCCAAACGGACCGATATTAATATTTACAAGGTGGAAGCCACCCGCGTTGAGCAGCGCACCGACTTCGACCGCCTAGTGGTCGACGTAGAGACCAAGCCTGCGATCTCTCCACGCGACGCGATGGCGTCGGCTGGCAAGACTCTGGTCGAACTGTTCGGCCTCGCTCGCGAGTTGAACGTGGACGCCGAGGGCGTCGAGATCGGCCCGTCCCCGGTGGACGAGCAACTCGCTGCGGATCTCGCACTGCCCGTGGAGGAACTCAAGCTGACGATGCGGTCTTACAACTGTCTCAAGCGAGAGGGAATCCACACGGTTAGCGAACTCGTTTCGCGTTCCGAGCAAGACCTACTCGACATTCGCAACTTTGGCGCGAAGTCGATCGAGGAAGTCAAACTGCGGTTGCAGGACATGGGTCTCAACCTACGCGACAGCGCGCCCGGGTTCGACCCACTAGCTGCGCTGAACACCTATGACGATGCCGACGGCTTCGCCAGCAACAACGACCAGTACTGAGCACTCTCACAGGAGAATTGACCACCATGCCTAAGCCGACGAAGGGTCCCCGTCTGGGAGGTAGCCCGGCGCATCAGCGGATCATCTTGTCGAATTTGGCGACCCAGCTCTTCGAGCACGGTCGCCTCACCACCACCGAGGCGAAGGCGAAGCGGCTACAACCGCTCGCCGACCGTCTGATCAGCAAGGCGAAGCGGGGTGACATCCACAATCGACGCATCGTGCTTCGCACCGTTAGAGACAAGAGCGTCGTGCACATTCTGTTCACCGAGATCGCTCCAAAACTGGCCGATCGCGACGGCGGTTACACCCGCATCACCAAGATCGGCCCCCGCCAGGGCGACAACGCTCCCATGGCTGTGATCGAAGTTATCTCAGAAAGCGTCGAGGAATCGCGCAAGGCTAAGGCCAAGGGCAAGGGCACTGCGACGTCCAAGGCTGCACCCAAATCCGATTCGAAGCCGAAGAAAGATAAGAAGAAGGCCAAGGCTGACAAGCCTAAGGACGTTGTCGTTGAAGACGCGGTTGTCGAAGACGTCGTCGTTGAGGAAGTCACCGAAAGCTGACCTGCTTAGCAAGACGGGCTCGGAACTACTTGTTCCGGGCCCGTCTTTTGTCCCCTGACGCACGCGCTTTAGCTTCGCGGCCGCCTCAGTGGCACCGGTCCCGCCCCCTGCGCGTTCGGCGTTGCCGACCGGCAGGAAATGCCCGTCCGCGCCCTGACCGGTGCCTCTGCGGCACCCGCTGGTTTCGTTTTTCTGGTGCGGTTTCGTGGCGGCACCGGACGCTTGGGCTTCGCGGCCGCCCCGGTGGCACCGGTCCCGCCCCCTGCGCGTTCGGCGTTGCCGACCGGCAGGAAATGCC
>CAYMMF010000219.1:0-2781 GCA_964391475.1 uncultured Propionibacteriaceae bacterium | reverse complement strand
GGCCTGTTCTACCGGGAGTTCACCCGCCAGAACGGCTTCAAAGGTTTCACCCAGTTGGCAGTTGGGCACACCCACGCGCTGGCGCTCGGCACCATGGTACTGCTGACCGTTCTGGCTCTCGCTAAGGTCTTCGCCCTGGAGGCCAGGGGCACTGGTCGGTTCCTCGCGGTCTACAACGTCGGTTTGGCGCTCACGTTCGGGATGCTCAATTTCAAGGGTGTGCTGCAGGTGCTCGGCAACCCGCTGGCCGACTCCCCCGCGCTCGCCGGGATCTCCGGGTTGGGGCACATGATCTTGACCGGGGCCTTCGCCTACTTCTTCGTGTTGCTTTATCGGGCGGTGCGGTCTGCCGACGACGCGGGGCAGGCTTTGGACACGTACGAGGCGTCGACGGAACATACGATGGCGTCATGACGGACGATTCGGCCACTGGCGGGTGGCTTCGCCTGGGCGAGGTGGTGCTGTTCTCGGCGCTCCTCGCCCTTGGCTTGTTCCGGGCCGTCCAGCGAGGTGCCAGCGTGTGGGCCGTCGTGCTGACGGTTGCCATCGCGGCTGTGTTCTTCACCGGATCCATTTTCCATCGGAGACTGCCGGACGCGCTGCGGGTGGTTTGGCTGGGGACGCTGCTGGCACTGCAAGTGGGGTTGGTGGCGGTCTCGGCCGAGTTTTTGTGGATGGCGTTCCCGTTGTGGATGCTCGCTGGACGCGCGGTACCACTTCCCGCTGGCCTCCTGGCGACCGCGACGAGTCTGGCCGCCCTGATCACTGTCCTACGAATGGCTGGAGTTACCGACTCGGCTACTGTACTGGGGCCGATCGTTGGCGCTGCGGTCGCCGTAGGCTTGGCCCGTGCCGCGTTGCGTCTTGAACGGGACGCCGCCGAGCAACGGCGTCTGCTGGGCGAAGTTTTGGCAGCGCAGTCGGAGGCGTCCGAACTGGCCGACAGTTTGGCGCGGCAGCAGCACGAGGCAGGCGTCCTGGCTGAGCGCGCTCGGCTGGCTCACGACATCCACGACACCCTCGCACAGGGGTTTTCCTCAGTCCTGTTGCTCGCCCGCGCCGCCCTGCGTGAACCCGAGCCGGGCCAGGCACGCAGCTTTCTGGAGCAGATCGAGGCCACGGCCACAGATAACCTGTCCGAGGCTCGCCGAGTGGTGTACGCGATTGCCCCTGCCGCGGGCACGTTGGCGGCGACGTTGGCCAGGCTTGGCGACGAGGCGTCCTTGGCCACCGGGGCACGGATCGAGGTGGAGGTCGAGCCGGGGCTCGATTCTCTGCCGACGCCGGTAGAGGTGGCGATTCTGCGGGTCGTGCAGGGGGCACTGGCCAACATTCGGCAGCACTCGCAGGCGCAGCGGGTTCGGATTGGGCTGGCCCGTGCGGGAGGCGAGGTGCGCCTGGATGTCGTGGACGACGGCGTCGGGTTCGACCCCGCGGGCCTATCACCGACGCCGACGCTGGAGGGCGGCTACGGTCTGCGCGCAATGCGAGAACGCGTCACGCGGCTGGGCGGCGGGCTGGACATTGAGAGCGAACCCGGAGGTGGGACCGCGATCTGCCTTCACCTACCGATCGGAGTGGTTGACGATGCCCGCGAATGAACGACCGATCGAGGTGCTGATCGTTGATGACCATCCCGTGGTTCGGCGCGGGCTGGTCGCCCTGCTCGGCGCCGAACCTGGCATCAAGGTGGTAGCAGAAGCCGCCTCGGGCGAGGAAGCGTTGACCATCGTCGATGCCATCGAGCCGGACGTGGTTCTGTGTGACCTGAGGCTCGGCCCCGGAATGGACGGCGTCGCCGTGGTGGCGGCGCTGAAGGGACGCCGTAACGGGCCAGCCGCGTTGATCTTGACCACATACGACAACGACAGCGACATCGCACGAGCGGTACTGGCGGGTGCCGCCGGCTACCTACTCAAGGACGCGGAACCATCAGAAATCGCGCGGGGCGTGGCTGATGCTGCGGCGGGTTATCTGGTACTTGCTGACGACCTGGAACGTCGGATGAGCGACAGGATCGTCCAAGGCGTCCCGCGGCTGAGCCCGCGCGAACTCGACGTGTTGAAGCTGGTCTCTGAGGGCCTTACGAACCGTGAAATCGCGAAGCGCCTTTTCGTCACGGAGGCCACAGTCAAGACTCACCTGGTTCATGCCTTCGGCAAACTCGAGGCTGACTCCCGCACCTCTGCCGTCGCCAACGCACGCGAACACGGCCTCCTGGAATAAGCGGGGTCGCAACGAGCAATCAGAGTCACGAGAGGCTTTAGGGAGCACTTGTCAATCGTGTCCTGGCTGTGGCGCGTCATGCTTTGCGGCAGGGCTGTTGGTTGAGTCCTGAACGGAGAGTCCGATATGGAAAGACCACCCCAGATTCCGGTGGAGATCAAGACGAGGAGCGCGGGGCAGATGGCTGAGGAGCCCACGAAGTGGGCGTCTCGAAGCCTCCACCAGATGGCTGAGGAGCCCACGAAGTGGGCGTCTCGAAGCCCGACCGGGTGACTGAGGAGCCGGCAAAGTCGGCGTCTCGAAGCTGTGAGTCTGACGGTTGACGCTTTTCTAGACGGCTGCGTTGCAGCCTCCTGTGTAGCCGCTTTGACGGGTCCCGCAGTGAAGGGGCGATGGACGGGCTCTGGCGCTAACGGTTGTCGAGTGCGGACCTGAGATGTCGGATTACTTTGGTGCTTGCGTCGCCAGTTCTTGGAGTCTGTTGGGTCTGTTTGCTCCCGTTGAGTGCGTTTGCTCCCGTTATTTGCGTTTGCTCTAGATATATCTACGGCAAAC
>CAYMMF010000218.1:0-2819 GCA_964391475.1 uncultured Propionibacteriaceae bacterium | reverse complement strand
GTGTCATCGGAGCGCTTTACGACGAGTGTCTTGACGATATCCGCCGGGTCGACTCCAAGCAGTTGCGCGGCCCTGGTGAGCGATCCAGGGTCGGGTCGCTCACGGATCTCGATATCTAGCCCGCGTTCGGCAGCGGCCGAGCGCACCCGTTCGAAAGGATCGGACACGGCACCTCCAGTGAAGTCTCACTCTGCTGGTTGTAAAACTGGGAACGGACACAAAATTCTCACCCAAAATGTAGGACGTGCACAAGTAGTGAGCCGAAGAGATACACCGGGCACTGCTAGCCACCAGAGGTCAGTCTGAATAGGTTGGGTAAGTCGTCTTGTCCGCTTCTGTTATCGGCCGCAAAACCCTGCAAGGGACTCCAACTGCCACGACGTTGGCGGGAATGTCCTTGGTGACGACACTCCCTGCCCCGATAACGGAGTTGTCTTCGATTGTCACGCCCGCCAGGATTACAGCTCCCGCGCCG
Source organism: uncultured Propionibacteriaceae bacterium (assembly GCA_964391475.1). Classification (GTDB taxonomy): domain Bacteria; phylum Actinomycetota; class Actinomycetes; order Propionibacteriales; family Propionibacteriaceae; genus Propioniciclava. The sequence goes on along the minus strand of CAYMMF010000218.1, from coordinate 2,344 downwards.
ATCCAGACGTTGTTTCCAACAGTGATGGGTTTGGCAATCTCTACGCCCGCCTTTCTCATCTGCGGGTCGATGGCGTGTTCGGCAGTGGTGAAACAGCAGTTCGGGGCGATAAAGACGTTGTCGCCGAAGGTGACGTGAGCACCGTCGGTGATGACCATGTTGTGGTTTGAGTAGAAGTAGTCACCAACGGTGATGTTGTAGCCGTAGTCGCACCAAAACGGGGGCGTGATGATGACTTCTTCACCCATACCACCCAGCAGATCCTTGAGGATTCTTCGCTGGGCTTCGACATCGTTAGGGTTCAACTTGTTGTACTCGAAGCACTTGTCTTTTCCTTTGCGGATCTACTCCTCGTACTTGGGGTTGTAACACCCCTGAAAAAAGACGTTGACGGGCGCCACTGGCTTACTCATTCCTACCCCGATCTTTGAGACCCACATCCACCAATCTATGCTCTTTCATCTCAAACTCGGCAAAACATATCTAGCGGCGCCACCTCGACTCCCCATAGACACCCCATGCCCACTCTTCGACCAGACGAAACGGGAGGGCTGTGTCATGTTCATCCAGAACTCCTCGGACGTCCCGAAGTACCGCGCCAAACGGATCGCCGCGTCGGCTGTGATCCCGCGCTTGCCATGAACGATCTCGTTCCTGAACTCGACCGGGTTCCGGTTCATACCAACGATCGGCTGCCGACACGCATTCAGCGTCGACCCGTCGCGTCAACGGCCTCAAGCCGCGGCCTAATCGACTCGGCCATCATAGTGATCTCCTGCTCGCCAATCCGATTTCTGCGCGCAGCTGCCCGCCACTTTGTGAAGGCGTTCGTGATGCGTTCGATCCTGCCGTGCGCTTGCTCAAGGCTGAGGCTGCACTCGTCCGCCAACGCGAGCAGAGCTTCTGCCTCGTCAGGCAGTGCTTCGGCTCCCATGATCGAGGTCGCGCGTGCTCGCCACAGGTCGGGCGTCGGGTTGACGTCATGGCGCTGATGTAGCCGACTCTGCGCTCTTGGCCCGTGCGATCGAACCTGCGCAGAATGAGCACACTGCGCTCCCCCACTCGCGTCAGCCGACGCTGCGGAACTTTGATTCCAGCCGCCTGCAGCAGGTCCAAGGCCGTGGCCTCCCAGGCCATCACATCCCACGTCATACAGAAACGTGGTCGAGAGCCTGCCTCGCTGCCGGGTAAAAAATGCTTGCCCCACCAAAAGAGGGACACCACCGCGATCAACGAAGACTTCGACAATGGTCATCGGGCACGCTTCTTCGTGAGGCTACCCGCCCGCAGTCGACCAATGTCGCTCTCAAGCGGATCGATGGCGTCGACGACCTGGTCGAGCACGCCCAAGGCACGCAGCACTTGGGCGACATTGCCGAAACCCACACCCGGGTCTCCGGACTCGACCTTCCGCAGGGTGTCGCGGGTGATGCCCGCACGCTCGGAGACCTGCTGAGCGGTCAGCCCTAGCACCATGCGCCAGCCGCGCACGTGTACGCCGAACGTATTTAGTTGCTCCTCGATCCGGTATCCGGCCATGGATAATCCTCTCAGTTATGGCGATGATAGCAGGCTGATCATGACATTATGGCGAGTATTCTCGCCATTTATTGGTATCGACGATGCACTGCACAGCTGTGGACTAGCTTGCGTCGATGAGCCATGCTTCTATGAAGTCCCATGGTTGAGCACAATTCAACGAAATCATCGCCGACCACAGCCCTCCAGATGGAGCGCATCCTGTTCGTGGCTCAAAACGTTGAACCGGAACTCGACCACGTTACGTCAAGGTTAGGCATCTGAACTATCGCTCTCACGCTCTCGAGGGATCGATGCGTCCTCAGCTTAGGCTGCTAGGCAGCCTAAGCTGGGCTGGTGAGCGACACCACCTGGGATCAGAAGATCGATGAGTTCTACGAGAACGAGTTCAATGAATCCCACCCCGCAGCGGCAATCGCCCGTATGCGGGAACTTACCGGAGAGCGCCCGCCTGGCGACGCGGCAGCTCTCTTCGAACTCGGCGGCGTACATGATTCTTTAGGACTTGAACACGCGGCAATCGATTACTACCGACGAGCTATCGCGGCAGGACTCGATGGCGAACGCGCAACTCGCGTGCATATCCAGCTAGCCAGCACGCTACGCAACGTCGGAGCTGCAGACGAAGCTGTTTCAATCCTCGAAGTGGAGTCCCCGAGTGGCGTGGACGACGACGCACGGCAGGCATTCCTCGCTCTGGCGTTGTTCGACGCGGGACGGCACGGCGACGCCTTACGAACGGCGTTGCTTGCTCTTGTTCCGACACTCGATGGCTACCAAAGGTCGCTCACCGAGTACGCGGAAG
>CAYMMF010000217.1:0-2871 GCA_964391475.1 uncultured Propionibacteriaceae bacterium | reverse complement strand
GGAGCCGCCCGGGGGAATCGAACCCCCGACCTATTCATTACGAGTGAATCGCTCTACCGACTGAGCTAGGGCGGCCAGCGAGGATCAACTATAGCGATGAGCCTCGCCTCACGCGAACCGCGCGTCAGGCGCCTTTGCGCGTCGAAGCTTCGAGACTCCGCCGACGCCGGAAGCCGTAGTCGACGCTCCAGCCGCCAGAACCCACGAACAACAGCAGCAACCCGGAGGCAGCCAGCAGCACTTCTAATTCGCCGACGAAACCAAGCTCACCAGGCAGGAACGGACTGAAATCGCCCCACTTGACGAAAACCAGGGTCGAAACGGCGATCGTGGCCAACCCGAAACCCGCCAGTCGAGTCAACATTCCAAACACAAGCAGGATCGCGATTCCGACCCCGGCAGCGGACAGCGCTAAACCGATGAGCTGCGGCTGTGGCAGCAGGTTGCCCTCCCACGGAGTGGCGGCCAACTGCGGACTCAGCAGCCCGTTGATCCCACGAATCCCCAAGATGGCAGCCAACGCCAGCCGGAGCAAGAACAACCCAAGGGCACCGAAGAACTTGTCGGTCGTCCGACGAAAAACAACAACCGGCTGCGCCTGCGGCGCGGTTGGCTGCCCAACCGTCCCAACGCTTTGGACCGCTGTGAACGCTGCGGCAGGTTCGACGGTTGGCGCCAGCGCAGCCTCGCGGGCTTCACGCCTGGCTGCGCGCTCGGCCGCTAACCGCTCTTGCTCGGCGCGAACCTGGTCTGGGACCGGGTCGAACTCTGAACGATAGATGTAGTCGTCGTCGATCGCGGCGTCGGCGTCTGGCGCCTCGTCCTCAACTGGGGCGGACTCATCCGACCACGCGTCGTACTCCGCCGTGCTCTCCAGCGCGGATTCCTCGCCAGATTGGCGCGATTGCGCCTCCTCGTCAAGGCGCAAATCATCTTCGTCTAGGCTCACGTCGGGCTTGTCAGCCATGGGGAAGTCCTCTCGCTTGCAAGGCCACGGGTCAACTCAATGCTTGCATCCAGTTAGGCCTCGGGCTCGCAGCGACACGGCACCACTGGTCGATTCGAGCCCGACAGCGCCCATCGGGTCGTTTCCCGGGCTGGCTTTTCACTCCGACGTAGCGCTGTGCAAACTGATCATCAGCGACTCCATCGCCAGCAGCGGCGACACGTTGGTCTCCAGCGCCCTGCGGCAAGCCAGGATTGCGTCCAGTCTGACGATCGTGGCTTCAGGTGTGGTGCGTGACGCGACCGCCTCGACGTTCGGGGCGAAATCGGCGTTCACCAGCGAGGCACCCGCCTTTGTTTGAAGGGTGAGCACATCGCGGTAGAAGGTCGTGAACTCCGTCAGCACCCTGTCAAGCGCGTCACGTTGGACGCGCTTAGCTCGGGTTTTCTGCTGCTCCTCCAACTCTTTCAAGGCGGCCGTGGCGTGGCGTACCCGAACCCCCCGGACGCCAACCCCCAGCGCGTCGCTGAGTTGGGTGCGTTCGCGGGCGTCGATCTCTTGTGTGGTCGCCGATGCCTCTTCGGACGCCGCGGCCACCACGTTCGCGGCTGCCTGCAGGCACGCCCCCAACGTCGTAAGTCGACTGGGAATGCCCAACACTTCTGCTCTTCGGCGCCGGACGTCCTCGTCGCGGGCCAGGTGCCGCGCGCGTCCGATATGCCCCTGCGACACCCTGGCCGCAAACGACGCCAATTCCGGCGGCACGTTGTCGCGCCGTTGAAGCAACAATGAAATCGCTTGTGGGGACGGGGTTGCCAACTCAACAAGGCGACAACGAGACCGGATCGTGTGGATCACGTCGCCTGGGGTCGGAGCGCACAACAGCCAAACCGTGCGGGCTGCCGGCTCCTCGATCGCTTTCAGCAAGGCACCGGCACCGCTCGGGGTGACGCGGTCGGCGTCCTCCACGACGATGACCTGGTAGGGGCCGACCGTGGGACGCATCGCCGCTCGTCGCACCAGGTCTTTCACCTCGTCGACTCCGATGGAGAGCCGTTCGGTTCGGACGATGGTGACGTCGGGGTGCGCACCGGACGATGCAGTCACGCACGCCTGACACTCCCCGCAGCCTCCGCGTGGGCACTGCAACGCAGCTGCGAACGCGCGCGCGGCATTCGACCTGCCAGACCCAGGCGGCCCGGTTATCAGCCACGCGTGTGTCATCGCGTGCGCCCTACCAGCGACTGCCGCCTCGAAAGTCGCTACCACCCGCTGCTGACCGACCAGATCGGCCCAAACCGTCGGGCTCATGGCTGCACCGTCTGCGGTGATTCGGGTGATACTTGGACGCCCCGGTTGCGGCCTAGGTCGTCAAGTAGCGCCTCGACCCGTAGGCGCACAGCATCTGCGGTCGCGTCGATGCTCTCGCGAGCCGGTAAAACTAAGTAGCGGTCGGGGTCGCGGGCCGCCAGTGCCAGAAAGCCTGCGCGGACCCGGTGGTGAAAGTCAGCCCCCGCCGATTCGATCCGGTCATGTCGGTCGACTGTCGCCAACCCCTGCTCGGGATCCAGATCGAGCAACACCACCAAGTCGGGTCGCAATTCGTCGGTAGCCCACCGATTGATGCGTTCCACTTCTGCCACGTCGAGTGCCCGCCCGGCGCCTTGATAGGCGAGGGTCGAATCTACATAGCGATCACAAACCACAATCGCCCCGCGCTCCAGGGCAGGGCCGATCACCTCGTGCACGTGCTGAGCCCTGTCAGCGGCGAACAACAGCGCCTCGGCTCGCGGGGAAAGTTCTACCGTGTCGTGGCTGAGCAGGATCTCGCGGATCTGGCGTCCGACGTGACCCTCGCCTGGTTCGAACGTAACTACGACGTCGCGTCCGATCTCACGAAGCCACATCTCCAAGCGTCGGGCTTG
>CAYMMF010000216.1:1480-2901 GCA_964391475.1 uncultured Propionibacteriaceae bacterium | reverse complement strand
AGGCGTCCCTGATTCGTGAATCCATTCTCACGTCCTCCTTTGGCACCTGCTGTCGTGGGCTGATACCAGAATGCCTAGCCCGCAGAGGGTTTCGAAGGCTTCGACTGCAGCCGACCGTGACATTTTGTAGGTGCTGGCAATCATCCTGGTGGATGGAAGCCGGTCTCCTTCTAACAGATCGTCGGACGCGATTGACGAGATGATGGCCTCTTGCAGACGCCGAGCGACCGGTGAGATGGCAGGGTTCAGCGAGAGGTTGAGTTGCACTACCTCTCGGATTCTCGTCACATCGCCAACCTACCCGAACGTTGTTTCTCAAGTGAGTAAAGTGGCGAGACAATTTCGTTATAAGTGGACTACCGGTGATCGCCAAGGTGGCAGATGATGGCCACGGGAGCCCGTGAGCCGGGGGGATCGTTGGCATTGCAGACACCGAGCACATGCGGCGCCTCCGAGTACTAGGAGACGGCTGATGGATATCAACGAAATTATCGTCTGGGTTCTCATGATCTGCATGGTTCTTGGTGGCTTGGATCGAGCTATCGGGAATAAGTTCGGGCTTGGAGAGCAATTCGAAGAGGGATTCAACGCCATGGGTCCACTCGCCCTGGCAATGGTCGGTGTGATGTCGATCTCGCCGATCCTGGCGAAGTTGCTGAACCCGGTGATCGGCCCGCTGTACAGCATGCTGGGGGCTGACCCGTCCATGTTTGCGGGGACGCTACTGGCTTGCGACATGGGTGGTTGGCCGCTTGCGCAAGCGATGACCACAGACCCGGCAGCCCAGCGGCTTTCCGGCCTGGTGTTGGGTTCGATGATGGGCCCGACGATCGTGTTTACGATTCCGGTCGCGCTCAGCATCATCAACAAGCAGGATCGCCCGTTCTTGGCCAAGGGAATTCTGGCTGGCATGGTCACCATTCCGCTTGGCGTTTTCGTGGGCGGTTTGGTGGCCGGTTTCCCGATCGGCATGGTCAGCATGAACCTGATTCCGATCGTGATCGCGGCGCTTCTGATCGCACTCGGGCTGTGGCGCGCACCGGACGCCATGACCAAGGGTTTCGAGTGGTTTGGCAAGGGACTCGTTGCGGTCATCTCGGTAGGCCTGGTTGTGGCGGTGTTCCAGTCGATGACCGGCGTCAACTTCTTGCCTTGGCAGGAGATCGCCGAGGACGGCACGGTGTTGAACCCCGAGGCGTGGTCGCTGATTCCACCTGAGGATGGGATCGCGGTCGTCGGTTCGATCGCCATGATGCTGCTGGGCGCGTTCCCCGCGGTGCACTTGATCATCACGCTGGCTAGCAAGCCGTTGGCGTCTGTGGGACGCCTCATCGGCATCAACGACACCGCGGCTGGCGGCATGATCGCCACCTTGGCCAACAACATTCCGATGTTCCAGATCATGAAGGACATGGATGCGC
>CAYMMF010000216.1:0-1470 GCA_964391475.1 uncultured Propionibacteriaceae bacterium | reverse complement strand
TTGTCGCCGGTGCTTCGCGCGAAATGATTTTCTCGGTAATCGTCGGCAAGTTGGTTGCTGGTGTGTCGGCTGTTGCGGTTGCGCTGCTGTTGTTCGGCAAGAGCTTCTCGGCTGCTGACCCGTCCGAATCGCTTCACGCCGAGCCCGTGGCGGAGGGCTGAAATGCGCATCGCACGGGTGATCGGGTCTGCCGTTTCGACGATCAAGGCGGATTCCTTGCGCGGCAGCAAGCTGTTGGTTTTGCGCGAAGCCACGGTCGATGACCGACTCGGCGGTGACGCCTTCGTCGCTGTGGACGCGGTTGGTGCCGGTTATGGAGAACTAGTTTTGGTGGCAACCGGAAGCGCTGCACGGCAGTTTGATGTCACTCAGGGGGTTCCGGCTGACGCGGTGATCATGGCGATTCTCGGCTCTCTTGAGGTCGACGGCACGGCCGGGGCACGGGAGATGCTCAGCGTGGGCATCGACATCGGGACGACGACGAGCCAACTTGTGGTCTCGCGTCTCACGGTGAGCAATCAGGCACGACCGGGCCTGGTGCCCCGACTTGGTGTCGATGACCGCGCTGTGCTCTACCAAAGTGATCCCTACCTGACCCCGCTTTCTTCTCCTGACGAGATCAACGTCGGGCTTCTGGGGGCGCTGATCCACCGGGAGTACGAGCGGGCGGGGATCGACGCCGCCCAGGTGGAGACCGGCGCAGTGATCATCACCGGTGAGACTGCCCGGACTCGAAACGCCGAACTGATCGTGCAAGGCCTCTCTGACCTTGCCGGTGAGTTTGTGGTAACCGTCGCGGGTCCGAGCCTCGAATCTCAGATCGCGGGGCGAGGTTCGGGTTCCAGCCGATGGTCGGCCGACCATTACGCGACCGTGGTGAACGTTGATATTGGGGGCGGCTCCGCGAACGCAGCGCTGTTCCGCTCGGGGAAGCACGTAGCGTCCGCAGCTTCGATGGTTGGCGCACGCCAACTGATGCTTGATCCGGGGTCAGGACGGGTTACTCACTTGAAGCCTTCGGGGAAGTTGCTCGTAGACGCCCTCGGGCTCGACTCGCTGAAAGAGGGCAGCCACGCGTCCATGCCCGAACTGCGGGTGTTCACCGACGCGATGGCGGACGTGGTGGTCGACTTGGTGTTGGGCCAGACCTCGTCCCTGGGGTCGCGGCTCGACATCACCCACGGGCTCCCGGTGGACGGCATGGTCGCTGCGTACTTTGTGTCCGGTGGGGTGGGGCAGGCGTACTACGACGAACTGTCCTGCCGGACGATCGCGGATATCGCTCGCTACGGCGACGTCGGGCCGCTGCTTGCCCTATCTCTGCGGGAGAACTCGCGTTGGCGCCAACTGCGGGTGGAGGCTCCTGATGAAACGCTGCGCGCCACTGTGTTGGGCGCGGCTAGCCAGCAGGTGACGTTGTCCGGATCCACAATCTGGGCTCGTCGCGATCATCTGCCGCTGAAGAACCTG
>CAYMMF010000215.1:1508-2914 GCA_964391475.1 uncultured Propionibacteriaceae bacterium | reverse complement strand
TCACGCTTGTAATCGATTTCTTGCACTCGACACACAGCTACCCATAACGTTAGTAATGAAGGCGGCTCGGACGCCGCGATGCTCAATTGCAGAGCAAACCCAAACGAAAGGACACAGCAGTGTTTGGTAAAAAGATCGTGAGCCTCCTTGCTGTGGCAGGCCTCGCGCTCGCCGGATGCAGCACCGGCACCGCCACGAATGCACCCGCGGCGAAACCAGCCGAATCCGCAGCCACGGCGCAGGAAGGTGGCGCTGGCGGCGACGTTGGCGTCTTCACATGGTGGGCGGACGGCTCCGAGAAGCTCGGCCTGGCCGAACTTGAGAGACTTTTCAAAGAGAAGTACCCCAACAACACCTTCGTGAACCTCGCCGTCGCAGGCGGCGCGGGCTCCAACGCCAAGGCCAAGCTGGCCGCCGACCTGCAAAACAACAACCCGCCGGATTCGTTCCAGGGCCACGCCGGCGCAGAGCTGCAGGATTACATCCGCAAGGGTCAACTGGAGCCGGTCAACGACGTGATCGAATCTCTGGGTGGCGCGAAGGTGTTCCCCCAGAGCTTGCTTGACCTGCTGACCGTCAAGGGCAACATCTACTCGGTGCCCTCGAACATCCACCGGGCAAACGTGGTGTGGGCCAACAAGGCCGTCCTCGACAAGGCTGGCGTCTCAACCGACGTGGCAGACATCGACGCCTGGCTGACCGACATGCAGAAGGTGAAAGACTCCGGCGTCAGCACCCCGCTCAGCGTGGCTGGCACCTGGACTCAGCTCCAGTTGTTCGAGAACGTCCTGATCGCCGATTGCGGCACAGAAGGCTACATCGGCCTGTTCGACGGCAAGACGCCTTGGGATGACGCCTGCGTGAAGACGTCCGTCGACCACTTCGGAAAGTTGCTGGCGTTCGCCAACACCCCCTCTGATGGTGACGACTGGCCGGGCGCGACCGACATGGTCATCGACGGCAAGGCCGCCTACAACGTCATGGGCGACTGGGCGGTAGCACAGTTCGACACCAAGGAAAAGAAGTACGACGTCGACTACGTCGCATTCCCGACCCCGGGCACCAAGGGCACGTTCGACTTCCTCGCCGACTCCTTCACCCTTCCGGTTGGCGCTCCCAACCCGGGTGGCGCTCGCGACTGGCTGTCGCTGGTCGGTTCGGCTGAAGGCCAGCAGGCGTTCAACTTGAAGAAGGGCTCGATCCCCGCGCGCACCGACGTTCCGGCGTCCGAATTCCCCGCCTACCAGCAGGGTGCGATGGAGTCGTTCGCCCAAGACAAGATCGTCCCGTCGATCGCACATGGCGCAGCCGTTAACATGGCTTGGGGCTCGGACATGTCGACCGCGATCAGCAAGTACATGGGTTCCAAGGACGGCGACACCCTGGTCAAGGACTTGGTTGCCGCT
>CAYMMF010000215.1:0-1486 GCA_964391475.1 uncultured Propionibacteriaceae bacterium | reverse complement strand
GGAGGGCGCGCCGTCTAGACGTTCCCTCCCCAGTTCGCTACCCAAGGTAATACCGTGCGCAGAGCCAAAAATTGGCTGCCCAGCCTGGCCTTCCTGATGCCGTCGATCATCGTCGTAGGCATCTTTGTGTATGGGCTCATCGGGCAGAACGTCGTCACCTCGCTACAAAGATCCACCGACTACATCACCGATAAGGTGATTAATCCCGGCGGGATCGCTAACTACGTCAAGCTACTTTCCGATGATCGCTACCAGCACGCCCTGTGGAACCTTCTGGTGCTGACCGTGACGTTCGTCGCGGGCACCATGATTTTCGGGTTGATCTGGTCGATCCTCCTCGAACGAGGAGCACGCGGCGAGGGCGTCTTCCGCTCGATCTACCTGTTCCCGATGGCGGTTTCCTTCGTGGCTGCCGGTGTGGTGTGGCGCTGGCTGTTGTCGCCCGCGATGGGTGTCGACCAAGCCATCGGCCTCAACCAACTCTTCATCAGGATTGGTTTACCCAGCTTGCAGAACCAGTGGTGGTCTGACCCGGGCCCATTCAACATGGCAGGGATGGCGCTGCCCGCCGTCTGGCAGCTCTCGGGTTATGTCATGGCATTGTTCCTCGCGGGTTTCCGCGGTATCACCGAAGACCAGCGCGAAGCTGCCCGGGTGGACGGGGCGACCGAATGGCGCATCTACCGGCATGTGCTGTTCCCGCAACTCTCCCCCATCGCGTTGTCGGCTCTCATCATCGTCGGCCACATGTCGATGAAGATGTTCGACCTGATCTACTCGATCGCTGGCTCCAACTCTTACCGGGCTGAGGTGCCCGCCACCTTGATGTGGGTGCAACTGTTCCAGCAGTCGAACCCGCAAATGGCGGCCACCAACGCCACGATCCTTTTGACGGTCGTCGCTGTCGTCGTCGTCCCTTACCTGATCTACACCAACCGCGTAGAGAAGGAGTCCCGATGACCGCCTTAGCTACAACCCCGCGCGCCAAGGGTTTCTCCGGTTGGCGGACGGCCCAGTACCTGCTGCTGTTCTTCTTCGCAGCAATGGTGCTGATACCGCTGTACGTCCTGATCGTCACCAGCCTCAAATCGCCAATCGGCATCACCCCAAGTGACGCCTGGAATCTGCCGTCCGTCTGGTCAGTTGAAGGCTGGGTCACCGCCTGGCCCAGGCTAGCCCCTGCCATGTTCCGATCACTCGTCCTCAGCGTGACCGCTGCCGTACTGTCGTCGATCCTGGGGTCGTTGAACGGCTACGTGTTCGCGAAATGGAGCTTCCCCGGATCGCAGACACTGTTCACCATGTTCCTCTTCGGCATGTTCATCCCCTACCAGGCGGTCATGATCCCCTTGCAGGCCATGATGTTGCAGATCCAAAGCGTGTTCCCAGGGTTCGAGGGCATCGCCAAACTGATCCTGGCGCACACCATCTACGGCATCCCGATCACGACACTGATCTTCCGGAATTACTACGCCACGACGGTTCC
>CAYMMF010000214.1:0-2949 GCA_964391475.1 uncultured Propionibacteriaceae bacterium | reverse complement strand
CCTAAGGGCGGGTTCGGGAGGACACTGGGGCGCGTCTATTAATTTCAGCGCGGTCGGCTCACAGCCCCACACCGACACTTTGAACAAGTCACTTCCCGAACCCGCTGCTACCTATATTACGACACCACTCCCCAAAGCGTCATGACCCGCACCTGGCTGACCATCCAGCGAGTGCTGAACAAGTTCCCTTGAACCCCACACGAACCGATGATTGTCATGGAGGCAGGCGTTGGAATCCGCCCTGCGCCCTTGATTGTTGGTGATCAGGTGTTTGTCACCTGGGCGCGCTGACGGTGAATCTTCCTGACGAGACCAGGTCGAGGATCGACGTTTGAGCCTCCTCGACCGCGGCGGCAACCGCGCCGGTTGTAACCACGTCGGCGCCCAAACCGGACGCCACGAGTTTGGGAGCTGGCAGGTGCAATTCCGCGGGAAGTAGCTCGCGTGTGCGATCTATCACGGCGTCGCTGCCTGCCGCGATGGCCCCGCAGAGGATTACTCGATCCGGGTCGTACATGCTGCCAAGTAGGCCTACCACCCGAGCCAGCACGTGTGCGACCTGATCGATCACTGGGGCTACTGCTGGATCGCTTGAATGGGCAAGCACAGCCTCGGCGGTCAGCTTGGACTCTTTCGCTAACGGATGCCTCCTGGGGATCAATCCGGACGCCAACGCGTCCTTGGCGCCGGTTGCCAACAACTCGCCTAGGCCTGATAGCCCTTCTGCTCCCATCAGCCAGGCCAGTGGGAACATCTCACCGACACCACCGCTGTGGCCGCGCAGCAGGCGTCCTCCGCTCACCACGCCGGCGCCAAACCTCCGCCCGGCCATGAGCGCTACGAAGTCCGCACTGTCAACTGCTGCGCCGAAGCGCCGCTCTGCGGCAGCTGCAAGCGAGGAGTCGTTTTCGACCCGAACGAGGGGAGCCCATCGCTGAAAGACCTCTGCGATTTGGGGGTTCATCCGCTGCCAGAAGCCGTCCGGATGCGGGGGAGAGGTGCCATCAGCTGCCACTGGTGCTGGCACGCCGACGCAGAGCGACAACACATCGGAGCGCGTCTTACCCGCTACCGACAGTCCTTGATCAACCGCCTGCGCGATTGCTTTACTGCGGGCCTCCGCCTCGTCGTCGGAGGGATCGAGGTAGGTGTCGTGGCGTCCCATTACCCTCCCTCGGAGGTCGGCGACGGCGACGCTGAGGTGGGCCTGACCGGCGTCAACCCCGACGATGGTTCCGGCGTCCCCGCGAAGCGCGAAACGCCTAGCCGGACGCCCCTTGCGGTACTCTCCGCCCTCGCGGGCGTTGGAAAGCTCCTCGACTAGGCCCAAGTCGATGAGCTCGTTGAGCGCGTCTATCGTCGTGGATCGGGTTAGCCCTACCGACGGCATGGCATCGTTGCTGGTGAACACCTCTGAGTCCCAGGCGTAATGCAGCATTGCGCCGAGACTGAGGCGGGTTGTGCTGCTCGCCGGGTCGATTACTGACACCTCTTGACTTCCCTCCCTGCGCGTTGCATGATTATCTCACTCTACTAAATATAGAAACAAAATCTAGTCAAGTTATCAAAATCTCGTGAGAGGACGCCATGCCCCAAACCATCCAGATCGCTTCACACCTCGGTGCCGACCCGGCGTCGTGGTGGCGTCAGGCTGTCGTCTATCAAGTTTACCCTCGCAGCTTCGCTGACACCGACGGTGACGGGCTTGGCAACATCGCGGGCGTCACGTCCCGTGCCGACTACCTGGCCGCGCTTGGTGTGGACGCGGTCTGGCTCAGTCCGTTCTATCCTTCAGAGTTGGCCGACGGCGGTTATGACGTGGCCGACTACCGCAACGTTGATCCCAAGTTGGGAACTTTGGAGGACTTCGACGAGATGGTTGAGGCATTGGGCGAACGTGGCATTCGCGTCATCGTCGACATCGTGCCGAACCACACTTCCAACAAGCACGCCTGGTTTGCTGAGGCCTTGGCGTCCGGACGTGGCTCCGCTGCCCGGGATCGCTACATCTTCCGCGACGGGCTCGGAGAGAACGGGGAAATCCCACCGTCGGACTGGCTCTCCACATTCGGTGGCCCGGCCTGGGAGCCAGTAGGAGACGGCCAGTGGTACTTCCACCACTTCGCGACCGAACAGCCCGACCTCAACTGGGACAACCCAGAAGTGCGCGACGACTTCCTAAAGACACTGCGCTTCTGGTCTGACCGCGGTGTCGCTGGCTTCCGCATCGACGTGGCGCACATGCTCACCAAGGATTTCCCCGAGGTGCTGCCGAGCGCCGCCGAACTGGGGGAGATGCCGTTCGACGGCAACCACCCGATGGTCGACCGGGACGACGTCCAAGAGGTGTACGCCGAGTGGCGTCAGGTGTTCAACTCCTATGATCCGCCGCGGACCGCGGTTGCTGAGGCGTGGGTCGCCAGCGACCGGGTGCCGCTTTACGCCAACCCCGAGAGTCTGGGGCAGGCGTTCAACTTCGACCTGTTGCAGGCCGACTTCGATGCAGCGCAGTTCCGCCAGATCGTTACTCACAACGTTGAACTGTCACAAGCGTCTGGTTCGTCGAGCACTTGGGTGTTGTCTAATCACGACGTCGTCCGACACCCAACTCGTTACGGACTACCCAACCCTCCCCGCGCATCGGACGGTCAGCCCGCCATCAAGCACGGCGGGGAATGGTTACTCGCCGGTGGGCTGTCGGATTCTGTCGACCGTGACGGAGGGCTGCAGCGTGCTCGTGCCGCGACGTTGTTCCTGCTTGGCCTGCCTGGCTCTGCCTACATTTACCAGGGCGAGGAGCTTGGTCTGCACGAGGTCGGTGACATCGAGGACGCCGACAGGCAGGATCCTGCGTTCTTCAAGAATCCAGGAGTCGATGTCGGACGCGACGGCTGCCGGGTTCCGTTGCCGTGGACGAATGAGGGTCTCTCGTTTGGGTTCGGAAGCGCT
>CAYMMF010000213.1:0-2953 GCA_964391475.1 uncultured Propionibacteriaceae bacterium | reverse complement strand
ACAAGAAGACGGGGATTTTCGGCTTGAAAGGCGAAAAGACTTGGGCTCTGCTGGCCAACTACGTTGACCGCTCGCTGATTCGTACCCGCGTGGCGCTCGAACTGGGCCGGGGCCAGGACGGGTTGGGCTGGACGTCCAACGACCAGTTCGCGGAACTGTACTTGAACGGCAAGTACCAGGGCAGCTATCAGGTCGCTGAGACGATCAAGATCAGCAAGAGCCGGTTCAACCTGGGGAACGACGCCCAGATCATGGAGCACGATCCGCATTACGGAAATGGCGTGGATTATGGGTTCAGGGGCCCGTCCAAGATGCACTACTCGTTCAAAGATCCCGATGGTCCGCTGGATCCGAACCCCGGGGCGGGCGATCTGACTACAGATCGCATCGCGAAGATGACGACCAAGATCTTGCAGTTCGAGCAGGTGTTGTACACCAAGGACTGGAGCAAGATCACAGTCGATGGCGACGGAAACGTGCTGTATGCCGGTAAGCCCTTGGATCCCAAGGACGACTGGACGACCTATCTCGACATGAAGTCGGCTGCGGATTACATTCTGGTGCGCGAGTTCACCAAGGACCACGACGCCGACTTCTACCGCAGCAACTTCTTCTACACCAAGAATTATCTGCCGTTCTTCACCGGATCAGGTGATTCGACCTACAAGTGGAACTACAAGGAGGGCGAGCCGACATCGTCTGAGAAGTTCTACATGGGCCCGGTTTGGGATTTCGATCGGAGCGCGGGAGGCAAGAACGTTGGGCCGACGGGTGCTCACAAGTCGAGTGGTTGGTGGACGAACGGCGACGGCTCTGTCGATCACAACACCAATAAGATTCACTGGTTCACCAGGATCTGGAAAGATCCGCGGTTCGTCGCCGCGCTGAAGGCTCGCTGGGCAGAGAAGAAGGCGGATTACGAGGATGTCTCAAAGAGCCGGGTGGACGCCGCAGTGGACGCCATCGGTTGGCAGGTTGCAGTAAATGATCGCGCCTTGTGGACGAAGGAGAGCGACCGTTACAAGGCGAAGGCCTCGAACGCAGCCACCAAAGCTGGCTACCTGGCAGAAGTTGCCTGGGTCAAGAACTGGTACAAAGAGCGCTACGCCTGGATGGATTCCCAGCTGAAGCGGAATTCGACGTAACTAAGTGATCGGGTGGCCGCTCGTTCGGGTTCGACTCGAACGAGCGGCCACTTAGGTTAAGCCGTTTAGGTTAAAGCCGCGTCCTTCGGCGGCATGATGCGGGCCAAGAACACAAGGCTCAGCAGCAGGATGGCGGGCACCAGCATCGTGTTTTGGATTCCCATGATGCTCACCAAGAATCCGATGATGGCGGGTCCGGCCAGGAACGTGGCGTAGCCGAAGGTGACAACCACAGCCAGCCCGCGTCCGCCACCGCTGTGCCCGGCTACGGCGTACACCTGAGGTGCGATCATGCCGATGCCGAAGCCGACCAACGCCCAACCAGCCAGCAGCATCGGCAGGGTGCCGCCCAGCGCTGTCACCAGGTATCCCGCAGAGGCACAAAGGCCCCCGAATTGGACGATTGCGCGGCGCCCGAAGCGTTCGACGAGCCAATCACCCATGAGCCGGATAGCGACCATGAACAGGGCGACCGCCACCACGGCGATGGACGCCTGCCCGGAGCTGATGCCGGTGACGTCGGCTGTCAGGATGCCGGACCAGTCCATGGCGGTGCCCTCGCCCAGCCCGAAGAAGATCGCCATCAAGCCCAGCAGGTAGGCCGACTTGGGGATCGGCGTCCGGGCGCCGTCAGAGTCGACATGGTGAACCCTCGGCGTTTGCGGGGTGAACCGCCAGGCGGCGATCAGGGTGGGGATTCCAAGGCTTATGGCTATCGTCGCAGCGGCCCCGACGACCCAGAACCTGGCCGGTTGCCCGGCAAGCGTGGCGACAATCAGCACCAGCAGTGCACCAGCGAAGTTGCCGACCGACCACATGCCGTGGAAAAAACTCATGATTGGCCGCGGCCGAGCTTTCTCAACCTGGACGCCCAAAGCATTCATAGCCACGTCGATGCCACCGTTTCCAGCGCCAATCACAACGCCAGCCGCCAGCAACCAGCCGAATGTGGGGGCGAGTGCTACTGCCCCGATGCCAGCCATCAGCAGTGGAATGTGGGCCAACGAGAGATACCGGACGCCGAACCGGTCGACGAGGCGTCCACTCAGTTGCATGTTGGCGATCGCGGCGAGGCCGGTGACGACCAGCAGGATCGAGATGTGCCGGGCGTCCAAGTCGAGCCGCTCTCGGAGTGCCGGGAGCGATCCTGCCCAGGTTCCGATTATCAGGCCGTTGAATGCAAAATATAGAACAGTCGCGGTTACAGCTTGTTGCGAAGAGAGCGAAGGGGTTCGGATCACGAAGACAACCGTAGCCCCGGAGTGGGGCTGAGGTGTTTCAATCCGTTCCAAGCCAGGTTAACCAGGTGCGCGGCGACTTGCGGTTTTTCGAGGTGGGTGGATTCCCGGTTGTCCATCCACCACTGGCCGGCTAACGCCACCAACCCCACCAACATTTGGGAGTACAGCGGGGCGACGGACGGGTCGTAGCCGCGGTTCTCGAACTGCTCCGCGAGGAGCCCTTCCACCCTGGACGCGATGTCAGACAGGATCGTCGAGAACGTGCCCGCAGTCGTGTACGGGGATGAATCCCGCGACAGGATCTTGAACCCGTCGCTGTTCTCTTCGATGTAGTCAAGCAGCGCGTGGGTGCCCAACTCGATCAGACCGCGAGGTGTGGTGTGTGGACGCGAGATCGCGGCATGAATCGCGTCGTGCAGCGTCCGAACTTCGCGGTCGACCACCACCGCGTACAGCCCCTCTTTGCCACCGAAGTGCTCGTACACCACGGGCTTGCTGACCTGGGCGTGGTCGGCGATTTCTTCCACCGAGGTGGCATCGTACCCCTTCGCGGCGAAGATGTTCCGA
>CAYMMF010000212.1:0-2955 GCA_964391475.1 uncultured Propionibacteriaceae bacterium | reverse complement strand
CAGCCCCGCGTCCTTCGGTGGCTTCGGCGACTGCGGTGGCGACGTCGTCGTGGTAGTCGATGGCGACGTCGGCGCCCAACTCGCGGCAGATCTCTAGTTTCTCCGGTGTGCCCGCCGTGGCGACCACCGTGCAGCCGAGCCCCTTGGCGTACTGAATCGCGAAGCTGCCGATTCCTCCGGTGCCCCCATGCACCAGTAGGGTTTCGCCGGGAACGAGGTTCACGTGGTCCATGTTCGACACGACGGTCGCGGCGACTTCGATCAACGCCCCGGCGGTCACCAAGTCGACGCCGTTGGGCGGCGGGACGACCTGCCCGGCAGGAACAGCAACGTACTCGGCGTACCCACCGCCAGCCAGCAGCGCTACGCACGGATCGCCCACGCTCCAACCCTGGACGCCTGCGCCGACCCCGGCGACCGTGCCGGAGACTTCAAGCCCGATGATGTCGGACACCCCGCGGGGTGGCGGATAGTGGCCAAGACGTTGAAGGATGTCGGCTCTGTTTACGCCAGCTGCGACGGTTTTGATGAGAAGATCGTTCGAGCCGAAAGCTGGTGCTTCAATTTCGGTCAGCTGAAGAACCTCAGGCCCTCCAGGGCCGGTTGTCGTGATTGCGCGCATGATGACAGCCTGCCACATGGGTAGGATGAGGTCACAGACTGGCGAGGTCGCATAGTGGACTAGTGCAGCCGCCTTGAAAGCGGCCGAGCGGAAACGCTCCGTGGGTTCGAATCCCACCCTCGCCGCGTGGAGACATCGACGTTCGTCATAAGCCCGCGTCCCCCTGTGCGGGCTTTCGCTTTGTCTGCGATCCTCGCGCTGGCGGGCTCGTTCTTGATGGTTGCCTCTGACATGTGGGAGTTGCACGTCAGTTTGATGATCGTCGGTGGCGTGCTGCTCGCAGGTAGCTTCGCGTTGCTGGCAGCAGCCCTGCTCGTCAGTCGACGAGGTCAGGTTCGGGTGGAACTGTCCGACTCGGGTTTCCGCGTCCACGAACCAACCGGCGTCCGCGAGGGCAACTGGAGCGATGTCACCCAGGTGACGCAGGCGCCCGGTCGTCTCACTTTTCACAAGGGGCCGGAGTCGCGCGTCCACCTGATTGCGCCGCTTGGCCAGGCCGACGAGTTCGCCAAGCTCGCTGCCGAGGTAGCTAAACGTCTCGATAATCACCGCGGGTATCGCCCGTTGTAGTTAGCCCTCGTTGGGGTCGTACGGCACAGGGTTGTAGCCGCATTCGTCGTCGGTTTCTCCGATGGGGCTGGTCGGTTTGGCGGTCGGGGATTCCGATGCGGTTGCCGACGCCGTAGGCGACGGCGTCTTGGTTGTCGTGGCTGTGGGGGACGCCGACGGCGAAGCCGTGGGGGAGGGCAGGGTGATCGCTTCAGAGACGATGCCCTGGACGAGCTCCCAGTTGGGGGTAACCGTTGAGAACCCGAACTTGCCGTTTTCGAAGCTAACGCTGCGGAACGGCTTGCCTTTTACTTTCAGCGCGAGTTCCATCAGCGGGGGAAGCGCCTCGGGTGGTACGTCGGTGCTGATGATGTTCTTGCCGGCCTTGGTGATGGCTTCGTAGTTCGCTAGCACGGTTACCGGGTTGGCCTGCTCCGACACAGCCTGGATAACGCAGCGTTGGCGGCGCATCCGCTCGTAGTCGTCAGTGCCGTACCGCCCGCGTGCGTACCAGAGGGCCTCGCGTCCGTCGAGGTGGCGGTCGGGGCCGGGCTCCAACCAGCGGTCGGGAGGTTGTTTCTTGTCGGTGATGCCGCCCATGGCGACCGGTTTGCTGATGTTGACGGTGATCCCGCCGAGAGCGTCGACGAACTCGATGAACCCGTCCATGTTCACCATGACGTAGTAGTCGATGTCGAGGCCAAGCGCGGTGCCGACGGCTTGCTTCAGGACTTCTGCGCCGGGGTCTTTGACGTCGCCGACTACGCCTTCGCCGAGCGAGGCGGGAACATTGTGGTAGATCGAGTTGAGGAAGTATTCGGCGTTGTTGGGGTTGCCGTCGGTGAACCCGTTCGGCCAGCGCTGTGCCATGGGGGATCCGGGTGGGAACGGGATGCGACCAGTCTGCCTGGGCAGACTGAACAGGACGGTGTTGCCCGTTTGGGTGTCGATGGACGCTACGATCACGGTGTCGGTGCGGGCCCCCAGTTTTTCGTTGCGGCTGCGTCCGGAATCGCCGCCGAGCACGAGGACGTTGAGCCGCTCCCTGTCTGCCCAGGAGTCGACGAACGGATCTGTTGTTTCGGTTTGGGTGCTGTTGGGGTGTGCCGGCGTAAAGACGTCCTTCATGAAGTCTGCGGTGTCGTAAACATTCCGGGCGGCGACGAACGTGGGCAGCGCCACTAGAAGGGAGAGGGCTCCGATTAGAAGGGTGCCGGTGACGCGTTGCCAGGCGCGAGGCGCGAGGGGGCGCAAGGCAAGGTGTGTTGCGACGATGCTCGCCACCCAGATGACGCCGAAAACGGCCAATGAGGCGGCGGCAATGTTAAGGACGCCGGGACGCACCGCAAGCCCGAGCAGGAATCCGCGTGCCGTGACGAAACCGATCCCGAGCAGTGCTATTGCCAGCAGCGTGAATGTAAGCATCGCAACGCCGAGCCAGCGGTAGCGGGTCTTGAGGAGGCCAGTTCCTGGAATGACGGTGCCGAGCAGCGTCCATCCGACCGATCGTCCAAAGGAGCGGTCACCTTGGTCGATCCTTTTCGCCCGGGTTGACCTGCGTGGTGGACGAGCCGCACGCTTCGCAGGTTTGAGGGCGCGCTGAGGGCGCCCGTCATGCGGGGTGAGATCTGCCATCGGTGTCCTTCGCTGCTCTCCTGGTGCGAGCATACCGGTGGAAGCCAACCGCTTTGGTGGTGTGGGCTTTGTGCCGGTAAGGTATCGGTGGTTGGGGAGGCGTCGCCTAGTCCGGTCTATGGCGCCCGCCTGCTAAGCGGGTTTCGGGG
>CAYMMF010000211.1:0-2989 GCA_964391475.1 uncultured Propionibacteriaceae bacterium | reverse complement strand
TACAATCGCGACTTCGATGTCGACTACCCCGAGGTAGCCGTCCGTTTCAAACAGCTGATCATCGACAGTGACGCGATCCTGTTCGTCACCCCAGAATACAACCGCTCTGTTCCAGGGGCGCTCAAGAACGCCATCGACTGGGCGTCAAGACCCTGGGGTCAAAACGTGTTCACCGGCAAGCCAACTGGAGTTATCGGAACCTCTACCGGCGGGCCAGGCACCGCGATGGCACAGCAGCACCTTCGAAACTCGCTGGCCTTCCTCAACACCCCGACGATGGGTCAACCTGAAGGGTTCATTCAGTACACCCCTCAGCGGTTCAACCCCGACGGAAGCGTCCAAGACGAATCCACCCGCCAGTTACTACAAGACTGGATGGCGTCATACACCAAGTGGGTAAAACGGTTCGTCGATCACGCTTGAGTGAACGCAGGAGCGCGGCTACTCCTGTTCCTTCTGCTCCGCTTCTTGCTGACCGGCTTCTTGCTTCCCAGCTTCTTGCTTCTCAAACGACATGGCGTCCTCGCCTTGGGCGAGATTCAACTTGCCTTCTTCGATCTTGCCCGTGAGGTTGCCATCGTCGGACTTCAGCTTCACAGTCGAGGCGTCCTGAGCCTCCCAGGTGCCTACTATCACTTCTTCGCCCATGCTCATGCTGAAGTTTCCGTCGTCTGTAAACTCCAACAGGAAGACCATGCCCATCTCTTCAAGCATGGTCAACATCGACGGATCGACGACTTCGCCATCGGTTTCCATGCTCACCAGTTTCCACGACCCGATGAACGCCTCGTCCGCCTTTGCGCTTCCACCGCACCCGGCAACCAGAGTCATCGCCAAAGCCGCCAACACAGCAATCAACACACGGATAGGTTTAAACATCAGAATCTCCAACACTAATTTTGGCCAACGCCGCTCACCCCGACCGGGCAGGAGGTCAACCCTTCACATAACTAAACCATGTTCATTTGCCGAAGAAGTCGGTGATCAAGAACTTGCGGGGCGTCCAACTAACTTCCGGCGTTCCCCGCGTCAGCGAATACCTCGCGAACCTCGTCGATAATGCCCTGCATCGCAGCTCTGGCTGCAAGCGGGTCGCCTTCGAACACAGCCCTGGCCACCGCGTCATGGCCGTCGAGAGCCTCCGGCTTGGGCTGCTCCGGCATCAAACCGAGCTCGGTTCTTCCCTGAAGCACCGCCGCGATCAGGCTACTCAGCGCGGCGAACATTTCGTTTCCACTCGAACTAAGCAGCGTGGCGTGGAACTCGATGTCGAACTTCATGAACTCCAATAGATCGCCAGCCTCGCCCGTGCGCCGCAACTCAGCGGCCAAGGGCAACAGTTGCGCTCTGGTGTGAACGGACGCCACCCGTGCGGCACTCTCTGCCGCAGCCGGTTCGACCGCCAACCTCAACTGGGTCAATGAGACGATCTGTGCCTGCCTATCGCTGGAATGGAGACGCCAATCGATCATCCTGGGGTCGAGCACACTCCAACGACTCATCGGCTGCGCGATCAACCCGACCCGTCGACGTGCGCTCACCATACCCATGGCTTCCAACTGGCGAGCCACCTCACGAGCCACCGTCCGGGAAACATCGAACCGCTCACCTATGTCGTCAAGGGTCAGCGCAGCCCCTTCAGCCCAAACCCCGTCGATGATCTCTATGCCCAACTCCCGGGCAACGCCCTGATGCAATAAAATGTCATTAGTAACTGTGGCCATCGCACCTCCCCAGCAGGCAGCTTACGTCATCCCATTCACAGATAACATCATCTGTTTCCACGATCTTTATCACGTGATCTTGAATATGACTCTTTATGAATGTTATCGTACTCACACAGAGCCGCGATGGGGCGGCTCAAGAAAGGCCGAAGATGACAAACCAACACATAGTGGTCATGGGAGTTGCTGGCTGCGGCAAGTCGAGCGTGGCCGTCGAACTTCAAAGACGACTCGGATGGGCACTCGCCGAAGGCGACGACTTCCACCCTGCCGCCAACATCGCCAAGATGAGCTCTGGAATCCCGCTCACCGACGAGGATCGCTGGCCATGGCTGGATCTGATCGTCGATTGGACGAAAGAACAAGCCAAAACCGGGAACTCCACGATTGTCACATGCTCCGCCCTACGTCGGGTCTATCGCGACCGGCTACGGGCTGCACCAGGGCGTACGATCTTCATCCATTTGGCGGGTTCGGAAGAACTACTCTCACAACGGTTGAATGCTCGCGCCGGGCACTTCATGCCCCCCACGCTTCTGCCATCACAACTGGCAACACTGGAACAACTGGACACTGACGAAGACGGCGTTGTCCTCGACATCGAAGCCGATGTGACAAGCCTTGCCAACCAGGCAATCACCCAACTCAACCTACCCACCATCAACTAGAAAGAAACGCCAATGACAACACAACTGATCCTGGCAGCCCTCGCGGGCATCGCCGTGATCGTGGCGCTCATCGTGTGGCTAAAAGTCCACCCGTTCCTATCCCTAATGGCCGGTTCTGGAGTGATGGCAATCTCAGCCGGCGTCCCCTACCCCGAGCTGTTCAAGAGCTTCAGCGTCGGTTTAGGCTCAACGCTGGCGGGCGTTGGCTTGCTAATCATCCTGGGGTCCATGATCGGAACCCTGTTGATTTCTTCCGGTGGTGCGGACGTGATTGTCGACACAATCTTGTCCAAGACGCCGATGAAGCGACTTCCGTGGGCGATGGCTCTCATCGCATTCGTGGTCGGCATTCCGCTGTTCTTCGAGGTTGGCGTCGTCATCCTCATCCCGGTGGTCATGTTCGCTGCCCGCAAGGCCAAGGTCCCCGTCATCCTGCTCGGCATCCCCGCTCTGGCAGGTCTATCTGCGCTCCACGGCCTGGTGCCACCTCACCCCGGTCCACTGATTGCCATCGACGCACTCGGTGCCAACCTCGGACTCACATTGGGTCTGGGACTTCTCGTCGCGATTCCAGTCGTCATCATCTCCGGCCCGCTG
>CAYMMF010000210.1:683-3003 GCA_964391475.1 uncultured Propionibacteriaceae bacterium | reverse complement strand
GGCGGGCTGATATTTGAAGCCGTCGAATAGAGTTGCAGCGCAGCAACCCTGCTGGAGGAAGGAAAGCAATGAAGCTACCACGTTTATTTGTTGCCGCGGCCGCAGTGCTGCTTATGTCCGCGTGCGCGCAGCCCGCACCGACATCACCTGCTTCAACACCTAGCCCGGAACCGGCGACAGGCGCCGACGCTATTGCGGGCACTCACTGGCAGCTGACCGAACTGGACGGTAAACCACTGGTTAAAGACAGCGTCGTCACTGCGTCGTTCGCAGACGACGGAGTCGTTACCGGTTCTGGTGGATGCAATCGGTTCCGTGCCGCCTACACGATCTCGGATAACACGATCAAGATTGATGAGGCGATTGGGGCCACAATGATGGCTTGCGCTGAGGACGTCATGGCTCAGGAGACCGCATTTTTCGCTACCCTCAGCACGGCGGGCACCTTCACGATGACCGCGGAAGTACTGACCCTGGCTAACGCCGACGGCACCGAGGTCGCGAAGTTCGCAGTCCAAAGTCAAGACCTGGCTGGCACCAATTGGAAGGTGATCTCGTACAACGACGGCAAGCAGGCAGTGGTCAGCGTGATTGAGGGCGCGGACGCGAACTTGAGTTTTGGTGCCGATGGCACCGTGTCGGGCACCGGGGGATGCAACCGCATTACTGGCGGCTTCTCGGCAACAGAGGGCAAGATCAAGTTCGACGACGAGTTGGCGATGTCGGCTATGGCATGCCCTGAGCCGGAAGGCGTCATGGAGCAAGAGGCTGCCTTCGTCAAGGCCTTGGGGTCGGCTGCCACTTACACGATCGATGGTAACCAACTCGAGTTGCGCACAGCCGAAGACGCTGTGGCGGTTGTGTTGGCTCGTGACTGAATCGGTTACGGCGATTCGGTAGCTTCCGAAAGCGCTGGTGGGCGGTTGGTGATACCGCCCACCAGCGCTTTTTAGTCGAAGTGCATCAATATTGTTGGTTATATTTACTTCCAATAGTTAATCCAAAGCAAAAATACCCCCATAGGTATATTCGTTCGTGCGATTCTGAAAATCGGTAACAATCTGGAGTGTTACCCATCAGTACACGGTCTTACGAGTAAAGTGATTCACGTCCCCACAGTCGGGGTTAACGCACGAGAAGCGAGGACCAAATGTCATATGCACTTTCCGTGCGGCGCGTTTCAGCAGTAGCAGCCATTGGCGCGTTACTGTTTACGGCCGCTTGCAGTTCCAACGCTGGTGCGCCTGGCACTCCAGCTGCCCCTGGAGGTGGGGTCGACTGGGAAGAGCGCGGACCAATCGTTTACGCCCAGGGCAAGGACACCGCGGGCGTCTGGAAGGGCGTACTCGACCAGTGGAACGCAGAGCATCCGGGCGAAGAGGTGACCATGCGCGAGCTGTCACCAGAGGCCGATCAGCAGCGCGCCGACATGATTAAGCGCGCCCAAGCCAAGAGTGGCGAGTTCTCGGTGCTCTCTGTCGACTTGGTTTGGACTGCGGAGTTCGCAGCAAACGGCTGGTTGACCGAAATGCCCGCAGACATGTTCCCCACTGAGGGCATGTTGGAAAGCGCCGTTGCAGGCGCGTCATACTTCGGTAAGAAGTACGCCTACCCCCAGTCTTCCGACGGTGGACTCCTCTACTACCGCACGGACCTCCTGAAGGAGGCCGGGCTTCAGCCTCCGACTACCTGGGACGAGATGCAAGCTGCTTGCGACAAGATCCTGCCCACACAGAAAGGTATGTCGTGCTATTCCGGTCAGCATCAGAAGTACGAGGGCCTCACGGTCAACGTTGCTGAGGCCGTCAACTCCGCTGGTGGAGAGTTCATTACCGCCGACGGCAAGCCAGCGGTCAACTCTCCCGAGGCGATTTCAGGCATGCAATGGATGGTAGATGGCTTCAAGTCCGGCATGATTCCAGCCGATGCGATCACGTGGAAGGAAGAGGAAAGCCGTCAGGCGTTCCAGGACGGCAAGATCCTGTTCCTGCGTAACTGGCCGTACGTGTGGAACCTTGCCAGCAAAGATGACGGATCCTCAGGTGTGGCCGGCAAGTTCGACGTAGCTCCACTGCCGGGTAAGAACGGCCCAGGTGTTTCGACGCTTGGTGGTCACAACATTGGTATCTCTGCATTCGCCGAGAACAAGGGGACCGCAGCTGACTTCGTCAAGTGGATCACTTCAGAAGAGATTCAGAAGATCTTCCTTCAGAAGGGCTCGCTTGCCCCAGTGCTAGAAAAGATGTACACCGATCCCGAACTGAACAAGGAATTCGGCTACCTGTCAACGCTTGGTGAGTCGATCAAGACCGCCCAGCCG
>CAYMMF010000210.1:0-673 GCA_964391475.1 uncultured Propionibacteriaceae bacterium | reverse complement strand
CCTCGCTGGCCCCGACCTACGAGGCGCTGTACACCGACGCCGAGCTGGTGGCGAAGTTCCCCTACCTGCCGGTGCTGTACAAGTCGATCTCCACCGCGATGCCGCGGCCGAAGGCCGTCCGGTACGGCGACGTGACTCTGGCTATCCAGGATTCGAGTTATGCGGCACTCCAAGGGCAGATTCCTGCGGATCAGGCGTTCAACGAACTTCAGACGAAGCTCGAAGGATTGCTGAGCTAACCGACCTAGCAACGAAGCCTTCCCGGAGACACGAAACCTCACATGTTGGGTTCGGCAACTCCGGGAAGGCACGTTCATGCACCTCAAGGAGGTGGGAAAAAATGAGTAGTACAGCGGCGACGCTTTCGAAGAATGTTGGAACAACAGACGAGAAACGCAAGAAGAACCCTCTCAGTGACGGGCAGGGCAGGTTGGCCGGGATCCTTCTATCCCCAACACTGCTGGTAATCCTGTTCGTGGTCGGTATTCCGATCTTGTTGTCTTTGCGAGAATCGATCTTCCGCAAAGCGACTGGAGTCGATCCGGAGACCGGGATGGTCGCTCAGGGTGAATCCTTTGTGGGTCTTGCCAATTTCACCGACATATTCGCCAACCCGCAAATGGTCACTGGTGTCTGGGGCAACATGGACCGTTTGATCAACTCGTTCCTCAAC
>CAYMMF010000209.1:0-3007 GCA_964391475.1 uncultured Propionibacteriaceae bacterium | reverse complement strand
TTCACCAACCCCCCGTTAAGTCACAGGCGCATGGTTCGAACCATGCGTTGGTGGCATTAACGGGGGGTTGGTGGCTTTAACGGGGGGTTGGTGGGCATCAAAAAGCTGCGAGACGCTCCCGGAGGAGGGGCAAGGCTCCGTCTGGCAAGGGCTTCAGCCAACCGAAGCTTCGAGACGCACCCTGTGTAGCGGTTCCTGAGGAGGAGCGCAGCTCCGTCTCGAAGGGCCTCAGCCAACCGGAAGCCAACAAACTAAACCAGCGGTTGTTCCCGTGACGCCGGTCAGGGCGTGGCCGGGCATAAACGGTCAGTCTGCGAAAGCAGACCGACCGCGGGCGAGACCGGCGTCACGGGAACGATCGCGGAACCCACAGCTTCGAGACGTCGCTGGCTTCGAGACGACCCTGCGATTCTCCTCAGCCATCCGGATCCCCAGCCGTCCGCTGGCTTCGAGACGTCGCTGGCTTCGAGACGACCCTGCGGGTCTCCTCAGCCATCCGGATCCTCAGCCAACCGGCTTACTTGACCTTCACCTTCACAGTGGCTGACGACGAGCCCTTAATCTGGGTGTTACCTGCGTACTTGACTTGAATCTTGACGCTTCCCTTGGCGTATTTGGGCAGCTTGATCTTCACCTTGCCCTTGCTCGCAGCAGTCAGATTGCCGGTGGCCACTTTCTTGCCGTTCGCGTAAACCGTCACCGCGCCGGTCGGGGCCAACCCAGACACCTTGACGGTAACCGAAGCGGTTCCGGCCACCTTCGCCTTCAACGTGCCCGTCGAGAACGTGGTCTTTGACGACAGCTTCGCCACCGTCGCGCTCGCCGACTTCACAGTTGTCGACTTGAAACCGTCCTTCGACCCGGTCACCGTCAATTGGACGGGCAACCCGGCGTCCGCAGCAACCAACTTGTAGCTGGATGCCGTGGAGCGCTGCTTACCGTTTACCAACCACTTGTAGGAGTTCTTCACCCCCGACTCGGCCCATTTGATGGCTGAGGTGGACGCCTTGACCGTCTGCCCGGCTTTCAAGGTTCCCGAAATCGTGGGTTTACCGGACGCGGTCAGCGCCACCGGCGCGGGAGCGACCGGTTGGGTTGTTGTGTCCGCGTCCATCAACGCCTTGACGGCTTTGCGGATCGAAGACATCTGGCTGTACACGTTGTCGCCGGGGCAGAGGGTGTTTTTTTCGTCGCGATGCCCTGAGATCGCGTTCAGGAACTTGCTGCCACCCGACTGGCCGCCTGACCCCCAGGTGGTGCCCATCGGGTCGACGCCGTGGAGCTTGAACTTCCACGCGATGATGCGTTGCACGGTTTCGATCGACTCTTTGGACGGCTTCACTGAGCCGTCGTACGTCCCCATCAAAGAGATGCCGAACACGCGCGAGTTGGTGACCCCCCAAGCGTGGCCGCCCTCAACAGCCTTGGTGACGCCGCCGCCGCGACCCTCCCAGGCGCGTCCGAACCGATCCACAAGGAAGTTGTAACCGATGTCTTTCCACCCTCGACCGTTCACGTGGTAGGCCTGAATCGACCTCAGGATCGCGGGCACGTCAGCCGCCGAGTACGTGTTTGAACCCGCGGTGTAGTGGATCATTGCGCCGGTCACTTCACCGTAGAGGTACGGTTTCTTGACGATCGACTCGTTGGCACCCCACGCCTTGCGCGAGAGGATGGCGGGGTTGCTCCACGCCAGGGTGGAACTGTCGGACGCCGTGGCTGCGCTGGCGTAAACCTGCAGTTGAGCAGGGACGGGCTCCGCCGCCAAAGTGGCAACCTGGACGCTGCTCGCACCCGATACGAGAACGGGCTCGGTTCCTTCTGTGGACGACTTGGCGTCCGGGTCGGCGTTCTCGTGCGCCGCCAACTGCGTCCATTCGCCGGGTTCTTCGTTGTAGACAGCCCGCAGGAAGATCTCGGGTGGCTCTTCGCCTTCTGGCCAGGTGACTGCCGCGATGCCGACGTCGGCGTCCACCGTCGCCTCGGCGACCTGCCACACTTCTGGTTCGGTGTCGGGGGCGGCCGCGCGGGACGCCGCAGCGGGCTCCGCGCTTGCCGCCTCCGGGGCGAGCTCTTCGGGGAGGTCGGCAGGACGGTCCGCCTGCTCCAAACTTTCTTCGCTGACCGATACAGCAGGGGCCGCTTGGGCCGGGGTGATGGCAACCAATGGTGTTGCTAGCACGCTGACAGTTACCGCAATTGACCACAGTCTTCTAAGCATTAATGCCCCTTGGGGAGGTGGAACGCCACGCTGGCTGAACGCTTGACAAGTGAGTCTATGCAGAAATTCCCCGCATCTGGCTACTGCCTCAATAAGTGGTTGAGGTTCGAAACTGCGTTACGGACGCGCCGCGCGTCGCTGACGCAGTGCCCGAAGCGGCCCAGAAACCGGCGGACGCTCCGTCTTCGGCACCCACTGGGTGAGTGTGTTTCCGGTGTAAACCTGGCGAGGACGATAGATGCGCTGGCCAGGATTGTCGTGCACTTCCTTCCAATGGGCGATCCAGCCGGGGGTGCGTCCGATCGCGAACAGGACGGTGAACATGTCCAGCGGAATTCCGATAGCCCGCAGGATAATCCCGGAGTAGAAGTCGACGTTCGGGTACAGCTTGCGCTCCACGAAGTAGTCGTCGGCGAGCGCAGCCGCCTCGACGTCGCGTGCGATGTCGAGCAGCGGGTCAGTGATCTTCATCTTGTTGAGCAGGTCGTCCGCGGCCGCCTTCAAGATCTTCGCCCGAGGATCAAAGTTGCGGTAAACCCGGTGCCCGAAACCCATCAGCTTCACGCCGGACGTGCGGTCTTTGGCCTTCTCAATGTACTGCTGCGGGGTCATGTCGCCATCGCGAATGGTTTCCAGCATGTCGATCACACCCATGTTCGCGCCGCCGTGCAGTGGACCCCACAAGGCGTTCACGCCAGCTGACACGCTGGCGAACAAGTTCGCTCCCGAGGACGCCACCATGCGCACCGTCGATGTGGAGCAGTTCTGCTCGTGGTCGGCGTGCAG
>CAYMMF010000208.1:0-3019 GCA_964391475.1 uncultured Propionibacteriaceae bacterium | reverse complement strand
AACTGGGCGACGCGCCACTGGCCTTCAGCCGGGGTGCCGTCCAAGGAATCCAGCGCGAAGCCGACCTCCCAAGCAGCAGCGATATGGCCGATCAGCTTGCCGTCGTCAAGCGCCTTGCCGAAGCCTTCGCCCCAACGCTCGGTGACCACAACAGACTTCGAATCAAGCAGACCCTGCCAGAAGTCAGCAACCACGGCAGACTCGGGCGAATCGGCGTTGACCTTCCACTGGTCGTTCTCAACCGAGAACCAAGTGCCACCAGCGGCAGCGGACTGCGCCGACAGCCAGTAGTGAGCCTCATCTGGGGTGAACGCTGCGATGTACTTCTTCGCCTCGGCAGCCTTCGCGGCAGCAGCCTTGAACTCGGCCTCGTTGTACATGTAGATCAGCGGACCGGAATCCTGCGGCAGCCCGACGACCTTGTCGGCCACGGTCATCTGGCCGAACGCGCCACCGAAGTTCGCCTTGTACTTCTCGGCCTCGACCGTCACGTCTTCAACCAAACCCTTGACGAACATTTCGGGAACCTCGCCGTATCCCAGCTGCGCCAAGCATGGGCCAGAGTTCGCCTTGATGTCAGTCTCAAGCTTCTTGATCATCTCGGAAGCCTGGCCGTCGAACTTGGTGGCCTCAACCTGGATGTTCGGGTTATCGGCGTTCCACTTGGCGATGATGTCTTTAACCGAGGTCATGCCCTCGCCGTCAGGCAACCGGTGCAGGTACTTGATGGTGACAGGCTCGGCCGGCTGCGAGGTGTCAGGTGCGGTGGTGCCGCCCGGCGCCGGAGCAAGCGGCCAAGCTAACCAGCGCGGTAGCAGCCAAACCAGCCAACAACCCACGAGTTGCGGTGCGATTGAACATTTACTGTCCCTTCGAAATAGGTGTTTTGTGATGTCTTTTCGATCTTTGCGTTGATATCTGGAACGATTCCGTCAACCTTGGCTCGTCGGCATCCACTTATGCCCGACAGCATCTAAGTCCACTGTCCAACTTTCCCCCGCAGCACCGTGGACTCGCGTGCGGATCGAATCAGTGGAGTTATTCATCGCGATGAACAACTCGGAATTCGGGTAGTGAGCAACCTCGACCCTGGGATCGTCAGCGATCCACGCGCCGAAGGCGTCCTGCTTCCCGGCTGCCCAATACAAAGCTCTGTGCAGCAGACGAGAATTCGTGTGGCTATAGGGCAACCCAGCAAGATACACGGCCCGCCCGCCGCCGTAATCATGGACGGACGCCCGAACCGCACCAGCCACCGCACCCAAAATCTTTGTTTGGGAACTCACAGGAACAATATTGGCCGTCCCTTCGCCCACGTCCAGCGCTTCTGGCAAGTCCGCCGTTACGAAATGGTCACCAACCTCGGAGTACTCCCGGTTAGTCGAAAGCCCCCAACCGAGCTCCTGATCGACGCCCAACACGTCCGCCAATTGGAAGGTGACACCGTTGGCGATCAGTGCGCTCGGCTCACCGATACCGATGAACCCGCCACCGCTAGCGACGAAGGCGCGGATAGACGCCGCCAACCTCGGGTCGGCCCACGCCTGCCCCCCAGAGAACGCGGTGTGCGCGGCGCCAGCGTTGAGCAACACCCCGATGTCGGACGGAACACCGTCCAGGACGTCTTCGAAGCTGAGGAAGACCACCTCAAACGGCAACCCCGACAAAGCCTCGACCGCCCCCAAGTAGGAGTACGACTGGCGATACCACAACGCGTGGGCGACCATGTGGGTCTACCATGTACGCAGGCTCCCCCAAGCATTCAGCACCCCAACCTTAAACGGGGCGTTCGCCGGACGCTCACCGCCGGTGCGCTCGTGAATGGAACGGAACTCGTTGACGATCTGCTCGGTGCGATCAATAAAATCGGGGTGCTCGATTGCCAAACTCAGGTATCCGCCGTAGCCGATCCGATCCAGCGGCGACCGGACGATCGCCCGCCTCGCCGTCAACCAAGACTCGTTGGCCTCAGAAACCGGGTCGCCACCGGGATGGAACACATCAGGGAAAAAGTACGGCAGCAGCCGTCCCTCGGTGTATTTCACGCCCGGAATGTCGGCGATCATTCGACAGGTGGCGCCAGAACCAACAGAGCCGACCACGGCGTCCATCTTGGTCTCGGCGAAGTGCGGCCCATACGGTTCAGTGCCGATCCAGTTGTCGCCCAGGAACATCATGGCTTCCTTGCCGCGGGCGTGAACTTGGGCCACAAGTTCGGTCACCTTGCCGGTGACGAAGCGGTGCTGGAAGTCGACCCAGTCTGTGAAGACCTTCGACGGCGGCCGGAACGAGGTGTTGTAGTACCCCTGATCGACGAAGTCTTCCGGGGTGAGCCGGTAGCCGTACTCGGCTTCGAATGCCTCCATCGCCGCGACTGAGACCGACGCGCTGTAGCCGAACCAGTCGACGAATCGCTCCTTGCCTGTTGCGCCGAACACGAGAGTGAAGTGGTAAAAGAACGTGGTGAACCGCACCACATCGACCTCGGGATGGGCGTCGAGCCAGTTTTCTAGGGAGCGCTTGGCGTGCTCCCAGGTTTCAGGGTGTCGGACGTCGTAGGGCGACTCTTTGATTCGGGTGGGATCGTCGGCCCAATTGTTGGTGATGTAGTTGTACATCTGGGTCGGATCCCAAATCTGGGTCGCCAGGAAGTTGACGGTGTAAACGTGGCCTTGCGTGGCGTTGTCGATGACCACCTCGGTGTCGACGCCCTCGCCTTTGACCGCCCAATCGGTCGCTGGGACGGTTTGACCGGTGCTGCGGTCGATCACCTGCCACCAGCGGGTGATGTCGCATGTCAGATCGGGGGTCACCTGCTCTGCAAACCAGCCCGACATGATGTTGATCTTCAACTCGCCAGCACCGATTGCGGAGACGCGCTCAGACATCAGATAGACGCGGGTGCGCTGCTCGGGGTGTGCCAGCGCCCATTCCTGGTCGCCGCGTCCGACAAAGTAGGTGGAGTAGACCTTCGCGCCGAGATCCGCGACCAGTGCGGGCAGTTCAGTGCCGTCTGAGT
>CAYMMF010000207.1:0-3086 GCA_964391475.1 uncultured Propionibacteriaceae bacterium | reverse complement strand
TAACTACGACGT
The DNA here is from genome assembly GCA_964391475.1 of uncultured Propionibacteriaceae bacterium. Classification (GTDB taxonomy): domain Bacteria; phylum Actinomycetota; class Actinomycetes; order Propionibacteriales; family Propionibacteriaceae; genus Propioniciclava. The sequence goes on along the minus strand of CAYMMF010000207.1, from coordinate 3,074 downwards.
CGCGTCCGATCTCACGAAGCCACATCTCCAAGCGTCGGGCTTGCGTGGACTTGCCGACCCCGTCGCCGCCCTCGAACACCACGAACAGTCCGCTCACGCGCACCACCCTAGCCCGCGCCACCCCCAGTATTCGCACTGACCTTGCCCATCGGGTGCGAGGTCGGTTGTTATGGTCAGTTTGTCTCTCGGCGGCGTAACGCCAGTTTGGCCACCTCCATCAGGACGAAGATCGCTATGGCGAACGAGAGCGGGATCACCCACCCGAAGATGGAGACCGGGGCCGAGCCAAACAAGCGGTTCAGCACTGGGATGTAGACGAAGGCGACCTGGAGTGCTAGCAGTATGCCAACAACCAGCCAGGCCATCGGATTGCCACCGATCGCCTCCCGCCGCAGGCTGGACTCGCGAAGGAATCGTGCGTTGAACAGATAGGCAGCTTGGCCTAGTACCAGGGTGTTTACCGCCCAAGTCTGAGCGATCGTCACATCGCTCGTCATTGCCCGACCGATCAGGAAGGTGACCAGCGTAGCGGTGGCGATAAGTAGTGATGCCGCCCCCAGCCGAGGTAGGTACTTTGCGCTCACCAGCGGAGTGTTGGGGCGCCGCGGCGGACGCTGCATGATGTCGGGCTCGGCCGGCTCATAGGCTAACGCCAGCGACAGGGTGACAGCAGTGATCATGTTCACCCACAGGATCTGCACTGGGGCCAGCGGCATGGACAACCCGAATAGCACAGCCACCAGAACAACCAACGACTGAGCTCCGTTCGTCGGCAGTAGAAATAGCACCGACTTGTGCAGATTGTCATTGATCCGCCGTCCCTCTTCAACGGCGTACTCGATGGTGGCGAAATTGTCGTCAGCGAGGACGATGTCGGCGGCCTCCTTGGTCGCCTCGGTGCCCTTGATGCCCATCGCCACACCGACATCCGCCCGTTTCAACGCGGGGGCGTCGTTCACACCGTCCCCAGTCATGGCCACGATCTCACCATTGGCCTGCAGCGCCTTAACCAATCGCAACTTGTGCTCGGGACTTGTGCGAGCGAAGGTGTCAGTTCGGTTCACGATCTTGCGCAACTCTTCGTCGGTGGCTGTTTCCAACTCCGCCCCGGTGACCGCATTCGCGGTGGAGTCACCTATGATGCCCATCTCACGGCTGATTGCGACAGCCGTGCCCGCGTGGTCACCGGTGATCATCGTCACCTTGATGCCAGCTGTGTGACAAGTGGCGATCGCGACCACGGCCTCCGGACGAGGCGGGTCGACGATGCCAGTGATGCCCAGCAGTACCAGGTCGGTCAGATCGTCGTGGTCCACCCCCGCGCCCGTGACCGGCTTGGACGCCGCCGCGAGCACCCGTAGGCCCTTGGCCGAAAGCAAGTCAACCTGCTCGTCCCACCAGACTCGGTCAAGGGGTTCGGGAGTCCCGGACGTAGAAAGCTGCATTGTAGCTCTGGCCAGGATCCGGTCGGGAGCACCCTTGATCAGAATCACCTGGTGTCCTTCGGGTGTGGTGTTCGCGGTAGCCATGTACTTGTGCTCGGAGTCGAACGGCAGCACCGCCGTCCGCAGGTAGCCCGACGGGTCGAATCCGACCTTGAGACCCAGAGTGCGTAAGGCGCCCTCGGTCGGCTCGCCGACCAGCGTCCACCGTCCGTCGACCTGGGTGACGACAGCGTCGTTGACCACGCTCATCGCAGTTACTACGGCACTGAGGTCAGCGCGATCGATCAGGTTCACCGGCAACCCCTCCAGCGTGATCGACCCGGAGGGGTCGTAGCCGAGCCCGTCCACGGCGTACTCCCCAACCCGGGTGACCACGTTCCGGACGGTCATCTCGTTGGTCGTCAAGGTGCCCGTCTTATCTGAACAGATCCGAGTAACTGAGCCCAGGGTTTCCACCGCTGGGAGTGTGCGAACTATTGCGTTTCGTCTGGCCATCTGCTGCACACCCAACGCCAGCGTGATCGTCACTAGAGCTGGTAGTCCCTCCGGGATCGCCGCGACAGCGAAACCGATGGTGGCCGAGATCAACTCGTCGGCTGGCAGGTTATGCAGCAGCTTGCCGATCGCCACCATCACCACAGCCATCACCGCAATCACCAGCGACAGCTTCTTGCCGAAGGCTCCGATCTGCCTGGTCAGGGGCGTGTCAAAGCTGTCGATTTCGGACAGCATTGTTGTGATTCTGCCGATCTCAGCCCCCGCCCCGGTGGCGGTCACAACCCCGACTCCTTGACCGGCTGCCACCAGGGAGGAAGAGAACAGCATCGAGGACCGGTCGCCGATACCGGCGTCTATGGCTACTGGGTCTGTGCCTTTGCTTGACGGCACCGCCTCACCGGTCAGCGCAGCCTCCTCGACCCGCAGGTTAGACGCCTGGATTAGCCGGATATCAGCTGGCACCTTGGCTCCTGCGGAAACTCGGACAACATCGCCGGGCACCAGCTCCTCGGCGGGCACGTGCGTCCACTCGCCATCGCGCAACACCTGCGCGTCTGAGGAGAGCATGCTGCGGATGCCGGCCAAGGCCTGCTCGGCTCGGCCCTCTTGCAGGTAGCCGATCACGGCGTTTATCACGGCCACCGTTAGGATCACCCAGAATTCGATCCACTCCCCCATCGCAGCCTTCAACGTTGCGGCGGCCAACAGGATATAGATCAGGATGTCGTCGAAGTGCCTCAGGAACCGCTTCCATGCTGGATCCGCTGCGGCCTCCTCGATCCGATTCGGACCGTAGCGCTCCAGACGTTGCTGAGCCCCGGCTGAGTCCAGCCCTTCCGTGGTGGCCTCCAGGACGGCTAACACCTCACCGAAGGTGTGAGCATGGGCATCTAACACCGGCGTTGCTGGTGCGGTTACGACAGTCACAAGGCCCTCCGAAATTTAGAAAATGGCGGCAAGGACACGGTCTCAATCCTTACCGATCTGCATCACACTGCGCAAACCTCCACCTGTGCACCCCAAGGCAGCACGAAACCCTCTTAGTCATGGCAAGTCCTCGCTTACAACAACGTCACCGGGTGACTCTCTCGGTTTGAATCGCTAAGCAACACTCCCGAAGTGACCTGTTTT
>CAYMMF010000206.1:0-3089 GCA_964391475.1 uncultured Propionibacteriaceae bacterium | reverse complement strand
TCAAGCGTGTTAGCGATAAGGGCGTAGCTGTGGTTCTTATCTCTCACTCAATGCCACACGTGCTTGAGGTCGCGGATCGGATCCAAGTACTCCGCCTCGGGCGCAGGGTCGCAACTTACAACGGCAAAGATGCGACTGTCGAGCTGCTCGTGGGTGCTATGACCGGTGCCATCGAAATAGGAGAAGCGAACCGAAACGCCAAGGGCAATGATCTGAATAAGGAGCGAGTGTGACCACCACAGAAAGAGCCAAGGATGGGTTCATATCCCGCCTTGCCAAGATGCAGTCATTCTGGATCTTTTTGGTCCTAGTCGTAATCACTTTGTTCTTCACCCTGATGGCACCGACTACTTTCGCCACGTACGGCAACATGACCAACATCGTGCAAAACGTATCTATCTGGGCTGTAATCGCAGTGGGGATGACCTATGTCATCATCACATCCGGCATCGACCTGTCCGTCGGATCAATTCTGGTGTTTTCCTCTGTCATGTCAGCCAAAGTGATGGACGCTATGCAAGGCGATGGCTGGATGACCGCGTTCGTTGGAATGATCGTCGCGGTTATTTCAGGAATCGCGTGGGGCCTATTCAACGGGTACGTCGTGGCCAAAGCTAAAGTGCCACCCCTCATCGTCACTTTGGGTTCGCTGTCTCTCGCACTCGGTGCCGCCCAGATCATTACTGGTGGTATTGATATCCGGTCGGCTCCGGCGGTTCTGCAGGATGTCATCGGATACGGGAGGGTCGCAGGGCTACCTGTTCTGTCGATCATCTCGCTGGTATTTGTTGTAATCGGAGGCATCTGGCTGCACAAGACGCGATTCGGCCGATACACCTATGCTGTCGGGTCAAACGAGTTGTCTGCTCGACGCGTTGGAATCAACGTCGATAGGCATCTCCTAGCGGTCTATGCGCTGTGTGGATTCTTGTGTGGGGTTGCAGGCATTCTGTCGTTAGCCCAGTACGGCACCACCACGATCGCCGGGCAGAGCATGACGAATTTGAACGTCATCACCGCTGTGGTCATCGGTGGCACCTCCATTTTCGGTGGCCAGGGATCAATGATCGGCACCATGATTGGGTTGTTCATTCCTGCAGTCCTCCAATCCGGCTTCGTCATCATCGGCGTGTCGCCCTACTGGCAGACCGCTGCCGTTGGCGGCATCCTCATCGCTGCGGTTTATGTGGATCAGCAGCGGCGACTCCAAGCTCAACGTGGTGGGAAACCACGTGAGAAAAAGACAACCACCCCCAAAGTTAAAACAACCTGAGAACCAGTAACCCAACAAAAAGACATCTCACCGTCAAGAAGGAGAGAAGCGTGAAATTCACGATTAAATCAGTGGCCGTCATGGGAGCGCTTGCGCTCGCGCTATCCGCGTGCTCGACAGGCGCACCCGAGCAGAAGCCACAAGAGCCAGCCTCGACTACACAGGCAGGTGGCGACCAGCCTTCAGCCGACGGCACCATCGCATTCGTGCAGGGCGTTCAAGGCGACGAGTTCTACATCACCATGGAGTGCGGAGTCCTTTCAGAAGCTGAGAAGCTCGGCTACACCGTGTCGACCCAAGGCCCAACCAAGTTCGATCCCACATTGCAGCAGCCGATCATCGACTCGGTCGTGGCAGCTAAGCCTGACGCACTTCTAGTAGCTCCTACTGACGTAACAGCTATGCAGCAGCCGCTCGTGCGTGCCGCAGAGGCGGGGATCAAGGTTGTTCTTGTTGACACGACAGTCGATGACCCGTCTTTCGCAGTAACTGGGATTGCCTCTGACAATATCGGTGGAGGTGCCGCTGCGTTCGAGGCTATTAAGCAAGCAAATCCCAACGGTGGCAAGGTCCTCGTGATCAGCACCGATCCTGGCGTCTCGACTCTTGACGCGCGCGTGAAGGGCTTCGAGGAAGCTGCCGGAAAGGATCCTGCATTCACCTATGTTGGCGTCCAATACAGCCACAACGACCCTGCGACGGCAGCCAAGCTGGTTTCTGCTGCTCTTCAGAAGGATCCAGACATCGTTGGGATCTTTGGTGCCAACCTCTTCGCAGCCGAGGGCTCAGCTACTGGTGTCCGTCAAGCAGGGGCTAGCGGAGTCACCATCATTGGTTTCGATGCTGGACCTAACCAGGTGAAGGCACTCAAGTCGGGTGTTGTTCAGGCGCTCGTTGCGCAGCAGCCGTTTGAGATCGGTGTCAAGGCTGTGCAGGCTGCCGATAAGGCTCTGAAGGGTGAAGAGAAGCAGGACAATATCCAAACTGGCTTCACCATCATCACCATGGACAACATCGACGGCGAAGGCGGGGAGGCCGTTTACAAGTCCACCTGCTAGAGGTAACCGCGTCGTCCAACGGATGACGTGACTCGTTGGGGCTGGGTCCCGGTGTGGTTTGATCACTTCTCTCTAATGGGGGTGAGAACCACTCGGAGCCCAGCCCCACTGTTCATTACTACTCCTTGGCTTCCCACCTGGCTGCGCAGGGAAACTAACTGTCAGTGTGACGCCGTAGGGTTCAACCCATGCGGATTCTGCACACCTCGGATTGGCACATAGGGCGAACTTTTCACGGCCATCAAACCCTGGACGCGCTGCGCCAGGTGCTGCACGCGGTGGTTGACGTGGCGCGAACTCGGCAGGTTGATGTTGTGTTGGCGTCCGGTGACATTTTCGATTCGGCCACCCCATCAGCCGAGGCAATTGAACTGCTAGATCAGGTGCTGTTGGCGATCAGAAAGGCCGGAGCAGGAGTCGTCCTCATCAGTGGTAACCATGATTCCCCCGCCAGGCTGGGGGCCAAAGCTGCATTTGCTGGGGCGTCCGGCGTCCACGTTCTGACGCGCACCGAGTCACTGGCTGAACCAGTGACGCTGAACGACGAGCATGGTCCGGTCCATTTCTACGGAGTGCCCTACTTAGAGCCGCTTCGAATGCGAACCACGTGGCCCGATGCACAGATGATGCGATCGCAGGCCGATGCGCTCGGCCGTGCGATGGACGCCGTACGGGCCGATGCGGCGTTGCGTGAGGGACGCAGCGTGGTGCTTGCTCACACTTTCGTCCAAGGTGGCGAGGCAGAATCTTGTGACTCC
>CAYMMF010000205.1:1041-3231 GCA_964391475.1 uncultured Propionibacteriaceae bacterium | reverse complement strand
TGATGGCGGCCGTGCGTGCGGGCACCGGCCGCGAGGTAGCCCACGAGATCATCAAGACCAATGCTGTCGCGGTGGCGCTTGACATGAGAGAGACCGGGCGAAGCGACAACAACTTGCTTGATCGGCTGGCAGCCGACCCACGGCTGGGCGTGACCCGCGAACAATTGGACGCCGCCCTCGCCGATCCGATCGAACTCACCGGTTCTGCTCGCGCTCAGGTGGACGCCCTTGCCTCCCGGGTTCAGGAGTTGGCTGACGCCTACCCCCACGCGGCGTCCTACATCCCTGGTTCGGTGCTCTAACCTGGCCCCGGCGGCGTCATCACCCCGGGAATTCCGTTCCCGTTCGAGTGGCCATTCGCGCTGTTGGCAGTGAACTCGCCGGAGTTGGTTCCCGGGGTGCATTTTTCGGGAGTGGGCTGTCCCTTGCTTGTGCGTGATGCGGCGCCCATTCGAGACAGACCACCCACGTCGAGAGGCACTGCAAGTAATACAAGCCTGCAGTGTCCGCCTGCAGACTCATGATCTGGGAAGACCCTCAGAGGGGCAGATCCGACCATCGGGCAGGACGCGGAATCTCCCTAATCCGCTTAGCAAAGATCGAGACGACCAACGCCACCAGCATCGGACTGAGTGCGACAGTGTAGGCCACGGTGGGGCCCAAACCCTGCAATGCGAGCCCGACCGACAAGGGCGCCAAAGCGCCGATGCCCACCGTCAACGTCGCCAACAGCGCTTGTGCGCGCCCCTGCATTGCCTCTGGGGTAGAGGCGAAGAAGAAGCCGGCCATGCCCGCGTTGACCGAAGGCACTCCAAGGAACGTGAGCATTAGGAGAACAACGAGCGGGGCGCCGCTGTTGAACACGGCTATCCCGGCCATGCCGATGGTGAGCCACACGAACGTCAGAGGGATCAGCAGCCCGGTACGAATCCGGCGGACAACGACATTCGCTGCGATGGCGCCGAGGATGACAGAAACGCCCGCCGCTGTCGTGAGCAGGCCGGCGTCGAGCGCTCGGCCCGTCCGAGCGACAGCCGTGAACTGGGTCGTCGTCATCACACCGCTGACACTGAAGTTGACCGCGCCCACCAGCAACGCCAGAAGGATCGCGCGTCGACGAGACCGAAGCCACCTGATTGCCTCCATCACGGGACTTACGGCGCCAGCCGCCTTCTCGCCACCGGTGGGGGCGATACGCAGCGGCCGGATCAGCATCGCGGAGAGGGCCTGGAGCGCGCCCGCTACGGCGAGTCCCGCGCTAGCCGCGATGCCCAGAAGGTAGCCGCCGACTGGGGCGGCCGCGAGCCGAAGCGCGGCGTCACGTCCTTCGTTGACGGTGATGGCCTGCGGATAGCGCTCCACCGCCACTACGCTCCGCAGGACGGCATCGCTGGCTTCCCCCAGCCATCCACTCGCCAATCCGAAGACCGCTGCTGCGCCCAACAGGATGCCGAGCGACAACTGCCCCGACCAACCCAGGATCGCGAGCAAGAACAGCACGCCGGCGTTGACCACGCCGCTGAGGATGATCAACCGCTTGCGGCTGAAACGATCGATGATCAGCCCGCCGGGTATGAGGAAAGTTTGCGTGAGTACAGCCTGAACCGTGCCGACGAGCCCGGCCTGGGCCGCCGATCCGGTGACCATGAGTGCCAGCAGCGGTAGCACCAAGTCTCGCAGGCCGGTCGCCGCAGCGGCTGACGAGTCGGACGCCAACCACCAGCGGTACGCGGACGAGGTGGGAGCCTTCTCAGGAGCTGATCCCACCTCGTCAACGTCGGACGCATTTACCATGTCACGCGAAGGATCCTGCACTCGACAGGTCGGAAGCCTTGGGTCCCGAGCCCCTCCACGTCGTCCAGCTCACGACAGAATCGGGCGTTTCTGTCATCCTCGGCACCATCGTGGCGAATGTCGTTGTCCGCCGGATTCGTACCGGGCTGCTCATCGCCCACGTGACGATGTCGGCGAGTGAATCGGTGGGAAACCTGCCGACGATATGCTCACGGATAAGCAAGCCACAGCACCCGTAGGCGGTGCCGTCGACATCCAGGGTGACACTTCGCATCGCGGCGTTGCAGGGCCCGGCCAGTCGTTCGAGATCAGGCTCGGCTGCCTACGCGGCGACCGGTAGGTCTGAGGCCCGTCCCACTGGAACGAACTGCGAGGCTGCCACCTCGACACCCTGGC
>CAYMMF010000205.1:0-1031 GCA_964391475.1 uncultured Propionibacteriaceae bacterium | reverse complement strand
TCCACGACGACCGGGATCCCGAGCCATCCCGCGACTGCCACCAGACGCTTAACACGCGCGAGGGGCACAAACTCTTGATGAAAGAGGTCCGTGGATGTCGTCAGACTGACGCTTCCGGTATCCGAGATGAGTCGCAGACGTGCCGTAATGCGGTCCGCGTCAGTGGCCCAGTAGGCGTTCGTCGTGATGTTTACGTCCATTCCGAATTTGTGGCATGCGGCTTGGAGTCATTGCCCGTTCTCGTTGGTGTTGGACTCAGCATGGGGTCTCCGTTCCGACATGCCTATTTCACAATGTCAGAATGTCGGGGAGGAGAGGGGACTCCGAGTTCTGAACTGAAGTGCAACGTCCCGACTCGCGCGCGGCGATCCGCGTAAACGAGGAGGGAGCACGACACACTTGATCGATCACCACACCTATCAAGACCTATCAAGAAAGCATCGCGTTCTCGTCACCCAACAATGCAACCACCTGAGCTTGGACGACTGGATCGAGATCGAGAAGCTACGCCGAAACAAACTTTCGGTCTGTGAGATCGCACCCTCCACAGCAGCGATCACACCCCAGTACCGGGCAGGACGCGCACACCGCAAGGCCCAGCTGCGAACTGAGCGTTCACGTCAGCCCACGAGTCTGACCACGGTCGCGGCGATCACCCACCTGGTGAGCAAGCTGCGTGACGGGTGGGCCCTGGAAATGATCTCCGGACGGGCCCGCCTTGATTTCCCCGACACCTGAATCGCTCCAGGTTTAGTGGAGGGCGAGTGTTCCCAGCACCGGGTGGCTTTGGGGGTTGATCTCCAGGTAGTACTCATTCTCCTTCTTGATGGGTGCGAGGTGTCCGAGCGATGCGATCGCGCGCTGACTTCAGTGAGCCGTTCGGGGTAGTGCAGAGCGGCGTATTGACTGGTTCAATCGGTGGTTCCAACACTCGTTCGTGGGAGCGTGTGAACGGGTTCGCGGTGTTCCTGCGTGGGTAAGTCTCGATATTGATTCACCGACCTCCCGCTAAGTCACAGGCGCATGGTTCG
>CAYMMF010000204.1:0-3247 GCA_964391475.1 uncultured Propionibacteriaceae bacterium | reverse complement strand
AAACTGGCAATAACTTAAGCACGCTGTTGAGTTCTCAAACTTCCGCCACACACCTCGAATCGGCTCTCACCGGCTCTTGGGGCAACGTCTACTAACTTTACTTGCCGATCCAAGTGATGTCAAATCGTCTGATTTGGCCGCTCATCTCTCCCATACTCGGGAGGGACAAAGCTCCTTGAAGCGGATCGTAAGCATAGCCTGTCGAACGTCCTAATCCAAACCGACTACGCGACGGTGGTCATCCGTGTGGCTCGTCGGCATACCCAACCAGTCGTGAGTTCCCCTCTCGCAACTGGTTAGGTCCACGTTCGCTAACCCAACGTCGTTCCACTAGCCGCGTAACGTTAGCGAAACGATTGAACCCTAGCGGAGCGTCCACACGCCCCCACACCTACCGCACCAACACGTTTGCCCCCAGCCAAAAGACTGGGGGCAAACGAAAGTACGTCACTGCGCCGACAGTCAAGATGTGGCGCAACTCAATAACGCTACTCCGCGGGCTTCGTGCGGGAAGGATCGACCCGGACGCCAGGACCCATCGTTGAGGCAATAGTCATCTTCTTGATGTACCTGCCTTTGGCCGCGGACGGCTTGAGCCGGAGAACCTCGTCGATAGCTGCGAAAAAGTTCTGCGCCAACTGCTCGTCCGTGAAAGACGCCTTACCCACGATGAAGTGCAGGTTGGAGTGACGATCAACACGGAACTCGATCTTTCCGCCCTTGATGTCGTTCACGGCCTTCCCAACATCCATGGTCACCGTGCCGGTCTTCGGGTTCGGCATCAAACCGCGCGGACCGAGAATCCGGCCGAGGCGTCCTACCTTGCCCATAAGGTCAGGAGTGGCGACACACGCATCGAAGTCGAGATAACCACCGGCTACCTTCTCGATCAACTCATCGGCGCCGACCTCGTCAGCGCCTGCTTCAATAGCGTCTGCGGCCTTCTCACCCGTGGCGAAGACGAGGACCCGAGCCGTCTTGCCAGTACCGTTGGGAAGATTCACAGTGCCGCGAACCATCTGGTCCGCCTTTCGGGGATCGACTCCAAGCCTGAGTGCGACCTCCACAGTTTCGTCAAACTTCGCCGAGGCATTCTTCTTCACCAAGGCGAGGGCTTCTTCTGGGGTATACAACTGATCGGCGTCGACGTTCTCGACCGCCGCCCTGTAAGCCTTACTGCGCTTCATTACTGGTTTTCCTTTGTGTTGTTCCTGCAACCAGGTGTGGTGCGGGCCGCGCTGACCCTTCCACAGTGGGCATTCAGCCCTCGACTACGACGCCCATCGAACGAGCAGTACCTGCCACGATCTTCATCGCAGCATCGACGTCGTTGGCGTTCAAATCAGGCATCTTCGTTTCAGCGATCTCGCGAACCTGGGCCGAAGTGATCTTGCCGACCTTCTCTTTCAGCGGGTTCGCAGAACCGCCCTTCAGACCAGCGGCCTTCTTGATCAGTTCGGCTGCCGGCGGGGTCTTGGTGATGAACGAGAACGACCGGTCCTCGTAAATCGTGATCTCGACGGGAATGACGTTGCCGCGCATGGATTCTGTCCGGGCGTTGTACGCCTTGCAGAACTCCATAATGTTCACGCCGTGCGGACCAAGAGCGGTACCGACGGGAGGCGCCGGAGTTGCCGCGCCCGCATTGAGGGCGACCTTTACGAGAGCCGCCACCTTCTTCTTGGGAGGCATATTGGGTCCTTGTTAGATGTCATGGCGAGGCCGGGACGCCTCACTCGGTTTCAATTGCCCGCGAACGGGCTCCGTGAACGATCCACTCAGTCCTTTTGGACTTGAGCGAAAGTGAGATCCACGGGGGTCTCCCGCCCCAGAATCTCGACCAGCGCTTTCATGCGCTGGTTGTTCACGTTGATCTCGGTGATCGTGGCGTGGACACCGGCGAACGGGCCCTGGACAACCATGACCGAGTCGCCGATCTGGAAGTCAGCCACTTCGACCTTCTTCTTCTTTGCCACAGGCCCGGACGACTGGGCAACCGCCTTAGCGATAGCCCCTGGTGCGAGCATGGAAACGACCTCGTCGATCGTCAACGGAATCGGGGTGTGAGCGTGCGCGACGAAACCAGTCACGGAGGGCGTGTGTCGAACGGCAGCCCAGGACTCGTCCGTCATGTCCATGCGAACCAACACATAACCCGGAAGAACCGTGCGGGTCACCGTCTTCTTAACACCGTTTCGGATCTCCACCACGTCTTCGGTCGGCACGACCGTCTCAAAGATGTGGTCTTCCATCCCAAGTGTCTGAACCCGAGCATCCAGATTTTGCTTCACTCGGTTTTCCATGCCGGAGTACGTGTGAATGACATACCAGTCACCGAACTCCGACTCGATGCGAGCGCGCAACTCAGCCACCGCGGCGTCCTCGTCAGTCTCCGATTCCGGTTCCGACTCAAGCTCTTCTTCGTCACCCAAATCGAGGACGATGTCGTCCGAAACGGCTTCTTCCGACTCACCAAAGTCGAGATTCAACTCGAAATCATCAGCCGTCGGCGTCTCATCGAGACCCAGATCGATCTCGAAGTCTTCGCCCAAACCCTCAAGGGGCGTGTTGTCCTGAGTCACACGTTCTCCGTACTCGTCGATTCTTACCCGAAGATCTTCAGCAGCAATGCGCCGACGGCGGTGTCGATGACGCTGACGTAAAAAATGACTGCAAGAACAAAGACGAGCACAACCGAGAAGTACTGACGAACCTGAACTCCAGTTGGCCAGATGACCTTCTTGAGTTCCTCGACAGACTCCTTCGCAAACTGCGTTGGAGTAGCACGCTTGTCACCCCGCTGAGCAACAACCGGCTTACGACTCCGGGGGGTCGGGCGTCCCTTCGAGGGAGTGGTGCGCCGCTGCGGGCGCGAACTCCTCGCAATCGCTGCGACAGACTCCGCCTCAGACAGCTGATCTGGGTCACTCACCTCTTCGTCGACATCCGGCTCAGACGAGTCCAACTCTTCCGCCTCGACTTCGTCAGAAGTGACCTCGTACGGTTCAGCAGTTGCCAAATGCTCCGCGAGAAACTCGCCAGGAAGATCTTCGCTAGGTGAATCAGACGAGTTCACCGCGTCAGACGGCACAGACTCCTCGCCGGAGGAATCAAGCCTGTTATCCACCACGTCGAATCGTCCTAACCTAGTCAATCAATTGTGTTCGCGAGGCCGACGTTTCGCGTTGGCCAAGCAGGGCAAGAGGGACTCGAACCCCCAACCTGCGGTTTTGGAGACCGCTGCTCT
>CAYMMF010000203.1:0-3266 GCA_964391475.1 uncultured Propionibacteriaceae bacterium | reverse complement strand
AGAGCACGGACCCAAGCACCACTGCGAAGGTGGCGAAGACAAAGCGCCGGCTGGTGATGAGAGCCTGGCCGATGATCACCGACGCCAAACCGGCGATTATGAGGCCAATACCCATTCCGATATCCGCGTACCCCTGGTATTGCGCGATCAGTGCGCCAGCGAGGCCCACAAGTCCGTTACTCAGGCTCAGTCCAAGGACCTTAGTGAAGTCTGTGGAGACTCCCTGTGCCCGGATCATGCGTTCGTTGTCACCGGTGGCTTGCAGTGCGAGGCCCAGGTCGGTGTTCAAGAACCAGTCCAGGAGGAACATGAAGGTTAGAGTCACTGCTGCGAAAACCGCCACCGACGTCCAGGTGCCAAACAAGTGTTGTTCGCGCATTTTCGATAGCAGTGTGGTTTCGCGCAGCAGGGGAGTGTTCGCCTTGCCCATAATTCGCAGGTTGACCGAATAGAGCGCGATTTGGGTCAGGATGCCCGCTAATAGCGGGTTGATCTGGCCTTTCGTGTGCAACAAACCGGTTACTAACCCGGCCAGCGCACCCACGAAGAAGCTGACGGCGGTGGCCAGCAGCGGCGGCCAGCCCCCAATAATGAGGACTGCCGCCGTCGCTGCGCCAGCTGTGAAGCTGCCATCGACGGTCAGATCAGGAAAATCGAGGACCCGGAAGGTCAAGTAGACCCCCAGCGCCATCAGTCCGTAGATCAGACCCAGATCGATTGCGGTCAGCATGAGCTAGCCGAGCACCTCGGCGCCGTCGAGCAGGTCGGACGGGATTGTTACGCCCATGCGCTCTGCCGCCGCCTTGTTCACGTACACCGTCAGATCCTTCTGGCTCTCCACGGGTGTGGACGCCGGGTCAGCGCCTTGGGTCAGAATCCGGACGGCCATTTCGCCGGTCTGGTATCCCAACTTGCTGTAGTCAATCCCGTAGGTGATGATTCCGCCACGCTTGACGGAATCGCCCTCGCCCACAACCAAGGGGATCTGCTTCTTCTCCGCTGCAGCGATAACCGTCTCTAGGCTTGAGACAACGGTGTTGTCGGTTGGGACGTAAATCGCGTCGGTGTCCAGGGAATCGGCAGCGGTGGCGATGTCATTGGCCTCGGAGATCCCCTTGTCCACCACCGTCAGCCCCAGTTCTGAGGCGGCCTGTTTGGCGATTTCGACCTGGATGGCAGAGTTTGTCTCCTTGGTGGACCAGATGATGCCCACGCTCTTGGCGTCCGGGCGAAGTTTCTTGATCAAGGCGATCTGTTCGGCAACCGGGTTCAAATCGGTTGTCCCGGTGACGTTCGCGCCAGGAGCCTCGTTTGAGGCGACCAGCTTGGCGTCGACAGGGTCTGTGACTGCGGTGAATAGGATCGGCTTGTCCTGGATGGCCTGCGCAACCGCCTGGGCGGTCGGGGTGGAGATCGCCAGGATCAGGTCGAGGTCCGAGCTTGCGAAGGTGCCCGCGATCGCGGTCTGGGTGCCGGGGTCGCCCTGGGCGTCCTTCTCGTCGTACGTCGCCTTGACACCGGCGTCGGCCAATGCCTGCTTAAACCCTTCGGCTGCGGCATCGAGCGACGGGTGCGGCTGGATCTTGGTGATGCCAATCTTGTATTCAGCCTTCGCCTCCGGGGCAGCTGGCTTCGTGTCGCTGGGGGCGGGCTGGCCGCCGGAGCAGCCGGAGAGCGCCACCGTCCAGGCGACAAGGACGCCTGCGGCAGCAAGGATTCTGGAGCGCTTCAAAGTGATTCCTTTCGCGAAGATAAGGTCACGGTAGTCGGGACTGGCGCAAAGAATAGCTAGGGAAGCCCCAAATCGCGCAGTTGTGTCTCACCCGGTGGGTGAGCCAGGCGTCCCCTATCTAACCGCAAACATTTTGGTGAAGCTACCCTTGTGGGGTGACCAACCTGCCAATCTCGTCAAAATACCGTTCGACACCGGCCTTGCCGGTACAAGACGACGAGCGGGAAGCCTTGTCGGTTCGGCTGAACCAGGCGTTCGCGGATGGCGCTATCGATTCGGACGCCTACCGCAGCCATCTTGACTTGTTGTTCGCTGCTCGCACGTTGGGAGAGTTGGTGCCGGTCGTCGAAGCTCTCCCGCCCACAACGACCTACGACCAACCTGCGATAGTCGCGCAACAAACGACGGTCGAGCCAGGCGAGTTGGTGCCTGCCCGGACGGTTTCCATCAAAACCATGCTGCTGGTAGGTGCGGGAATCCTGCTGGCGTTGTTCCTGCTAATCGCAGTGTTCGGCTCCGTGATTTGAGGTGGTATCGCCTGTTGGCGTACCATGGTGCGTCGGTCACCTGTGTCCGGTGATCGTTCGTCCACATCCAGTTAGGAACCATGGCTAAGAAGGAAGGCGCCCTCGAACTCGAGGGGACCGTCGTTGAGGCTCTGCCGAACGCGATGTTCCGGGTGGAACTCGCAAACGGCCACCGCGTACTCGCGACGATCAGCGGCAAGATGCGGCAGCATTACATCCGCATCATCCCCAACGACCGCGTTGTCGTCGAACTCTCTCCCTATGACCTGACTCGTGGCCGCATCGTCTACCGGCACAAGTAACCGAAGGTTAAAGCATCATCCATCCAGTTCGGGACGCAGTCCGCTGCGCCTGAACGCAAGTCAGAAAGTTGCTCGATGAAGGTTCAGCCGAGCGTCAAGAAGATCTGTGACAAGTGCAAGGTGATCCGCCGGCACGGTCGCGTGATGGTGATCTGCGACAACCCCCGCCATAAGCAGCGCCAGGGCTGACCGCCCGCTGCTGACGAGGGGCGCGATCACTGGTCCCTCAGCCAACTAAATAGCGTGAAAGCACACCCGGAAGGATGTCGGACGGCAAGTCCGGCGTGCCAATCCTTCCGATCCGACCCCCGGGCGAAGGCCGGGGCCCGTGCCAGGCGGTACGGGACGCTTCACGCCAGACACCTTCGCGGCTCCAACCAAGGGGTCGACAAAATCAGAAAGGTAACCGCCTGATGGCACGTCTCATCGGAGTGGATCTACCGCGCGATAAGCGCCTAGAGGTCGCACTCACTTACATCTTTGGTATCGGTCGCACCCGCGCCAATGAAACCCTGGAAGCCACCGGCGTCTCCGGTGACGTCCGAGTTAAGGACCTCACTGACGATCAGCTCGTAGCCCTTCGCGATCACATCGAAGCTAACTACGAGGTCGAAGGTGACTTGCGGCGTAGCGTCGCAGCAGACATCCGTCGCAAGATCGAGATCGGCTCCTACCAGGGCCGTCGTCACCGCATGGGTCTTCCCG
>CAYMMF010000202.1:3021-3272 GCA_964391475.1 uncultured Propionibacteriaceae bacterium | reverse complement strand
TGCAGTGCGGCTTGGTCCGCTCGAACTTGGCCTTTGCCACTTGGGCTCCTCTTTCTTTTCCCCGCACGGATTTCGCGCGGTGGTGGTTTTTGTACTGACTCCGTGGTCAAGCCCGCCAGGGCGGACCAGACCAAGTTTTATCTACTGCCGCAGGAGAGTCAAACTGAGCGCCCCTGCGCAGAGTAATTGGCCGGGTTACTCGGTGCCTCCGCGTCCCTTGGCGACGATCTCTTCGGCCACAGACTTGGGGC
>CAYMMF010000202.1:0-3011 GCA_964391475.1 uncultured Propionibacteriaceae bacterium | reverse complement strand
CGCCGTAGGAGTGGAACTCCATTGAATAGGACGCCTGACCCGACGTCTTGCTCCGAAGGTCACCCACGTAGCCGAACATCTCCGACAACGGCACGAGGGCGCGCACGACCTGGTTGCCGTGCACCTCCTCCATGCCCTGGACTGCGCCCCGTCGGCTGTTGAGGTCACCGATCACGTTGCCCAGGTATTCATCCGGGGTCGTGACTTCGACCGCCATCAGGGGCTCCAGCAGCGCCGGATCAGCCCTGCGGGCAGCCTCCTTGAACACCATCGAACCGGCGATCTTGAACGCGAGCTCGGAGCTGTCAACATCGTGGTAGGCGCCGTCCAACAGCGTCACCTTGATGTCTTCGACCGGGTAACCGGCCAACGGGCCGAACGCCAACGCGTCCCGAACCCCCTGGTCGACCGCGGGAATGTACTCGCGCGGAATGCGACCGCCTGTGACGGCGTTCGCAAACGAGTAACCCGAGCCCGGCTCGCCAGGTTCAAGCGCGATGATGACCTTGGCGTACTGACCCGAACCACCCGACTGCTTCTTGTGGGTGTATTCGACCTTGTCGACAGCGCGCCGCAACGTCTCTCGGTAGGCCACCTGCGGCTTACCGATGTTGGCTTCAACCTTGAATTCGCGACGCATCCGGTCGATGAGGACGTCGAGGTGCAACTCGCCCATGCCAGCGATGATCGTCTGGCCGGTCTCGTCGTCAGTGTGAACCTGGAACGTCGGATCCTCTTCTGCCAGGCGCTGAATCGCAGCCGAAAGCTTCTCTTGGTCAGACTTCGTCTTGGGCTCAATGGCCTGCTCGATGACCGGCTTGGGAAACTCCATCGACTCCAAGATGATGGGCGCCTGTGGATCGCACAGAGTCTCGCCAGTCGTAGTGT
This sequence comes from uncultured Propionibacteriaceae bacterium, assembly GCA_964391475.1. Classification (GTDB taxonomy): domain Bacteria; phylum Actinomycetota; class Actinomycetes; order Propionibacteriales; family Propionibacteriaceae; genus Propioniciclava. The sequence goes on along the minus strand of CAYMMF010000202.1, from coordinate 2,123 downwards.
CTTTCAACCCCATGACTGCGCAGATCATGCCAGCACCGATCTGGGTGATCTCCTGCCGTTTGTTCGCATGCATCTGGTAGATCTTGCCGATCCGCTCCTTCCTGCCTTTGGTCGCGTTCAGAACCTGCGACCCGGCCTTGAGCACACCGGAATACACCCGCACATAGGTCAACCGACCCAGATGTGGGTCAGCTGCGACCTTGAACGCCAGCATGCTCAACGGTTCGTCGTTGCTGGGCTTGCGCTCCAACACCGTCGACTCGTCGCCAGGCTTGAAACCGTCGATCGCGGGCACGTCAAGCGGCGAGGGCAGGTAGTCGATCACGGCGTCCAACATCGGCTGGACACCCTTGTTCTTGAACGAAGTGCCGCACACGACCGCGTTGACAGACCCGGCGAGCACGCACCGTCGCAGCGCAGCCTTGATGGACGGCTGAGAAAGCTCCTCACCCGCGTCCTCGGCCAGCAGCCACTCCTCTGCGAACTCGTCGTCGTGGTCGGCCAACAGTTGGATGAGCTCCTCGCGAGCTGCGGCAGCTTCGTCCGCCATGTCAGCCGGAATCTCTTCGACTGTGTAGTCTTCGCCGACCTTCGTCTCACCTCGCCAGGTGAGCGCCCGCATTCCGATCAGATCGACAACCCCGATGAAGTCCGACTCTGCCCCGATCGGCAGTTGGATGACGCCAGGGGTGGCGTTGAGCCGCTCCTTGATCGTCTTCACCACGTATTCGAAGTTCGCACCGGTGCGGTCGAGCTTGTTCACGTAACAAATGCGGGGGACGCCGTACTTGGTCGCCTGACGCCAAACAGTCTGGCTTTGCGGTTCGACACCAGCGACACCGTCGAACACCGCGACGGCACCATCCAACACCCGCAGCGAACGCTCCACCTCGACGGTGAAGTCCACGTGGCCAGGCGTGTCGATGATGTTGATCTGGTAGTCGTGCCAAAAACAGGTCGTCGCAGCGGACGTGATCGTGATGCCACGCTCTTGCTCCTGCTCCATGAAGTCCATGGTCGCCGACCCGTCGTGGGTCTCCCCAAGCTTGTAGTTGATGCCCGTGTAATACAGGATGCGCTCGGTGGTGGTTGTCTTGCCCGCGTCGATGTGGGCCATGATGCCGATATTTCGTACCTTGGCCAGGTCGGTCGTGATGTCAATGGCCACGGGTTATCTCCCTAAGAATGTGAGTCGGTGTTCGTTTCGACGTGGACAGCATCAAGGCCCCCTCTCGCCGAGCGAGAGAGAGCCTCGAACAGTCTCACCAGCGGTAGTGGGCGAAAGCGCGGTTAGCCTCTGCCATCTTGTGCGTGTCTTCACGCTTCTTAACGCTGGCCCCAAGACCATTGCTTGCATCGAGAATTTCGTTCATCAGACGATCGGTCATCGTCTTCTCGCGCCGCTGACGGGAGTACCCCACCAGCCAACGCAACGCCAGGGTCGTGGCGCGTCCAGGCTTGACCTCAACGGGCACCTGGTAAGTGGCGCCACCCACTCGACGGCTCTTGACCTCAACAGCAGGGCGAATGTTGTCCAACGCCTTCTTCAGGGTCTGCACAGGATCAACGCCGGTCTTGACCCTGGTGCCCTCCATGGCGCCATACACAATGCTCTGCGCGGTGGTCTTCTTGCCGTCGAGCAAAATCTTGCTCACCAACTGGGTAACCAGCGGTGAACCGTAGACCGGGTCGACGACGATCGGCCTCTTTTGGACCGGACCCTTTCGAGGCATTACTTCTCCTTCTTCGCGCCGTAGCGGCTGCGGGCCTGCTTGCGGTCTTTCACGCCCTGGGTGTCGAGCGACCCGCGGATGATCTTGTACCGGACGCCAGGAAGGTCCTTCACACGGCCGCCACGCACCAGAACCATCGAGTGCTCCTGGAGGTTGTGCCCCACACCGGGGATGTACGCGGTGACCTCGATGCCCGACGACAGCCGGACGCGCGCAACCTTGCGCAGCGCGGAGTTCGGCTTCTTGGGCGTGGTGGTGTACACGCGCGTGCACACGCCGCGGCGCTGGGGCGAGCCCTTGAGCGCGGGCGTCTTGTTCTTGCTGACCTTGTCAGTGCGGCCCTTGCGGACCAACTGCTGGATTGTAGGCACCGGCTGGTATCTCTTTCGT
>CAYMMF010000201.1:0-3321 GCA_964391475.1 uncultured Propionibacteriaceae bacterium | reverse complement strand
GGTAGGCTCACCGCTTGTGAAGTCGTTCGAGGAACTGTTCGCAGAGCTTTCCCACAAGGCCAAGACCCGTCCTGAGGGGTCCGGCACGGTGCGGCAATTGGATGCTGGCGTCCACGCGATCGGAAAGAAGATCGTCGAAGAGGCTGCCGAGGTTTGGATGGCGTGCGAGTACCAATCCACCGAGGCTGCGGCCGAAGAGATCAGCCAATTGCTTTACCACCTGCAGGTGATGATGCTCGCCAAAGGACTCAGCCTGACCGACGTTTATAGGTACTTGTAGGCGTCCGGCTAGTGTGGACGCCGTGACTGACCTGCTCAAAATCGCGTTGCCCAACAAGGGGTCCCTTGCAGAGGCAACCACCAACATGCTGCTGGAGGCCGGCTACCGCCAGCGTCACGACGCCAAAGATTTGGTGCTCGTCGACCGAGACAACGACGTGGAGTTCTACTACCTGCGGCCGCGAGACATCGCCGTGTATGTGGGGGAACGCACACTTGACCTTGGTTTCACTGGGCGCGACATGCTGCTCGACTCGGGCGCCAGGGCCGCGGAGGTGATGGCGCTGGGTTTCGGTGGCACGAAGTTCCGCTTCGCGGCTCCTGGGGGTGCCGGTTGGACCTTGGCGAATCTGGACGGCAAGCGGATCGCAACGTCCTACTCCGGCCTGCTCGGGGCCTACCTGGAGAGCAACGGTGTCGCAGCGCGGTTGATCCACCTCGACGGTGCGGTTGAGTCTTCGGTTCGGTTAGGGGTTGCGGACGCTGTCGCCGACGTGGTAGAGACCGGTTCCACTTTGAAGAGGGCTGGGTTGGAGGTCTTTGGTGACCCGATTCTTGAGTCTGAGGCGATCCTGATTCAACCTCAGGGTGTCGAGGCGCCTGCGGGGTTGACCCAACTGCGCCGCCGACTTGAGGGTGTTATGACCGCTCGGAATTATCGGATGGTCGACTACAACATTCCAGCAACCCTGCTCGATGCTGCCTGCCTGATCACCCCTGGCATCGATTCGCCGACCGTTTCGCCGCTTGCTCGTGAGGGTTGGCTCGCCGTTCGCGCCCTGGTGCCAGCCGCGCAGACGCACACGATCATGGATCGACTTTGGGATGTCGGCGCCGAGGGCATTCTGGTCACCGACATCGCCGCCTGCAGGTTGTGATTGCTGTGCCTACTGTCGTATTTCGTCCCCGGGTAATGCTGCTCAACTGCGCTGCTTGGACGGTCGTTCTGCCCGGCGTGATGACCCTGTTGTGGTTCTTGCTTCCTCTTGAGATCCGGTTGCTGTTTCGGGTTTTCGAGGTCGCTGAGATCGCCTTGATCTTTTCGTTCATGCTCGCAATCGCGTGGTCGGTGGGGCTCAGCTATGTGAAGGCGGACGCCTCTGGCTTGGTTTTCCGCAACGGGTTGCGTACCCACCGCGTCTCGTGGGACGAGGTGGAAAGCGTGAAACTGAGCCGGCACGATCCCTGGGCGTACCTTTATGTGACGCGTGACATCGGACGGCTGATGATGCTCGGCATCATGCGGGTGGACGGCGAGCGCGCCAAAGCCGCAGCTGAGACGCTGCGTCAGATGCATCGGGAGTACAAGAAAGCCTGAGCTCACTCGATTCCGCGTCGGCGAAGGATCTCTGTGATCTCGTCGAAGTTGTCACTGGGCGTCGCCTGGCTGGCGGGGGCCGGAGGCTGCGGCGCACTGCTTGGTAGGACGGGGCTTGGCAGGCCGGGGGTGGCCCCGGCGTCTTTCTTCACCGCACGCTTGCGGGGGCTGGCGGGGATCACCCTGCTAATGAGCATCAATGCGACGGAGGCGATTGCGACGCCGATGCCGATCGACTCGAGAATGTTGAACGTCAATCCGCGCCACCAGTCCGAGAGCGTCCACCAAGCCCCGACCACCTGGGGCACGAGCCCGAGCATGAAGATCGCGACGGGCAGGAACGACGCGCCCAGCCACCAGACGACCGTCTTCCACTTCGCGCGGCTCCAGATCAATGCGGTGATGACCAGACCAACGAGGGTGAGCCCGATGCTCACCGCGAGGGCTACGAAGTCCAATGGCATGTGCCAACCGTGCCACAACCTGCCGGGTTTGGAGTGTCGGCATTCCGAAGATGGAGTGAGGTAGGTTGGCGGCCGTGAAAACCCTTGGGCAACCAAACGCGGCGTTCGCGGACGACCACGGCGAGCCGGATCCTGCTCTTCGGTCGTTGATGGCTTCGGCCTACGAATCTGACATCAGCTACCTGCGGGCGGTCGTCGCTTTGTGCGTGGGGCGTTTCCTGCTCCCCATAGTCGCAACGGGGGACGACTCCAGCGATGGGCCCGACCCCGATCGGCACGCCGAGACTGCTGCGGTGTTGTTGGAATCGGCCGTCGGTCAAAAAGGCGTTGTCGTTTTCACCGGTATCGATCTGATGCAGCAGTGGGATCCGAAGGCGCGTCCCGTCCCGTGCACCATCGACGACGTCGCCGCCACCGCAGTGGAGACCGACTCCCAAGCCGTGGTGATTGACGTGACCGGTGAATCCCCACTCGTCTTGGAGCGGGAGTTGATCGACCAACTCGCCCAAGGTCGACGGTTAGTCGAACTCGACACAGGCGAGTTCGCTTGGGTTTCGCTGGCTCCTTCAGACCGATGAGGTCAGTGCCCGGCCTCAGGCAGTGCTGGGGCCCTGCCAAAGGTTGATCCCACCCTCGACCGCGTGCACGTCGATTGCCGCGAGTTCATCGTCTGAGAATTCGAGGTTGCGAACCGCGGCAGCGTTGTTCTCAAGCTGGGTGACAGAGGACGCCCCGACCAACGCTGAAGTGACTCGGCTGTCGCGTAGCACCCACGAGATCGCCATCTGAGCGAGGCTCTGGCCGCGGCCGACCGCAATTTCGTTCAACGCCCGAATGTGCCCCAGGTTCGCCTCGTTTAGCATCTCACCACCTAGCGACTTGCCCTGGGCGGCCCTGGATCCTTCCGGCACGCCGTCCAAATAGCGGTCGGTAAGCAGACCTTGGGCCAGCGGTGAGAAGGCGATGCAGCCCACACCCGAATCGCCGAGGACATCCAGCAGTTCATCTTCCACCCAACGGTTCAGCATCGAGTAGGACGGCTGATGGATCAGCAACGGCGTCCCCAGATCGCGCAGGATCTGCACGGCCTCGGCCGTCCGGCGACCTGAGTAGGACGAGATGCCGACGTACCTGGCGGTCACGCTCGCGGACGCGGCGTTCGGGTTGGCACAGGGAGGCCGCGGGGTGCTGCAACTGCACCGGGCCTGGCGGACGTATCGGGTGGCGGCCGGGGCCGGAACCCTGGCAGAGCTGGAGGAT
>CAYMMF010000200.1:0-3340 GCA_964391475.1 uncultured Propionibacteriaceae bacterium | reverse complement strand
TCAGGCAAGGGACCAAACCGTCCACGGCAGTTTCGGAACACGATTGCGGGCCAACGCTACTGCCATGAAACTCCCAGACTGTCCGCCCCGTGCCCGGATCCAGCACCTTAGTGAGATAGCTGACATCTCCGACCATGAAGCCCATCTGCCAACCGTCGGGGCGAAGGTTCTGAACCCAATCGTAACCAGTCCCGTCGTCAAACCCTCCGCCGCGATCCGCGCGAACCCGCCACAACTCCCGCGTACCGCTTGACCACGAACCAGCGGTTGAAGGCGGTCGTCCGGTCACCTTCAACTCTGAAGTCGCCGTTGGAGCTTTCGGGTTCAGGAAGTTCCCACCTCCGGTGAGCGCAGAAAGAACCTGGGTGGTTGCGAAAGCAACCCCCGCCACCAACGCCAACGCCAACACCCCCAGCCCGACGCCGAGCACGATCCGGCGGGGCGTCCTTCTTGGCGCAGGCGGCGGCGCGACTGGAATCTGCTGAGAACCTGTAGGCGCAACTGGGGCGCGAAACTCCGCAGGCGGGTACTCCGGCGCACCGCAACGCGGACAGGTCTGCCTGACATTCGCCTGCAAACCGCAGTACCAGCATTGCTGCGACATCTTTCCCCCCACAGTTCATCTCATTCACCGCAGGCTAACCTGTTTTTCACAAGGGGCGGCAGACCATCTCACACCACAGGGAGGTTTAGTAAGGTCACCGGTATGGGTTCTGCGTTGCTGGATCTCCTATTGGCGGGGATTGATCACGCTTTGCCTGCCGCCAACGAACTTCGCCGGCAGGTTCACGCCAATCCGCGCTTGGGTGGTGACGAAGATCCCACCGCAGATGCGGTCCGCGCCGCGTTGCCTTGGTTCGACCTAACAAAGGTTGCTGGAACCGGTCTGATCGGACGGTTTGGCCCCCCCGGGCGCTCGATCGGTGTCCGCGCTGAGTTGGACGCCCTTCCGATCCGGGAACGCACTGGCGTGGCGTTCGCCTCCCGAAACCCCGGCATAATGCACGCCTGCGGCCACGACGTCCACCTGGCTGCCCTAGTGGCGCTACTAAATGCTGCGCACTCCGTTGAGTTACCGGTTGGTTTGACCGCGCTGTTCCAACCTCGCGAGGAATCGTCCCCACCCGGCGCGGGGGATGTCGTCTCGTCCGGGTTGTTGGACGCCCACGGCGTGGTTTCGATGGTGGGCGCCCACGTTCAACCTCGAGTACCCACAGGGTACGTCTCAACCGGAGCTGGCGCGGTCAACGCAGCATTCGACGCCTTCGATATCAAAGTGCGAGGAGTCAGCGGCCACGGCGCATACCCACACCTGGCACTCGACCCAATCGGGATCCTCGCGAGCATCATTGCGGGGTTGCACGAGTTGGGCAGCCGCGCGGTCGACCCGACGCATCCGTCAGTGATCTCAATCGGCCAGATCGAGGGTGGAACAGCACCGAACGTGATCGCTGCGTCAGCGACTTGTCGGGGCACCATCCGAACTACATCGACAACCGACAGAGAGATCCTGCACGCAGCGATAACCAGAATGGCGGAAGGCATGGCGGCAGCCCGGGGCACCACAGCCAGAGTACGGATCATTCCGGGTGGGCCCGCACTGTCTAACGACGCCCATCTCGCACACGCGATAGACCCACTACTCACCGAATCGGGGCTCACGCTCGTAGACAAGTCATTCCGATCGTGCGGAAGCGACGACTTCGCGGTCTACGGTGAGCGCTATCCGATCCTGATGATGTTCGTCGGAGCCGGGGAGCATAGCCTCCACACCTGCCGCTACCTGCCCGATGACGACGCGGTACGCCGCACAGCCAGAGCGCTAGCTGCTGGATATGTCGGTGCAGCCACCGAAGCCAGAAAGGGCAACCACCAACGTCTTCCCGGTAAAGCCGACAGGTTGGTTGTGGAATTGCATGAGGTCTTGGAGCCGGTAGCTGCGTACCGACCATCGAACCCATAGATTTTCGGTGTGGCATCAAAAGCTGACCTCCCACCGGCTGACGAACTCGCCGAGGACGTCCTTCCCGAGTTGAGTTTCGACCAGCAACGCTTCGAGGCGCGTCCCACCCGGCTGCGTCCCAGCGCAAGACGACGCAAGCAGGAAGCACCCGAAGCGCTGCGTCCCCCTCCATTCGAAGCAGATGGACGAAACCCCGCTTACGTGACGTGGTTGGAGGAGCAGTCGATGCTCGACGACGCCCGCATTCTCGGGCGCCAACTCGCCGGCCATCACATGATGTGGCAAAACCCGTACGCGAGCCCTGACCCGCGCGCGGCCGTCCGGCAGGCGTCAGCGTGGTTCACCGGATACCCGCTGTCTATGGTGTCGGCGTCCGGAACCACTTTCCTGGGAGCCCTCGGCGACGACGACCTTTGGGCTGCGTTCGAGCGAATCGGTATTGATGCGGTCCACACCGGCCCAGTGAAGCTAGCTGGCGGGATCTCTGGATGGGAGTTGACGCCCAGCGTCGATGGCCACTTCGACCGGATCAGCATGGCAATTGATCCGATGTTCGGCACCGAGGACGAGTTCCGGGCGATGTGCGCAACGGCAGCCAGGCATCACGGCACGATTATCGATGACGTCGTCCCCGGGCACACCGGCAAGGGCGCTGACTTCCGGCTCGCAACGATGAACTACAAGGATTACCCGGGCATCTACCACATGGTCGACATCCCCGCTGACGCCTGGCATCTACTCCCGGATGTGCCCGAAGGTGTCGACTCGGTAAACCTGTCACCCGAAGCCGAGCGGGCGTTGGCGGAGGCCGGTTACATCATTGGTGCGCTCCAGCGCGTGATCTTCTACGACCCCGGCGTGAAAGAAACCAACTGGTCAGCCACACCCGTCCTCCACGACTGGCAGGGCGTGCCACGGCGCTGGGTGTATCTGCACTACTTCAAGGACGGCCAACCGTCGATCAACTGGCTGGATCCGACATTCGCCGGCATGCGATTGGTCATGGGTGACGCCCTCCACTCGCTGCTCGACCTCGGTTCGGGTGGGCTGCGGTTGGACGCCAACGGCTTCCTCGGCGTCGAGAAACGTGCAGAGCAGGCACCAGCATGGTCAGAAGGGCACCCGCTATCCCAAGCTGCGAACCAACTCATCGGGTCGATGGTCCGCAAGGTGGGTGGGTTCACGTTCCAGGAACTCAACCTGGCGATCGACGACATCGCCAGCACCGGGGCGGTTGGGCCTGACCTGTCGTACGACTTCGTGACCCGTCCGGCGTACCACTTCGCGTTGGTCACCGGAGACACCGGTTTTCTGCGGTTGACGCTTCGCGAGTCGCTTGAGGCCGGAGTCGACCAAGCGTCCCTGGTCCACGCCCTG
>CAYMMF010000199.1:0-3360 GCA_964391475.1 uncultured Propionibacteriaceae bacterium | reverse complement strand
CTACCGGGATGGTCGAGCGCTACCAGCACGCGATGCTGCGGCCGTTCTGGCTCAGCTGAGCGTCCGGGTCAAGCCACCGACGAGGCGAGGGCGTCGAGGTCGGCCCGCATCCGGGCGATGACAGCCTGCGGGCTCTCACTCGGAGTGGCCAGTTCGCGCAGCAGCAGATCGCGGGCGAGCGTGGACGCGGGCACCCCGAGCCGTTCGGCGACGGCGGTGAGTGCCGCGAACTCGTCGTCGTTGAGCCGCACCTGAAGCGTCTTGACCCGGTTGTGGCCGCGTGTGACCTTGGACCCCGGTCGGATCGCAGCGTCCGGGTCCAGCTCGGCAGCCTCGGCCTCGGCTGCGATCAGTTCCTCAATCCCCATCGTTGGCCTCCTCTCGGTAGCGTCGTTGGTCGGTGATGTTGGCGGACCATGCGTTCACTCCCCAGGTCACGTCGTCCTCCGGGAGGATAATCACCGTCACGAGAGACTGAAGCGATGTGCTCCAGCCGATGACACGGACGGTGTGACCGGACCTGGATGCAGGATCTGGGTTGATGGCGAGCCGATTCGGATCGGCGAGTGCTTCGTCCGCCGCGGCTGGCGTCAGCCCATGCTTGGCGATGTAGTCGCCGCGATGCCGCCAATCGGCCCCTTCTCCCACGGCTCCAGCGTACTACGTGTGCAATACAATCGCGAGGATTGCTTCCGCCTCGACTCGGCCATGCAGTCCTACGCCCGCGACCCTCGCAATGACAACGCGGAGAGCTGTAGACGGTGGCCGGTGGGTTGACCGGGCTGACTCAGGACAGCGACATCATGTTGGACAAGCTGACCACGGTCCGGAGGAGCAACGTCCAGGCCAGGGTCGGGCGCCTGTCGAGCCAGCAGATGGTCGACTTGGAGCGACTTCTCATGACATTCCTCGGGATGGCGAGGTAAGGCACACCCGCGTCCGCGTGAACTTCCGGATCTGTCGCGCGACGCTCTCGTGGTAGGCGTCCCAAGCGGGACGCCGAGGCGCCGGCCCCCTGGTTGCTGGCCGGACCCACCGGAGATGGCAGCGTGCTCACAGCTGGGCTGCTTGCCGTATCCGGCGACGACCGCCTCACCCCGCCCGCGCTCTTGGCTTTCCAGCGCTGGGGGTCATTCCGCGAGGACGGGGACGGGTGTCGTCGTGGTCGCCGACACCGAGCTCGTCCGTGGCCTCGCCCGCCCGGAGACTCGACCCGTGCGGAGTCACACCGCCGCAGGGAGGGTCGGATTGAACAGATGCACTTTCGTTACCGCTAGGAGCTTGTGGTCAGAGTTGGAGGTGTAGGCGGAGGGCGTCGTCGAGTTGGGCCATCAGGTGGGTAGGGATGCGGCCAATAGCGGGACCCAGGCGCTCCACCGAAACCGAACGAACTTGTTCAGCTTGGGCTTTCGAATCCACGAAGATGCCTGTCTCATCAGCGGACAGAAGGACCTGGAAGGGGAAGACCCTCGTGATGTTACTGGTGACAGGGACCACGGTGACGACGCCACGCCCCAGCCTCGCTGCAATGGCATTTGCGTTGTCGTTGCTCACGATCACTGCAGGCCGACGCTTGTTCGCTTCCCCTGCGCGGGCGGGTTCAAGATCGACCAGACGGATCTCACTGCGGAGCATCAGCCGTCCCATCGGCAGTGGCGGACTCCCACGCGTCGGCGTCACCCGAGTCTTCCCACTCCTGCCAGGCTGCCTCGTAGGCGGACTGGAGTTCGGCGTCACCGAGCAGCCTGATCGCCTGCTGGATGGCCGCGGAGCGGGACTTTAGGCCAGCAGCGCGGGCGTACTTGTCTAGGGTTGCGACATCGCTCTCGGAGAGACTCACACTCAGCTTCACCTGACCCATGTGACCAGAATACTACCCACCGTCCTACCACGGTAGCTTCACTGGATCTGCCATATGGTGTGCGGACTATACCCTCCGGCTCGGTCGCCTGCCGTCTCAGTAAGGGCGGGGGCCTTGACGAGGATGTCGACGCTGGTCGAGTTCCGCTTGGAGTCCGGTGTTGTGAGGGACCCCAGTACTTGAGCCAGGCACAGACGGGCGGCCCGGTCGACGTCGCCGTCGTGGTCGGCCAGTTCCAGCAGAATGCGGCCGATCCCGTACTGGCCAACGACGTCCTGCTCGGCCTGGCGCGGATCTAGTTGATCACATACAGCTCGTGATCACCGTCACGACTGAGGCTATCTTCCTCCTTGCCCCGGGCCACCCGGTCACCAACGTCGACGACGCCGAGTGCACAGCACCCGTCCCGCCCGAAGTCGGTTCCGACGTGTCCGGCCTCTACCGGACGTGGAGAACTGCGGAAAATCGCGCCTGCGGCTGGGAGCACAACAGAGCCGTCTATCTGAGAACCGGCAACTGAATCATACGCCGCGACCCCGAATGGGGCAGGTTAGGCCTCTGGGGGTTTAAAGATGAACTGGCGCTGCCCGTCCGTGTCGGGTACGGGCAGACCCCTTGCACGCGAGATGCGGTCCCAGGCTTCGTCCGCCAGCACGCCTTCGAGTCGGAGGATGGCCGCAGCCAGCAGGGAGGACTGGCCGATGCCGGCACGGCAGTGGATGGCGACACCGTGGTCTGCGTCTAGGCCATCAACCAGCGACCTCGCAAGTGCCCAGGTCGGGGTCCGCGCCGGTGTTTCCCGATCCGGCGTCGGCATTGTGACGAACCGTAGACTCACTTCGAGCGCCGCCTCGGCCTCGTCGGTCAGGTCGAGCTCCCAGTTCTCCGGGGTGGTGAGCATGCTGACGACTGTGTCCACGCCAAGGAACTTGAGTGCTTGCATCTCCTCCTGCAACCAGTCGCCTCCGCGGGGAGCGGCATGGTGGACAGCTGCCCCGGCCCTTCCCGCGAGATCGTGAACAAGTGTGGCGCGATCACGTCGAACCTCCCTTAGCCTCGATCCGTGCATCCCACAGGTGAGCGGCTGATTCAGGCTGCATAGACGTCTTGTGTGGTGGTGAACGCGGATGCTTTGAAGTAGGGGTTCTTCACGGACCGCGATATGACCAGGCCGCCGGATCAGGACTCAAGCCCGGGCGCGTGAACCGGCAGTCCCACCTGCTGCGCAGCCTCGGCGAGGTGGAGGTCGTAGGTGACCAGCGCCTCTACGTCGAGGCGGATCGAGGCGGCCAAGTGCAACGCATCGAGGGAACGCAACGTGAGGCCGGGCAACAGTCCCGCCTCTCGATACAGGCTCGGCGGCAGGTCATACAGGTCGACCCGCGCCAAGATCGCCGACACATCGGACTGAGGAAGCCCGTGACGGCTCGCGAACCGACGCGCGACGTCCCAGTCACGGGACTTGATCACACAAGCGCACACCTGCGCTGCGTCGCGAG
>CAYMMF010000198.1:0-3389 GCA_964391475.1 uncultured Propionibacteriaceae bacterium | reverse complement strand
CTACTTCGGGTCGCGCTACATGTTCTACCGCCCCGACATCTGGAAGGAAGCTGGCGTAGAGGTTCCGAAGACCCTCGGCGAGTTCACCGAAACCGCTAAGAAGCTGACCAAAGACAAGATGTCCGGCTTCGCCATGGGCGGCCAAGACTGACGCAACGGCATTTCCTGGGTCTTCGCCAACGGTGGCGAGCTCGCGACCGTGAACGGCACCGAATGGACGTCCACCCTGTCTGACCCGAACACGATCAAGGGTTTGACGATGTGGCAGGAAATCGTGAAGGGCGCGTCCAAGCTGCCCACCACCGAGCGGGATGTCGCTTACTGGGACTTCCTCAACGATGGCGCCAAGGGTGACGCACCGGCAGCCGCAACGATCATGGCGCCCGGGTGGGCGCGCTGGTCGATCGGCGATCTGACCAAGAATGATGCTGGCGAAGAGGTCCGCGACGGAATGGCCGACGAATCCAAGTTCGGTATCTTCGCTCTGCCCGGCGTCGACGGTGGCGTAGCACCGGTGTTCGCTGGCGGCTCCAACATCGCCATCTCGGCCAAGTCTGCCAACCCCGAGCTTTCGAAGAACCTGCTGAAGATCATCTTCTCCGAGGAATACCAGACGATGCTCGGCAAGAACGGCCTGGGCCCGGCGAACACCAAGTTCGTCAGCTCCCTGGGTGACGACAAGTTCGCTTCGACCATGATCGAAACCGCAAAGAACTCCAAGCTCACCCCGGCCGCCCCCGGTTGGGCCGCGATTGAAGGCGCATTCGTATACGAAGAGCTCTTCCAGAAGATCGCAGAAGGCGGAGACGTCGCAGCTATCGCTGCAGAGTATGACGCCAAGCTGACGCCGATGCTCAACGGCAAGGCCTGATTACCAAAGGTTGGGGTGCTCGGATTCCGGGCACCCCAACCTTTACCTGCAACTTTCCTTCGGAGGAGAAAGATGTCCACCATCACCGTGGCTCGCACAAAGCCGCGCACTTCCATCGTGCCGCTGGTGCTACTCACGCCGGCTGTGGTGATTCTGTTGGCCGCTTTGGGCTACCCGGTGACCTGGCAGATCATCACATCCATGCAGGAGTACGGGTTGGCCCAGCAGTTCGGCCAGCCACCCAAATTCGTCGGTCTTGCCAACTACATCCAGGTGTTCAGCGATGAACGTCTTTGGAGCGTGGTTGCCAGGTCTATCGCGTTCTGCTTACTCAACGCATTCGTCACCGTCGCAATCGGATTGGGGCTAGCTCTGCTGATGCGCGCGGTTCCAGCGGCGATCCGGATCGCCATCCAGGTCAGCCTGCTTCTTGCATGGGCGATGCCGATGGTGGCCGCAGTCACCGTGTTCCGCTGGTTATTCGACTACCGCAGCGGCGTCGTCAACTGGAGCCTGGCAAGTATCGGCCTCACGAACTTCGACGGTTTCGCCTGGCTCTCACACCCGGCAACCTTCTTTATAGTGGCTTCCTCGATAATCATCTGGATGTCGGTTCCGTTCGTCGCGCTCTCTCTTTACGCAGGGCTCACCCAAGTTCCCGACGAGATCATCGAAGCCGCTCAGATTGATGGCGCATCCGCAGGCCAGATCCTGCGCAGCATCCTGCTTCCCATGGTGCGCCCCGTACTTTCCATCGTTTTGCTGCTCCAGATCATCTGGGATCTTCGGGTGTTCGCCCAGATCCGATTGCTCCAAGACGCTGGCGCCCCGGTCTCGGAGACCAACCTTTTGGGCAACTTCATCTACGAACTCGGTGTCGGACGCCAAGACTTCGCGTCGGCGTCTGCGGTTTCGCTCTTCGTCCTGGCGCTCACCGTCGCCCTGAGTTGGCCATACGTCAGGAGCCTCATGAAGGAGGACGCGGCATCATGAAGCCCCGCACCATAAAGGCGACCCTCTACTCGATTCTCGGCTTGATCGTTGCAGTGGCATGGGTCTTCCCCGTGTATTGGATGGTGCTGTCGGCGTTGACGCCAAACGCCAGACTGCGCCAGATCCCGCCGTCCTTCTTCCCGACCAACGCCACCCTGGGAAGCTTCAAGCGTGTCATCGCCGATCCCGGGTTCGCATCGGCACTCCGCATGAGCCTTTCGATCACACTGTTGACGGTGTTCCTGGTTCTGGCGTTCGCGTTCCTCGCCGCCCTTGCGATCTCTCGGTTCAGGTTCCGGGGTCGCACGGCATTCGTGCTGGCTGTGCTGTTCATTCAGATGCTGCCTGCTGAAGGCATGTTCATAGCCCAATACAAGATGCTCTCGAGCGTCGGAGCTCACGCTCCCGCACTTGGTTTGAACTCGTTGCTAGGTGTCACCGTGCTCTACACCGCCGCGGTGATCCCGTTCACGGTGTGGATGCTGCGCGGGTTCGTAGCAGGTGTCCCTGCCGACCTTGAAGAGGCGGCGATGGTGGACGGGCTTTCCCGGACGGGCGCCTTCATGCGAATCACACTTCCCTTGCTGGCTCCGGGCCTTGTGGCATCTGGTGTCTACGCATTCCTCCAAGCGTGGAACGAGTTCACCATCGCCTTGGTCGTCCTACCGGACTCCTCTGCTCAGACCCTGCCGCTGTGGCTTAGAGGCTTCCTGAACGCGTCGGTGAACCGTGGTGTCGACTGGGCGCAGGTGATGGCAGCATCCTCGCTGATCGCAGTGCCTGTCATCATCTTCTTCTTGCTGGTGCAATCACGCATGACCTCCGGCTTGGTGTCTGGAGCCGTCAAGGGCTGATCGCTGCAGGCCGACGACCAGCCTGTGAGCCCCAACTTCTTGCATAGTTGGGGCTCACAGGCGTTAACCGTAGAAACTTCGTCGGGTTATCGAGCGCGTGCTGAGGTCAGCGCGTCCCCGACGATCTCGCCGGCAGCGCGGCATTGGTCGACGGAAACGTCCATGTGGGTGACTGCTCGCAGCATGCTTCGGCCCAGAGCAGAGACAGCTACCCCGCGCTGCGATGCAAGTGCGGCAACCAGCGCCGCGGGGGTTTCGTGGGTGTCGATCACGACAATGTTTGTCTGGGGTTGCTTCACACCAGGCACTCGGGATTCCACAGCATCAGCGAACGCGGCTGCCGCCTCGTGATCTTCGGCTAGTCGTCCGATGTGGTTATCAAGGGCGCACAAACCGGCAGCGGCAAGCATCCCGGCTTGCCGCCACCCCGCTCCCAACCGTTTGCGGAGCACCCTGGCGCCGGTGATCGCGTCCTTCGACCCCACCAGGACGGAGCCGATTGGCGCGCCCAACCCTTTAGAAAGACAGACGTTCACCGTGTCGAACAGCGCCCCATAGTACGCCAAAGGCACCCCGGTGGCCACGTGCGCGTTCCACAGCCGAGCACCGTCCAGATGAAGTCGGACGCCCGCGTCCCGGCACAATTGTGAGATCTCAACCAACGCGGGCAG
>CAYMMF010000197.1:0-3415 GCA_964391475.1 uncultured Propionibacteriaceae bacterium | reverse complement strand
CGCCGGTTTGGCGTCGGTGATCATCGGCCAGGCTCTCATCACCAGCCGGCGCTTCGTCTTCGCCACCTTCGCAGTGGTACTTGGGTCCGTACTCTATCGACTTGTGATCCAGATCGCCTTGAAGGTCGGCCTGAACCCGAACGACATGAAGTTGATATCCGCGCTGCTGGTGGTTTCCGCACTCTTGCTCCCCCGGATGGCGGTCGTCCGCCGCATGCGTGCCAGGCGTCGCCAAAAACTGATGGCGGCTGTAGAGGAGGGAGAGGTCCGTGCTTGAGGTTCGCAACATCACCAAACTTTTCTTCCCCCATACCCCCAACGAGAAGGTTGCACTCGACAACCTGAGCCTGAAACTCGAACAGGGCGACTTCGTCACAGTAATCGGCTCCAATGGTGCCGGTAAGTCCACCCTGCTCAATGTGATCGCCGGAGAATTGCGTCCCGATCGCGGCAGTGTTTGGATCGACAACACTGATGTGACAAAACTGCCAGCCCACAAAGTGGCCACCTACGTTGGACGAGTGTTCCAAGATCCGATGGTAGGCACCACCCCTAGCGGAACCATCGAACAGAACCTCTCCATGGCGCTCGCCCGCGGAAAACGCCGCGGCTTACGGCGCGGCGTCACCGCTGCCAAGCGCGAACTTTTCCGCCGAGAGTTGAAGACTCTCGAACTCGGTCTTGAGGACCGCATGCGGACGGACGCGGGCTTCCTCTCCGGTGGTCAGCGCCAAGCATTAAGCCTGCTGATGGCGACGTTCAGCCGTCCCCGGATCCTGCTGCTGGATGAGCACACGGCAGCCCTCGACCCAGCCCGAGCCGAACTCGTCACCCGACTGACGCGAGAGCAAGTGCAGCGGTTCGGCCTCACCACCTTGATGGTCACCCACAACATGCGACAAGCGCTGGCGTTGGGCAACCGACTCATCATGATGCACGAAGGCAAAATCATCTACGAACTCTCCGGCGACGCTAAGTCCAAGGCCACCACCGATGACCTGCTCCACCAGTTCGAGATGATCGGGTCGATGGACGACCGGACTCTGCTGGGCTGACCCCTGCTTGGGTTCGCTCCTTCTGGGTCGGCGCGGATCAGTCCGCCAAGGGACCGAACGGCAACCCGCGGCTCGTCAACTCTGACTCGCCCCCGTCCTCGGCGGTCAGCACCCAAAGCCCCCCTCTGGTGAACGCAACTGTGTGCTCCCAATGGGCAGCCCACGAGCCGTCAACCGTGACCACGGTCCACTCGTCGTCCAGGATGCGGGTCTCCGGGGCGCCAAGGGTGACCATCGGTTCAATCGCCAGGCACATTCCCTCAACCAATTTGGGGCCCCGCCCGGGACGCCCCACATTCGGCACGTCCGGCTCCTGATGCATCTGAGAACCGATCCCGTGCCCGGTGTACCCGGCCAAGATGCCGTACTCGCCGTTTGCTTTTATCGCGGTCTGGATCGCGTGGGAGATGTCCGTGACACGTCCGGGACGCCGCGCCGCACCAATACCCGCCCACAGCGCCTCGTAGGTGTCCGTGCTCAACTTGGACGCCTGTTCCGACAACTCCCTCACCCCGAAGGTGAGTGCGGCGTCTGCGTGCCAGCCGTCCACAGAAACCCCGAAGTCAACACTCACCAAATCGCCCGGGAGCAGCTTGCGGTCTGACGGAATCCCGTGCACCACCTCGTCATTCACCGAGGTGCAGATCACTCCCGGGTACGGCGGCGCCCCCCATTGAGCGCCATACCCCAGAAAAGACGAAACAGCGCCATTGCGGGCGATAATGTCGCGGGCCACCGCGTCCAACTCAGCAGTAGTGGCACCCGGGCATCCATACTCGCGCATCGCGGAATGCACCTGTGCGACCACCAACCCTGCCAGCCGCATGCGGCGAACCTCAACGGGGCGTTTGATCTCCACGCCCCGGGAGAACCAACTCACCCGCTTAGACGGGCGTCCAAGGCGTCCAACAGTCGTTGCCGCACCTCGCCGACCGAACCGATGGCGTCCACCGCGACGAGCAAGCCACGACTGCCATACACGTCAAGCAGATCCTTGGTCTCGGCGTGATACACCGCGATTCGATTTCGAATGGACTCCTCGTTGTCGTCCTCACGGCCCTCAATGCCCGCCCTGCGGAGCATTCGCTCAACCAAGGCCTTGGGGTCGGCCTCCAGCGCCACGACGGCATCGAGTTTGATGTTCTGCTCCGCAAGCGCCAGATCGAGCGCTGCCACCTGACCCAAAGTGCGCGGATACCCGTCCAACAGCCAACCGTCAGCGCAATCAGCCATCAGGATCCGGCGGAACACCATCGACGTGGTGAGCACGTCAGGGACGAAATCGCCCCGTGCGATCAACGACTCGACGCGCTGACCCAAGTCAGTCTGAAACTTGATGTTCTCCCGGAACAGCGACCCGCTGGACACTGCGGGAATGTGGTAGTGGGCGGCAATGCCCACGGCCTGGGTGCCTTTGCCAGCACCCGGAGGCCCCATGATCAGGAGTCTCACCTGAGGAACCCTTCGTAGTTACGTTGCTGAAGCTGGCTTTCGATTTGCTTCACCGTGTCCAACCCTACGCCAACGATGATGAGGATTGACGTGCCACCGAACGGGAACTTCTGAGCCGTGCTCTCACCGAGCGCGATGAACGCCAACGCCGGGATGAGCGCGATCGTGGCCAAGTACAAAGAGCCAGGCGCGGTGAGGCGGCTAAGCACGTGCGCCAGGTACTTCTCGGTGGGCTTACCAGCACGAATGCCAGGGATAAACCCGCCGTACTTCTTCATGTTGTCGGCAACCTCGACCGGGTCGAAGGTGATCGAAACGTAGAAGTAAGCAAAGGCGATAACCAGGAAGAAATACAGCACGTTGTGAGCGAGCGACGTGCTGCCCATCAGGTTCCGGGCGATCCACGAAGACACCGGGCTTTCTGGGTTGAACTGCGACAACAGCACCGGAAGGTAGAGGATGGAGCTGGCGAAGATCACCGGAATAACACCGGCCTGGTTGACCTTCAACGGAATGTAGGTTGTAGTACCGCCCACGAGACGGCGTCCAACCATGCGCTTGGCGTACTGCACCGGGATCCGGCGCTGGCCCTGCTCCACGAAAATGACGCCCAACATGACCAGCAAACCGACGATCATGACGAGTGTGAAGTCGAGCCACCCCTGGGCAACTGGCCAACGCGTCCCCGGAACGGTGCCCTTGTTGAGCGCTATGCCCCACAGTTGCGCCGGGAATGCGGCTGCGATCTGGGTGAAAATCATCACCGACATGCCATTACCAACGCCGCGATCGGTGATTAGTTCACCCATCCACATGATGATGCCGGTACCCGCGGTCATGACCAGAATCATGGTGATTAGAGGGAACAGGCTCGTGTCATGAAGCACGGGAAGGTTACAACCCTGGAA
>CAYMMF010000196.1:0-3441 GCA_964391475.1 uncultured Propionibacteriaceae bacterium | reverse complement strand
CGCGATGTCGCCCATCATGGCCTTGCGGCGGTCGCCGAAGCCGGGAGCCTTGACCGCGACCGACTTGAAGGTGCCACGGATCTTGTTGACGATCAGGCCTGCGAGAGCTTCGCCGTCGACGTCCTCGGCGATGACAAGCAGCGGCTTGCCGGTCTGCATGACCTTCTCGAGGACGGGAAGCAGATCCTTCAAAGAAGAGATCTTGCTGTTCACGACGAGCACGTACGGGTCGTCGAGGACGGCCTCCATGCGCTCGGTGTCGGTGACGAAGTACGGGGAGATGTAGCCCTTGTCGAAGCGCATGCCCTCGGTGAGCTCGAGATCGAGCCATCGCCTCGGCGATGATCTCGCCGACCGACTCGTCGGCGGCAGAGATGGTCGCGGTAGCCGCGATCTGCTCTTTGGTTTCGACTGGCTTGCTCATTGCGGCGAGCTCGTCTGCGATGGCTGCGACAGCCTTCTCGATCCCGCGCTTGAGGCTCATCGGGTTGGCGCCCGCGGTCACGTTGCGAAGGCCCTCGCGGACCATCGCTTGGGCAACAACGGTTGCAGTTGTGGTGCCGTCTCCGGCCACGTCGTCGGTCTTCTTGGCGACTTCCTTGACGAGTTCCGCGCCGATCTTCTCGTACGGATCCTCAAGTTCGATTTCCTTGGCGATCGAAACGCCGTCATTTGTGATTGTCGGGGCGCCCCACTTCTTCTCCAGGACGACGTTGCGGCCTTTAGGCCCGAGCGTCACCTTCACCGCATCAGCGAGGACGTTCATCCCGCGCTCCAGGCTGCGGCGCGCCTCGACGTTGAACTCAATCAGCTTTGCCATGTGTGGCAATTCCTTCGTTATATGGGGACCGGTAGGCCCCTCGATGGCTTGTCTGGCTCTTCAGCTGATGCCCGCGACGGACGACCCGTTTAGGGTCTCATCGAGACTGAAAATGGCACTCTCGGTGAGAGAGTGCTAAGCAATGTTTAGCACTCGATGGGGCCGAGTGCAAACGACAAGGCTTGTTCAGCCTCGCCTTTTACGCGCTCCGCAGGGCCGAATCCGCGCGCGGACCAGGTGTTCACCGAGCGCGCCTAGACTGTAGAAGGTGAGTCGATTGCTGCCCCTCAAAATCCGTGCTGCGGTCAACGTACTCAACCTGTCCACCCCGTCCGGAATTGTGATTGCCCGACTGGGCAATGCAAAGCTTCGACGCGGCCCCCGCGGCCTGGTATTTGCGGAGGGCTACCGGTTCCGGTTTCCGATCGCGGGCGCGTTCACTGTCGGTAACGTCATAATCACGGCGCGCACCATGCGGGCCCTTGCTGACCGCACCCCCGGCGTCCTAAAACATGAGGACGCCCACGCCTGGCAGTGGTGCGCGCTTGGCCCTTTGTTCCTTCCTTCGTACGTGCTGGCAATGGGCTGGTCCGTGGTTCGAACGGGGTCGATCGCATTGGCGAACCCGTTCGAGATGCACGCCGGGTTGGTGTCTGGTGGGTACGTCAGGCCAGACGAGTCGGACGAAAGCCTCAGAGCTCGGAGCGCACGCTCAAATGCCGAGCGGAACGATTTTCAGAACGACGTTGACGAAGCCGCCTCAGCCTTTTGACCAGCAGCGGCGAGTACGCCAAGGCGTCCGGGTTGTCTAACAGTGCGTTCAACTCTTGGTAGTAACGGGTCGGCGAGAAACCGAAACGCTCCCTGATCTCGGCGTCCTTGGTGGAATCTGCCGACCACCACGACCGCTCGAAGTCAAGGATCGCAGCGTGGGTCTGCGAAAGACCGCCAACCTCGATGACCACATTAGACATGCACCCATCCTAGCTGCCGAATCACACCCATGTCATTCCCCTCCCCCGATTCGCCAATCTTGACACTGGTAGGATGGCGAAGGCCCATTCCCGATAGGAAGCCCCCTACAGGCATGATCGAACTTCACGGAACCGTACTTCACTACCCGTGGGGAACGTCGGACTTCATCAGCGACATGCTGGGTGAGGAGCCAGACGGAAGGCCAGTCGCAGAGTACTGGCTGGGCGCCCACAGAACCTCACCGTCGACGGCCGAAAACCAGCCGTTGGACGCGCTGCTCGCGCAGAATGCGGCGCTGCTAGGGCCTGAGGTGGCGGACGCCTTCGGCCCCAAGTTGCCCTACCTCTTGAAGGTACTGTCTGCCAGGCACGCACTCTCTCTTCAAGCTCACCCCAACCGCGAACTGGCCCAGCAAGGTTTCTCGCGCGAAGAGGCCGCCGGAATCCCGCTATTGGACGCCACCCGCATCTATAAGGACGACTGGCCCAAGCCTGAACTCTTGGTGGCACTGACCGAGTTCCACACGCTTTCCGGCTTCCGGGATCCGGTGGTTACGTCTGACCTGTTCCACGCGTTGAAACTTGACGGCGCCCTTGACCCGATCATCGGCCCGCTCGTCGCACGCGGCGGCGCCGCTGGCTTGGAAGAGGTTTTCCTCGATGTGCTCAGCATCAGCGGGGAGCGTCGCGACCTCGTCGACCAGGTGCTCGCGGCTGCCATGCACCACCGCTTCGCCGATGGCGAGTTGGGCACCTTCGCGCGCACCGCACTTGAGTTGGACGAGACGTTCCCCAGTGACCCCGGGATCCTCGCGGCACTGCTGATGAACCGCGTCGTACTCGCCCCTGGCGAGGCCATCTACGTCCACTGCGGACGCATGCACGCCCACCTAAGAGGCACCGGCGTCGAGTTCATGGCGACATCCGACAACGTCGTCCGTGGCGGACTGACCTCAAAGCACATCGATGTGGACGAACTCGTCCGAGTCGTCGACTTCTCGCCCGAAGGCCCCGATCACGTCGAACCGGTCGAAGAGCAACCCGGCGTGTGGGCCTACCCGACCCCTTGCACGGAGTTCTCCGGGTGGCGTTTGGAGGTCGAACCCGGACGGCGGACGTCCGTCCCCGCACCTCTCAGCCCCCGGGTAGCGCTGGTGACCGACGGCCGCGTCTCGATCAACTCCGACGGCCGACATCTTGATCTGGTGCGCGGTCAGTCTGTGTTCCTCACTGCCACGGACGAAGACGCCCAGGTCAGTGGTGACGGGCAGGTGTTCGTTGCAGCCCCCGGCATCACCCTGCGCCCACGTTCCGGCTTCGATTCGTAGCTAACGTGATTGATTGGGCACAATGTCCTAGGTGAGGTAATCCCTCTCGCCCCTGTAGCTCAGTTGGTAGAGCGCCCGCCTTGTAAGCGGACGGTCGCGGGTTCGAATCCTGTCAGGGGCTCTCGACGGCTTCAGCCTTGTTGCGCTGGCGCCACCACCAGATGGCCAGCATGCCGACCAGAATCGCGATCGACAGATAGTACAGGTACTGCTGGTATGCCTGAACGATCTGGACGGCTGGCTCACCGAGCGCGTACCCCAGCAGCATGTACACCCCGCTGGACGCCAAGGCTGCTGCCAGACTCACACCCAGGAACTT
>CAYMMF010000195.1:0-3446 GCA_964391475.1 uncultured Propionibacteriaceae bacterium | reverse complement strand
CCTTCCCCCAGCCGGACGCCAGAACCGGCCGCCACCACGATGGCGGCGACCGGTTCGGTCAGTTGATTTGCTGGCATAGCCGTCAGGAGGCTAGAACCTCGTCGAGCAGCACTTCGGCGCGCTCCTCGTTGACCTGCTCAGCCAGAGCAAGCTCCGACACTAGGTTTTGGCGAGCCTTCGCCAGCATCCGCTTTTCACCGGCGGACAGCCCGCGCTCACGTTCGCGGCGCCACAGGTCGCGGACGACCTCGGCAACCTTCATGACGCTGCCCGAGTGAAGCTTCTCGAGATTCGCCTTGTAGCGACGCGACCAGTTGGTCGGTTCTTCAACATGCGGTGCGCGAAGCACACCGAACACGCGTTCCAAACCGTCCGCGTCGACTACGTCGCGGACGCCCACCAGATCGAGATTGCACGCGGGAACGCGCACCACGAGATCGTTTTGGCCAATAATGCGAAGCACGAGGTACAGAGTCTCTTCGCCCTTGATGGTACGAGTTTCGATGTCCTCAATTACGGCGGCCCCGTGATTGGGGTACACCACCGTCTCGCCGATAGTGAAAGTCATAACTGCATTGACCCCTTCCTGGCCAACCATTCTAGCATGAGCACCAACACTTGAAAAAGGCATAACCGGTAGCCAGAAGGCTAATCCGGGATTGGCTGCGCCGAATCGGGATCGGGCGGCTCGCTCGGCGAGCATCGCCGGGTGGCGCAAAACTCTCCCACTAGTAGGTTCACCTTGGCGGAAATGGGCTTGTTCGCCTATCGCACGTGACCGAATCGTTGTGTAAAGACCGGGTCACGAGTGGGTTCTGGCTAACGAAAGTGGCGACACACTCGGTATCCTGACGCGGAATGAGTCATCGTCAAACCGCGTCAGGAGCCAATGACCATGGGACGAAACCGTAGCTTCCGCATCACCGGCGCAGCCCTCGTATTGAGTGCAGCACTAGCCCTTACCGGCTGCGGGATGAACGTGCAGACCCTGCAGGAGTACACACCCGCTCACGGTGTGAACGTCCAAACCGGTGAAGTGAAGGTGCGCAACCTGCTCATCGTCGCTAACGATCAGGGCCAAGGCGTGCTGTCGGCTTCGCTGACCACCACCACCTCCGACGAGTTGACGTCAATCGCTGGCGTTGCGCTGACCCCAACAGGCGAACCAGCCGCGCCATTGGCGTTCACGGCTTCCCCGGTTCCGCTCCCCGCCAACCAGCTAGTGGTGCTCACCGACAAAGATCCGCTCATCAGCGTTTCCAATCCTGCGTTGAAGCCAGGGCTGACCGCGCAGGTGCAACTGGGGTTCGCGTCCGGTGACACCACCGATCTGATCGTTCCTGTGGTGTCGGCTAGTGACCCGATCTACGCGGCGATCCCCGTCGGCGGCTGACGCTCAACCCACCCAGAACCAAAAAGTTCGGGCCGCCACAACGCTTGGTTGTGGCGGCCCGAACTTTTTCAAACTACCGGCTATTTCTTGCCCTGGTTCTTCACTGCCTCGATTGCGGCAGCCGCAGCCTCGGGGTCGAGGTAGCGTCCGCCCTTGCTGATCGGCTGGAAGTTCTCGTCGAGTTCGTACAGCAGCGGAATTCCGGTGGGAATGTTTAGCCCGACGATGTCGGCGTCCGAAATGCCGTCGAGGTGCTTCACGAGCGCACGCAGCGAGTTGCCGTGCGCCGCGATCATGACGACCTTGCCCGCCTTCAGGTCAGGGATGATGTCGCTCTCCCAGTAGGGCATCATGCGCTCGACCACGTCGGCCAGGCACTCTGTCTGGGGACGCTCGTCTTCGGGAATGTCGGCGTAACGCGGGTCGTTCCACTGAGACCACTCGCTGTCTTTCTCAAGAACCGGCGGCGGGGTGTCGTAGCTACGACGCCACTCCATGAACTGCTTCTCACCGAACTTGGCTAGGGTCTCTGCTTTGTTGAGACCTTGAAGGCCGCCGTAGTGGCGTTCATTCAGCCGCCAGGAACGCTCAACGGGAATCCAGTGGCGGTCGCAACCGTCGAGGACGATGTTGGCCGTGTGAATGGCCCTGCGAAGCAGCGAAGTGTGCAACTTGTCTGGCAGCAGGCCCTCATCGGCGAGCAGCTTTCCGCCGCGCTCGGCTTCCCCGAGCCCCTTCTCGTTGATGTCAACATCGACCCAACCGGTGAACAGGTTCTTTGCGTTCCATTCGCTCTCGCCATGGCGGAGCAGGATGAGCTTGTAAGTCATGGTTGTAGCCTATCTGGCCGACGTCTTCGGTGGGAGGCGCTGCCGCTAAGGGCCGCATCCTCCCGCGTCGTTCTAGGATGCTGGCATGAATGAACAATCTCTCGCATTGGTGACCGGCGCCTCGTCTGGCATCGGCGAGGCTACCGCCCGGGCGTTGGCCGCCGCTGGGTACCGCGTGATCTGTGCCGCCCGTCGGTTCGATCGGGTGCACGAGCTGGCGTCCGAAATAGACGGGGTAGCCGTCAGTTGCGATGTGTCAGACCCAGACGAGGTGGCCATGCTGGCCGAGGCTGTCGGAGGACGCCTCGAACTGCTGGTCAACAACGCCGGAGGAGCGGTGGGGCTCGAGCCGGTGGCGGACGCCGATTTCGCCGCCTGGGAGACCATGTTCAAGACCAACGTGCTGGGGGCGGGTCAGGTAACTAAGGCGCTTCTGCCCGCCTTGGAGGCTGCCGAAGGCACCGTGGTTTTCGTCACGTCCATCGCAGCGAACGGACCGTACGAGGGCGGGGCTGGCTACAACGCAGCCAAGGCCGGCGAGCGGATGATCGCGGGCGCGCTCAGGTTGGAGTTGTGCGGACGCCCGGTGCGCATCTGCGAGGTTGTTCCCGGGATGGTGCACACCAAGGAGTTCTCGCTCACTCGGTTCCACGGCGATCAGACGCGGGCCGACGCAGTGTACGCTGGCGTCCCCGACCCTCTGGTGGCCGAGGACGTGGCCGACGCCATCGCTTGGGTGGCAACAAGACCAAAGCACGTCAATATTGATCGCCTAGAGATCAAACCGCGCGCTCAGGCTGCACCCCACAAGATCCACAAGGTGGTTTGATCATGGCCTTACCGCAAGAAACCCGCCGTCGCATGCTGATTGCCGCAGTCATGACCCTGGGTGGCATGGTCTCGATCGTGCTGCCGGAGATCCTGAACGTCGGCCCGGAATTATTCCGGGTGTGGATGATCGCAGCCGCCGTCTTGATGATCGGCGGTGGGGTGATCTTCGCAATCGAGATGCAGCGGCTGCGGAAGCATCCGTCCGATGAAGATGAAGATGAGGTCCCTGAGGAACGCGATCCGGACAGCTGAGGAGGCCCGCCAGGGCCGTCTCGAAGGGCTTCAGCCAACCGGGGTTCGGTCCCTGAGGAGGCTGCAACGCAGCCGTCTCGAAGGGCTCAGCCAACCGGGGTATGACCTCAACCACCCGTCGCCAGTGGCCTATTTTCCAA
>CAYMMF010000194.1:0-3447 GCA_964391475.1 uncultured Propionibacteriaceae bacterium | reverse complement strand
AAGAGCCCGCTGGCAACCTTCGACAAGTTGAACGTCTGGTATTTCGGCGACAACATGCGTCACACCCAGCCGGAGCTCGCGCTTTCGAAACGCCGCAATTTTGACGAGGTGGTCGGCGGCCTCACCCCAGAAGAGGCCCTCACCGAGGCCGGCCGGTGCCTGAGTTGCGGTAACTGCTTCGAGTGCGACGGCTGCCTGGGCAGCTGCCCAGAGGACGCCATTATCAAGCTCGGAAAGGGGCACCGGTACCGGTTTGATTACAGCAAGTGCACCGGGTGTGCCACCTGCTACGAGCAATGCCCAGTACACGCCATCGAGATGATCGACGAGCGGTGAGAGGAAAGACCATGCGTAGCATTATCGACGGCAACGAGGCCGCCGCATCTGTCGCCTACCGACTAAACGAATTGTGTTCGATCTACCCGATCACCCCAAGCTCGACGATGGCCGAGTTGGCTGACGAATGGTCTGCCCAAGGCAAGGCAAACGTGTTCGGCACGGTGCCCACTGTGATCGAAATGCAGTCCGAAGCCGGCGCCGCGGGCGCGCTTCACGGGGCCCTCCAGGGCGGCGCAATGAGCACCACGTTCACAGCGTCCCAGGGTTTGCTGCTCATGATTCCCAACATGTACAAGATCGCGGGCGAACTTACCTCGACGGTCTTCCATGTGGCGGCCCGCTCGCTGGCGGCTCAGGGGTTGAGCATTTTCGGCGACCACCAGGATGTGATGGCGGTTCGCCAAACCGGGTTCGCGCTGCTGGCGTCGGCGTCCGTCCAGGAGGCCCACGACATGGCCGCGATCGCCCAGTTGGCGACTCTGCGCAGCCGGGTGCCGTTCGTCCACTTCTTCGACGGGTTTCGCACCAGCCACGAGTTGAACACCCTGGAGATGCTCTCTGATGAGGACCTGCGCGCGTTCGTTCCCGAAGAGTTGATCCTGCAGCACCGCAGGCGGGCGTTGTCGCCCGAGCACCCCTACATTCGTGGCACCGCCCAGAACCCGGACACCTACTTCCAGTCCCGCGAGACGGTCAACCCCTTCTACCTAGCCGCCCCGGGGATCGTCGAGCAGTCGATGGCCGAGTTCGCCGAACTTTCTGGACGCCGCTACAACCTGGTCGACTACCACGGCGATCCCGAAGCGGAACGCGTGGTGGTCGTGATGGGTTCTGGAGCCCAAACCGTCGGGCAGGCGATCGACCACCTGAACGCATCAGGCGAGAAGGTGGGCATGGTTCAGGTTCGGCTCTACCGGCCGTTCCCAATCGAGCAGCTTTTGGCGGCGATTCCGCTCACGGCTCGCCGGATCGCCATCCTGGATCGCACCAAAGAGCCGGGCGCTGGTGGGGAGCCGATGTTCCTCGACGTCACCGCCGCGTTGGCCGAGGCGCACGCGACCGGCGTCCGTCCCGGCGCGCTACCGCTCACCATCGGCGGACGTTATGGCTTGTCAAGCAAGGAGTTCACCCCCGGCATGGTCGTGGGCGTCTTCGACGAGTTGGCGCTGCCTTCGCCTCGCCCAAGGTTCACCGTCGGCATCAACGACGACGTGACCATGCTGTCGATCCCCTACCCCGCTGACCTCGACGTCGAATCGTCAGAGACCCACCGCGCGGTGTTCTACGGCATCGGGTCGGACGGCACTGTGGGCGCCAACAAGAACACCATCAAGATCATCGGCAGCCAGCCCGGCGTCTTCGCGCAGGGCTACTTCGTGTACGACTCCAAGAAATCGGGTTCGCGCACCGTCTCGCACCTGCGGTTCGGCCCGGAGCAGATCACCGCCCCCTACCTGGTCAGCCAGGCCGGGTTCATCGGCTGCCACCACTGGTCGATCCTGGAGCGCGTCGACATCCTGCGCTTCGCCCGCCCCGGCACCGTGCTGCTACTCAACGCGCCGCACCCCGCCGAGCAGGTGTTCGCGCAACTGCCGCTACCGCTCCAGCAGCGCATCATCGAGCTGGGCATCGAGTTGTACGTGATCGACGCCAACGCGGTGGCGCGGGCGTCCGGCATGGGCAACCGCACCAACACCGTGCTTCAAACCTGCTTCTTCGCCATCAGCCGGGTAATGGACGCCGATGCGGCCATCGCGGCGGTCAAGCAGTCCATCGAAGACACTTACGGACGCCGTGGCGCCGACGTCGTCGAGCGCAACAAGGCGGCCGTGGACGCCTCGCTCGCCGCCTTGCATAAGGTGTCCGTCCCTGCGTCCCCGGTCGGCGACAAGCAGTTGATTCCGCCGGTTCCCCTTGACGCGCCGACGTTCGTCCGCGACGTCACCTCGGTGATGCTCACAGACTCAGGCGACGACCTGCCAGTTTCCGCGCTTCCGGTGGACGGCACCTACCCGTCCGGGACGACGAAGTACGAAAAGCGCAACATCTCAGACATCATCGCTGTGTGGGATCCGCAGGAGTGCATCCAGTGCGGTAACTGCGCGTTCGTTTGCCCGCACGCGGTGCTGCGCGCCAAGTACTACCCGGATTCAGCTCTGGAGGGGGCGCCAGCGTCCTTCGAAACCGCAGAGCTCAACGCGGCGGGGCTGCCGGGGGCGCGCTACACGCTTCAGGTTTACGCCGAAGACTGCACCGGATGCGGCTTGTGCGTAGAGGCCTGCCCCGTCAAACCCATCGCCGCCCCGAACCGCAGGGCGATCAACCTCGAGCCAGTCCTGGAACGCGACACGCAACGCGAGAACGTGAAATTCTTCGAGTCTCTGCCGGTGCCTCGCCGCTCCCGGGTCGACTTCGCCAACGTGCGCGGCACCCAATACCTGGAGCCGCTGTTCGAGTTCTCTGGAGCCTGTTCGGGTTGCGGCGAAACACCGTACCTGAAGCTGTTGACTCAACTTTTCGGGGGCCGGGCCACCGTCGCGAACGCGACCGGCTGCTCGTCCATCTACGGCGGCAACCTGCCTACGACTCCGTGGTCGTCCAACAAGTATGGGCGCGGTCCGGCGTGGTCGAATTCGCTGTTCGAAGATAACGCCGAGTTCGGTCTTGGTATGCGCTTGGCAGCTGACCTTCACACCGATCTTGCACGACGACTCTTGGACGGGATGCGTGATGAATTCGGCGACGAACTCGTCGACAAGCTGCTGGATTACCCGCAGCTCTACGAATCCGACCTGTCGCGGTTGAGGGCACGAATCGATGAGCTGAAGGAACGCCTGGACGGCATGGAGGGAGCCAAAGCCCGCGACCTTCGTTCCGTGGCTGATCACCTTTTGCGCCGTTCGGTTTGGATCGTCGGCGGGGACGGCTGGGCGTTCGACATCGGCTTCGGCGGCCTGGATCACGTGCTGGCTTCCGGGCGCAACGTGAACGTGCTCGTGCTCGACACCGAGGTCTACTCGAATACCGGCGGTCAGAGCTCCAAGTCTACTCCACGTGCTGCAGTGGCGAAATTTGCTGCTGATGGCAAGGACAAGCCCAAGAAAGATC
>CAYMMF010000193.1:0-3462 GCA_964391475.1 uncultured Propionibacteriaceae bacterium | reverse complement strand
AATTGTTGGATTGTGCGCTATTTGACCCTTGGTTGGCTGAGGCCCTTCGAGACGGCTGCGTTGCAGCCTCCTCAGGGAACGGAACCCCGGTTGGCTGAGGAGACCCGAAGGGTCGTCTCGAAGCCGTCGTCCTCGAAGCCCCTCCCCTGCCCTTCGAGACGGCTGCGTTGCAGCCTCCTCAGGGAACCGACTCCTCCTCAGGGAACCGAGCCCTTCGAGACGCGCCGACGGCGCTCCTCAGGGATCCGGTTGGCTGAGCCCTTGACAGACGGCCCTGGCGGGCCTCCTCAGGGATCGGATGTTGCTTCGGAGTCGGCTCTGAGAACGAGATGCATGTTGATGGACGCCGCATGGCGCAACGCAACGACGATGAAGTAGGCGATGCCGACCATCTCAAGCACTTCTTGGACGGTGGCGATCAGGATGTATCCCGGCACGTTGCCGCCGCCTCGCTGCCAGAGGGCTTCAACTACCTCCATGCCAACTGCGCCGAAGACGAAGATCCCGCCTGCGAGGATGAATCCCCACCTTGTTGACGAGGGAAGTCTGATCAGGAAAGGGATGAAGTAGATTCCGACCATCACCACAAGTACCAGCCCAACTAGCACCCAGGCGCGTCCTCCCAGGGCGTCGGTTGCGCGTGGGATCCGGTACATCAAAGCGCCTACCTTCTCGTGGATCTGGCCCACCTCGTCCACCGCCATGAAGGTGAGCACCAACCCCAGCGCCCACCATTGCCGATGGTGGCCGAGGCCTCGCCGTTTTGTGGTGATGGCGATCCCGATGGTGATGAGTCCCGCTAGGAGCAGTTGAATCCCGGAATAGAAGGTGGGGATGTTGGCTTCCCGATCCAGGTTGAAAAGCGGTCTCAGGCCGAAGATGAACGGCGTATCGAACTTCAAAAACAGCAACTCATTCATCGAGTGGATCACCGTCAGCAACAAGATCATCAGGGCCAAGAAACGGCCAACGGCCCGGGGCGTTAGGCGAACCACCAGTCCGCTGTCATCCGCGCTGGGGGCCGTCCCGCCAGTAGCCGCGCCAGCCCTACTGGACGCCTCGTCCGGTGCGCCGCTTGCGGTCCGGCCGAGAACTTCGCTGCCTTCAACCGCCCTCCTGGGAGCCTGTTCTTCACCGCTTGGACGCACGAAATGCTCCTAACTAGCTTGGATGCGTTGGCTCCAACGTAACCCACCGATTTCACACAAGTCAGGTTGGTCTAATAACCGGTTCGCAAAGGGCAACCTGCCACCGACCCAGGTTCGCCGCAGCCCCGCTGCAATTTCTCGGTAAGACGCGTAGCGTTGGTTCATGGTGGACGTGAGACAAACCGAGGACGCCTCGCGTTTCGAGGCGGTTGTTGATGGCGTGGTCGCTGGCCAGATTGAGTTGCGCACGCGCGGGGACGTGGTGGAGTTGATTCACACGTCCGTGGGATCAGGATACGAGGGACGCGGGATCGCCAGCCAGTTGGTTCGTGTCGCCTCGGATCACGTTAGGGCGTCCGGGTTACGGATCGCGCCAGTGTGCTCCTATGCGACGGCGTGGCTGGATCGGCATCCCGACTACGACGATATTCGTGCTTGAGTGCATATGGTGAGCACCTATTGCTAGGGACGCGGCGTCCACTACCCTTTCCTGCGAGCGAAAGGTGGATCCCATGTCCTTGTTCTCTGATGTCGAGTTGGCGCCCGCCGACCCCATTTTGGGGTTGACCGAGCAGTTCAATGCCGATCCGAACCCAAACAAGGTAAACCTGGGTGTCGGCGTCTACCAGGACGCCACGGGCAAGCTGCCGCTGTTGGCGTGCGTTGAGGCGGCCGAGAAGCGGCTTGCGGCGGCCCCGAAAGCGAAGGGCTACCTGCCGATTCATGGTTTGGCTACGTATGATGCGGACGTAAAGTCGTTGGTGTTCGGTGATGATCCTGCGGTGTTGGAGCGCGTCGTGACTGCGCAGGCGTTGGGGGGGACGGGCGCGTTGAAGATCGGCGCCGACTTCCTGCGGCGGTTGAACCCGGACGCGGGCGTCCTGATCAGTTCGCCGTCGTGGGAGAACCACCGGGCGCTGTTTACGCGAGCTGGGTTTGAGGTGGGGGAGTACCGCTACTACGACGCGGACGCCCGCGGCATCGACTTCGCAGGCATGCTCGCCGATCTTGAGGCGGCCGCCGCCGGGACGATCGTGGTGTTGCACGCGTGCTGCCACAATCCGACGGGATACGACCTGGACGCCGACCAGTGGGGCCAGGTGATCGAGGTCGTGAAGTCGCGCGGGTTGACCGCTTTCCTAGACATGGCCTACCAGGGGTTTGCCAAGAGCATCGAAGAGGACGGCGCTGTGGTGCGTCGTTTCGCCGAGTCGGTGGATTCGTTCTTTGTGTCGACGTCGTTCTCGAAGTCGTTCTCGCTTTATGGCGAGCGGGTTGGTGCACTGTCGTTGGTTTGTGCGGACGCCGCAGAGGCCTCTCGGGTGTTGTCGCAGATGAAGATTGTGATCCGCACCAACTATTCCAATCCGCCGACGCATGGCGCTTTGCTGGTGGCGACGGTGCTCGCTGATCCCGAGTTGCGCGCGCAGTGGGTCGAGGAGTTGGGTGGCATGCGTGACCGGATCAAGGCGATGCGCAGCGAGCTGGTTGCTGGGCTTGAGTCGGCTGGTGTGTCCGGGATGGGGTTCATCACCGACCAGGTTGGCATGTTCAGCTATTCCGGTCTTACGAAAGATCAGATGATCCGGCTGCGCAGCGAGTTTGCGGTTTACGGCACCGATTCTGGACGTATTTGCGTCGCCGCGCTCAACGCGGGCAACGTGGGGTATGTGGCGTCGTCGATTGCTGCGGTGCTGAAGGGCTGAGACCGGTCTCCTGCGGGGGTTGGTTCCCTGAGGAGGAGCGTAGCGACGTCTCGAAGGGCGGAGTTCCCTAAGGAGGCTGCGTAGCAGCTGTCTCGAAGGGTTGGGGCGTGCGGTTCCCTGAGGAGCGCCGTGGGCGTGTCTCGAAGGGTTGGTGCGGGCTTCGAGACGCTAGCTTCGCTGGCTCCTCAGCCTTCCGGTTTCGTTCGCTTTCAGCCTCCCGGTTTCGTTTGTTTTCAGTCTTCCGGTTTCGCTCGTCTTCAGCTGTTTGGGCATACTTCCCCCTTATTTCACCGGCGTCATTTTGTTGATTGTTTGGGGTGGTGTCTGGGATGCAGTATCGGTTTTTGTTTGGGGTCGACTCTGGTGGGTGGAATGATTTGGCAATATCCGTGTTCACCCATTTCGGCTTGCCATTGTCGTTCGGGTGGAATATGTGGGTCTGGTTCTATTAGTTGGTGATGCGTTTTGCAGAATAGGGCCAGATTATTGAGGTCGGTTGGTCCGCCTTGTTGCCACGGCACCAGATGGTGGGCTTCGCACCAGTTGGGTGGGGCGTCACAGCCGGGAAACATGCATCCGCCATCTCGTAGGTGGAGTGCGACTCGTTG
>CAYMMF010000192.1:0-3510 GCA_964391475.1 uncultured Propionibacteriaceae bacterium | reverse complement strand
TTGCCAACCTGCGGCTGATAGCGCAGCGAGCCCACGAAGTGGGCACGACGGTCACCCTCGACATGGAAGACCACGCGACAGCGGACGCCACCTTGGCGGTGCTCGCCGCGATTCGGGACGAATACCCCCAAACGGGTGCGGTGCTTCAGGCGTACCTTCGCCGGACGCCTGCAGACTGCCGCCAGTTGGCGTCCGCCAGGTCTCGGGTGAGGTTGTGCAAAGGGGCTTACGACGAGCCGTCCGAAGTCGCGTTACGTTCGGCAGGTGAGATCCGAAGTCAGTATTTGGAGTGTTTGCGGATCCTGATGAAAGGCGACGGCTACCCGATGGTGGCCTCCCACGACCCAGTGTTGATCGAGGCAGCGTTGGGCTACGCGGAACTACTCGACCGAACGCCGGATTCGTACGAATTTCAAATGCTGTACGGGATTCGCGTCGCGGAGCAGAAGCGGTTGGCGGACGCTGGCCATCGCGTCCGGATATATGTGCCGTTCGGCACAGACTGGTACGGGTACTTCATGCGTCGGCTGGCCGAACGTCCAGCAAATCTGTTGTTCTTCATGCGTGCGGTGGTCGGCCGCTAGGGCCAGTCGTCCGCTGGGCGCCTTCAAGCTGCGATGAACCGCGTCATGATCCCACCGTTGGGCAGGTCGAACCAGTCGATGTCGAGCGGGCCGGACCCTCGGATGTGGGCGTCCGCAACGTGGATGGCATGGCCGTGGCTGACGACTATCGCTGGCCCGGGCGGCAACAAGGCGAGCCGATCGAGAAAACGCGCCACCCGCTCGTAGAGATCGACGATGCTCTCACCGCCTCCCCACCTGATCGTGTTGATGTGCGCCCCGGTCGGAGAGTCAAGCGCGTGCAATTCGCGGGTGAGGCGTCCTTGCATGTCGCCGAGGTGTTGTTCTCGCAGGTCGGTGTCTACTGTGGCTTCGAGGCCGACTCTGCGTCCGATCACCTCTGCTGTTTGCACAGCCCGGGTCAAGTCGCTGCTGAACAAGTAACGCGCCTGGCTCGCGGTCAGTTGCT
This sequence comes from uncultured Propionibacteriaceae bacterium, assembly GCA_964391475.1. Lineage (GTDB taxonomy): Bacteria > Actinomycetota > Actinomycetes > Propionibacteriales > Propionibacteriaceae > Propioniciclava. The sequence goes on along the minus strand of CAYMMF010000192.1, from coordinate 2,478 downwards.
CGGCCGCAGCGGACGCTTGAGCGAAACCGGTTATGGTCAACGGCGAATCGAGCTGGCCAGCAATCCTGCCTTGCTCGTTGAACACGCACTGACCGTGCCGCACGAAATCGACCCGTCGTCCGGAATCCCCGTTTTGGTTCACATAACCAGTATTGGGTACGTCTGGCTCGATCTGACGCCTGTCCGATTGCCGGTCATTACAATCCCGCCCATGAGATGCGTCACAGTGAGGGTCGACGGGTCCGTCCAAGGTGTCGGGTTTCGCTGGTGGGTCCAGACGTCCGCCCAACGACTCGGGCTGGTCGGCAACGTCCGCAACCTACGCACCGGGGGCGTCGAGATGCTCCTGCAAGGATCGACTGAGAAGGTGGACGCGATGATTGCGCTCGCGACGACGGCCGAGCGTGGTTACCGTCCGGGACGTGTTACAAGCTTCGTGGTGATTCCGGGCGAGTGTGATCCCGGGCTTCAAGGCTTCGAGATCGTCCGATGAGCCGCACTCTGGTGACCGGGGGCGTCCGGAGCGGGAAGTCACGCCACGCCGAGAAGCTGGCATCTGGGTTTGACAAGCTGATTTACGTCGCGCCGGGTTACCCTGCGGATCCGGACGCCGACGCCGAGTGGGCCGCTCGGGTGACAGCACACCAGGCTAGGCGTCCGGCGTCCTGGCAGACGGTCGAGACGCTCGACCTAGCGGGTGCGCTCACCAACGCCGACTCACCGGTGTTGGTCGACTGCCTGGGCGTGTGGCTCACCAGAACCCTCGACGCCTGGGGCGCGTGGGGGCTACCGGTTGAGCAGGTCGCGCCCCGACTGGCGGACGCGGTGGCCGAGGTCACCGCCGCAGTGGCCGAATGCGCGCATCCGGTTGTGATCGTGACCAACGAAGTCGGCTGGGGGTTGGTGCCAGTGCACGCATCGGGACGATTGTTCAGCGACCTGCTCGGACGCACCAACCAGGCGGTCGCAGCCGCCTGCGACGACGTGCACCTCGTGGTGGCGGGTCGGGTGCTGGTGCTGTGACACTCGGGTGCGGACGGCGTTCCTGACGGATGGGCTGTCAGCTGACGCTAGGGACGGCTGCGGCGCCCTTTGTCACCTCGAACACGTAGTGCCGATTCGGCCAAGCGCCCTGCATGCCAAGTTCGGTGACGGCGTGGCCGTCCGTGCGCGCCCAGATCGGGATTTCCATCGGGGCGAACCGGTCCTTACTCCAGATCTCGAGGACGGCGCCGTCCGGCAACTCGGCCATAGTCCGAGCTGCCTTGATGAGCCCGACCGCGCACGGCGTCCGCCGGTTGTCGAGCAGTACGCGCAGTTCGCCGGTGGACGTCCTTTCGGGTGCGGTGACGGGTGCGGTGCCGGCGTCAGGCACGGTGTGCGCCTCGCTCATTTCTTCGATTCCTCAAGGTCGTCGATGTTGCACACCCCTTGAACGGGCGAGCAGTGCCGAAACAGCGGGCAGGTGATGAACACGACGACCAGCGCGACGATCGCGGCGATCTTCAGCGGAATCAAGACGCCTGGGAACGTGAACCACCAACTCGTAGGGACGCCCCAGTAGCCCCACGCCATGAGCAGGCCGGTGGCGATGATGGTCGGCAGGGCGAAGCGAACCACCCAGCGGAACCGATCAAGCTGGTGGGCGCCGGCGAGCACCGCGTCGATGTTCGGGTGCTGGCGCCCTGCTGGCATGGCGACGCCGATGTTCCAAAGCGCACCGCCCAGCCACAAGGTGAAGGACGAAAGATGCAGCAGTCGCAGCATCACGGGCCAACCGGCCCCGGCGTCCACGAACGCCCATCCGACTAGCAATAGCGCGATCAAGACCAAGGCTGCGGTGGCTTGCGCGGCTCGGCTGACACCGAGCGCGAGCAGTGCCGCAACCACGATGGATCCGGCGACCAGCCCGATGCGAAGCACCGGCTGCCCGGCTAGGAACGGGACGGCGAACGCACCCGGGGCACCGAGGACGACGATCGGCGCCACCCATCGGGAGACGAGATCGGCGCGGCGCAGTGACGTGGCGTTGAGGGCATCGACGGACGCTTGGTCGGCTTCAGCCTCGACCGTCCGCATGTACAGCACGCGCCAAGCGAGGAATCCTCCGGCGAGTGCGAGCGACCACAGTGTTAGCCAGCGCAGCACGAGCGCGACTGGGCCAAGACCCATGCCGGTGCCGGTGAAGATGGCGCCGCCGAGCGACGCCAACGTGATCAGTACGAACGCCACCTTGGGTAAGAACGGAGTCTCTTCTCGTACGATCACCTTGAGCGTCTCGACCCGACCCTGGTCACGAATCGTCAATGAATCTGACATCGCACAGCCCTCCCAACACAGAATGCCCCTACCTTCGATTTTGCACACATTTTTATGTAATAAATAGATGTGGTGAGTCCTGCGACCGGTGAAGCGACAAAATTGGACGGCTGAGGAGCATCCACCAGGATGCGTCTCGGAGCCGGTATCTGTCCGGGT
>CAYMMF010000191.1:0-3510 GCA_964391475.1 uncultured Propionibacteriaceae bacterium | reverse complement strand
ACAGGGCGTCGCACCTCCTCAGAGAACCGCGGCACAGTCGGCATCTCGAACCCCCGGCTGGCTGAGGCCCTTGCCAGACAGGGCGTCGCACCTCCTCAGAGAACCGCGGCACAGTCGGCATCTCGAACCCCCAGATGGCTGAGGCCCTTGCCAGACGGAGCTGCGCTCCTCCTCAGGGAACCGCTACACAGTCGGCGTCTCGTAACCCACGGACGCTCGGCTGCTCGGACGTCCGATCAGAACTGGGGGTATGGTTTCGTGCTGGCTTTCGGAGCAGTCGCATCGCGTTGACGATGACGAGCACAACCGACAACTCGTGCACCAGCATGCCTAAACTCATGGTTACGCCGCCGAAGATCACCCCGGCTAGAAGGGCACCGACGGTTACCAGCGCGAGCACGATGTTTTGGTGCATCACCCCCACCGTGCGACGAGCCAGACCAAGAGCGTGAGGTAGCCGATCAAGCCGATCACCCATCAAGGCGATGTCGGCAGTCTCGATGGCGACCGCGCTCCCAGCAGCCCCCATCGCCACCCCGATATCTGCGGTGGCAAGGGCGGGCGCATCGTTCACCCCATCGCCAACCATCGCCACGACGTGACCTGCCGCCTGCAGTTCACGGATCGCGGTCAACTTGTCTTCAGGCAGCAAGCCCGCGCGAACAGTGTCGACGCCAACGGCGTCCGCCACCGCACGGGCCACGGCTGGCTGGTCGCCCGTCAGCATGACGACCTCGCGGATCCCTAGCTTGTGCAGCGCTCGCACCATCGGCTCGGCTTCGGGACGGACGGCGTCCGCCACCGCCAAAACACCCAAGGCGACGCCGTTTACCGCAACGACCATCGGCGTCCGCCCGCGCCCGGCGAGTTCAGCGACAACCTCGGACGCCCGCTCGATCTGAGTTTGATCGCTCGCAATGTCGGCGAGCAGCGCGATATTGCCCACGGCGACTTCGCGCCCGTCAATCTGAGCGGTCAACCCGCGCCCCACAACGACGTCCACATGGGACGGTAGCTCGCCGACAAACAGCGACTCCGCGCGTGCCGCGTCCACGATTGGGGCGGCCAGCGGATGGTCGCTCGCGGCTTCGATCCGAGCCGCCCACCCGAGCACGTCTGCGCGGGTGGCCGAACCCAGCGGAACCACGTCGGTCAACACCGGACGAGCTTGCGTGAGAGTGCCGGTCTTGTCGAGCGCGACCGCAGAGATCTTTGCAGACAGCTCCAGATACTCCCCACCCTTGATCAGGACGCCGTCGCGCGCCCCCCGCCCGATGCCAGCGACGATAGCGACCGGGATCGAAATCACCAGCGCGCCGGGGCAACCGATCACGAGCAGCGTGAGCGCCAGCGGAACGTCACGGGTGATCAGCCCCGCGACAAGCGCCAACACGATGATGCTCGGGGTGTACCACCGGGAGAAACGATCCATGAACTTTTGGGTTTTCGCCTTCGCGTCCTGAGCCTCCTCAACACGATGGACGATGCGGGCGAGCGTGGTGTCGGCACCCACCCCCTCGGCTCGCACCTGAAGTAACCCTGCGGTGGCGACTGTTCCCGCCCAAACGCTGTCGCCGGTCGCCTTGTCGACCGGGAGCGATTCACCGGTAATGGACGCCTCGTCGAGCGAACCGCGTCCGGTCACAATGTGGCCGTCGACCGGAACCCGAGCGCCCGCCTTCACGACAACAATCTCACCCGGCATAACGGCACCGGCGGGGACGACTACCTGGTCGCCGTCGCGCAGCACCACGGCTTCGTCGGGGGCTGTGGCCACCAGGTCTGCTAACGCCGCGCGAGTGCGGGTGAGGGTTGCGTCCTCCAGAGCATTGCCTACTGCGAACAGGAACGTGACCGCCGCAGCCTCCCAGAAGTTGCCCAGGATGATCGCCCCAATGCTGGCTATCGACACCAGCAGATCAATGCCGACGATCTTTAGCCTCAATGCCCGCACCGCCGAAACCACGATCGGCCAACCAGCCACCACGGCTGCAGCCAACATCAGCCCGTGCCCAACCAGCGCCTGCCCGGCGAACCGGTCAGCCACCAACGATGCGACGATCAGCGTGCCAGCCAGTGTCGGACGCCGCCAACGGCGGTGGAGCCACTGCGAAAGGTGGCGAAACATGGGTCAACTCCTCGTTGCGTGGGCGGTTGGGCAGGCAGGTTCAGAACATAGAAGGCTTGGCGGTGTAGCCAGCCTTAGCTACGTCTGCGACCAGTTGGTCTACCGAAGTGGCGGCCACGTCGTGGTCGACCTCGATGCGCCCGGACGCGAAGTGCACCGCGACACTGGACACGCCCGGCAGACGCCCCAACGACTTCTCGATCTTGGTGACACACGAGGGGCAGCTAAAACCTTCTGCTCGAAGAATCGTGTGGGTGGCGCTCATTGGAATCCTTTCGTTTCGGAGCCGGAATGCCCGGCAACACTAAGAACAGTACGCACCCGCACCGACTATCACCTTGACGCCCGTCAATCGCAGTTACCGCGTTCGTGGCAGGCTTTACACATGCGAATGCTCACCGTGATCGAGGACGAAAACCACCGCAGTTGCGTCACCCGGGTACCGATCTTCGCCCAACTCACCCCTGACCAGCAGGAGAAGGTCGGCTCCTTCGCCCACCCGGTGAAACTCCCCGCGGGCGGGATTCTGCACGGAGCTGGTGAGCCAGTGGGCCAACTCTTCGTCGTCCACGCTGGCAGAGTGAAAGTGGTCCACTCTGCGCCGAGCGGCCGAACCCAACTGCTACGCGTTGTGGGCCCCGGCGAGGTGGTGGGCGAACACGACTTTCTCACAGGCGAACGTCCCGACTACTACGTTGAAGCCGCCGAGGACGCCCAGTTGTGCGTGTTCGACCATGCAGATCTCGGACGCCTCGTCACCACCTTCCCGGCGATCGGGGTAGAGATGCTGCGTTCGTTGAGCAACCGCACCGCCCAAGCTGAGCGTCGCATTTCTCTGGGTGCCGTGGACGTGGTCGCGCGGGTGGCCAGCTATCTTCTTGACCTACCCGGGGAGCCGTCCAAAACCGGATTCAAGGTGCAACTACCTATGCCTAAGAAGGACGTCGCCTCATGGCTGGGCACCACCCCGGAATCTTTCAGCAGGGCGTTAGCGCGACTCTCGAAGGGCCAGGCAATTAAGGTGGACGGTGACACCGTCCACCTGCTCGACCCCTTGCGGCTAGAGGAATTGGCGTCCGTCTAACCGGACGCGTAAAAACTGGGCACCGGCTCAGTAACGCCGAAGATTCAACCTGTCTTGCCCAGTGGTGACCAGACGGTCGTGCTCGTTCACAGCCAGAATCATCTTTGTCAGGTCACCGGTTGAGTGCGCGATCGCCCTCACCATCAGCCACGAAACTCCGTTTCGGGAACCCGCAGTGACCCCAACTCTGACCCCTTCGCAATTGTCGACGATCCGGTGAACCTCGTCGGCGTACTCCCCCACCGTGTGCCCGCCGATGACCAGCACACTGCCCATATGGGAGTGCCCCTCCAGGTAC
>CAYMMF010000190.1:0-3553 GCA_964391475.1 uncultured Propionibacteriaceae bacterium | reverse complement strand
CTCTGCCAGGATCTCTTCGAGTTCAGTAATCGACCGACGTTCCCGAAGCATGTCCCAATGGGTACGGACAGGCTTTGTTGGCTTTGGCTCAGGCTCCACACCGTCCTTGCGGCGCGCCATCTCTCCGCAGCGCGGGCATTCCCATTCGGTGGGTAGTTCCGCTTCAAGCGCGAACGTCAGGGTGAACTCGTGGTCTTTCGGGCACACGAAAGCCAACCCCTGCCGAGCGGCGAGTTCGACCCCTGAACCGTCCTCGAAACTCCTTGACCCCAGACCGTGGCCCTTCAGTGATTTCTCCGCCATCGCGTTAGCCTCCCTGACCGATGAAACGCTGCCTCTTTGCTAGATGTTCCCGCTATGCGCTGTGCATCGACTGCTCGTCGTGGCCTTTCACTCCCAGCATGACGATGAAGCCTGCGGCAAGGATGACTGCTATCCCAAGAATTCCCCAGTACTGAGTGTTCTCCTGGCCGGTAACGGCAGCACCGATCAGGATCGCTGCCCCGAAAGCCAATGGCGATAGAAAGGACACCACGCGTCCGGTGGTCGCGTACAGGCCGAACACTTCGCCAGTGCGTCCTGCCGGAATCAACCTAGCCAAGAAGGTCCGGGACGCCGATTGCGCTGGCCCTACGAACGCGGTCATGGCCATCCCGAGGGTCCAGAAAACGATCTGACCCTTGTCGTGGAGCAAGAACACTCCGAGGCCGAGCGCGACGAGTGCGCCGAGCGAGATCAGAATCACCCGTTTGGGGCCGATCTTGTCGTCTAAAAGACCGAACAGGATCGTTGAGATGCCGGCGATGACGTTGGCTGCAGCCCCAAAGATGATCGTGTCTCCGGGCTCGAACCCGAAAGTGCCAGCGGCGATCACGGCGCCGAATGCGAACACCCCTGCTAGGCCGTCCCGGAATAGCGCCGAAGCAAGCAGGAAGTAGATGGTGTCCGGGCTGGAACGCCAGATTCTCTTGATCGACTGCCAAAGCAGTCGGTAGGACGCCACCACTCCCACTCGAGGCGGTTTGGTTGCGCGCGGACGATCCCGGAGCACCAAGAACGTGGGCAGCGTAAACACCGCGGTCCAAACGCCGCACAGAATCATCGACACCCGAATGTCCATACTGTCTGTTCCGGTCACTCCGAACAGTCCCACGTCGGGCGCGATGAACAAGAAGTAGATCAACAGCAGGCTCACGATGCCGCCGAGATAACCCATGCCCCAGCCGAAACCCGAGATTCGGCCCACGTCCTTTGGGGAGGCCACTTCGTCGAGCAGCGAGTTATAGTTGACACCCGCGATCTCGCTCACGATCGACCCAACGGCTAAGAGAAGCAACCCGAGCCACAGGAATGCGGGGTCGGGACGAACGAAGAACAATGCGGCAGAGATGATCGCCAGCAACCAGGTGTACCACCTTAGGTTCGCCACGGTCCGTCCGGTTCGGTCGGCGTTCTGGCCAAGGACCGGTGCAGCTAAAGCAATCACGAGACCTGCTAACCCGGTCGACAACGCCAAGGCCAAAGACGTGTTGGTCGTGGTTCCGAAGTTGGACGACACGATGTACACCGCGAACACGAACGTGGTGATCACCGTATTGAACGGTTGGGTGCCCCAATCCCACATGGCCCACGCCCAAACCCGCTTGCGTTCTGCCGGACCCCCAGAACCCAAAGCCATTCGGTGCTCGCTCATGCTTCCTCCCAAATCCCAGCATCTACGCAAACGCTGCGTAGAGTCTCGATGTCGTCGCTGACTAGCCCGTCGACGCCCAGATCGATGAGTCGTTCCATCTCTTGGCGGTCGTTGATCGTCCAGACGTGGACAACACGTCCCGATCGGTGGGCGGCGTTTACGAACGACCGCGTAACCAAAGGGACTCCCTTGTGCCGAACCGGGATCTGGTAGGCAAGCCCGTGGCTTGTCGGGTGGACGCCGAACAGCGACGCCGCCCGCAACCGTGTGATCTCCGTGGGGGTGGCCGAGGTGGCGACGTTGGATCCGATCAGCCGACGGAATCGTTTTAGCCTGGCTGTGCTGAAACTGCCCACGCACACTCGCCGCAGAGCCCCATGGCGCTGCAGCGATTCCACTAAGGGTTCGACTGCTGCGTCCGCCTTGATGTCGATGTTCAATCGCGAATCCGGGAACGCTTCGAGTAGTTCGTCCAGCGTCGGAATCGGACGCCGCCCCCCAACCAGAGCGCGCGACACCTCGTGATGGGGGAGTGAGGCGATGGTCCCGGTTCGGTCGGTCACTCGATCCAGACGGTCGTCGTGGAAAGCCACCAGGACGCCATCGGAAGTGGCGTGCACGTCTGTTTCCAGATAGCGGAAACCAAGCGCAACCGCGGCATCGAACGCGACAAGCGTGTTCTCCAACTCCATTGGAACCGCTCCGCAAAAGCCTCCACGATGAGCCAGCGCGGCGAAACGTGCGGCGAAATACGGGTGTTCTTGGGCGTCCACACGCTCACGCTATCCACTAACCAGTGCAGATGACGGAACGAACACCGCGTGCGGTGTGTTGCTCACGGGTGCACAATGGACCCTCGTGACCACTATTTTGTCAATCCAGTCCTCCGTCGCCTACGGACACGTGGGCAACAGCGCAGCCACTTTTCCTCTGATGAGGCTGGGCATTGAGGTTTGGCCGGTGCTCACCGTTCACTTCTCGAACAACACCTCATACCCCTCGTGGAAAGGCCCGCTGCTCCGGCCCGATGACGTCCGCGAGGTCATCTCAGGCATAGATGACCTGGGAGTACTTCCGAAGGTGGACGCCATCCTGACCGGCTATCAGGGTGCCCTGGCGATGGGGGAGGAGTTGCTGGGAAGCGTCGCTTTGATCAAGGAGCGGAACCCGAACGCGATCTACTGCTGCGACCCCGTGATGGGCGATGTCGGCCGCGGCATGTTTGTGCTTCCCGGAATCCCGGAATTCATTCGCGACCACGTGATTCCAGCGGCTGACATCATGACCCCGAACCACTTCGAGCTCAATTTCTTGACCGGACGCGAGACCACAACGTTGCCCGAAATCGTGGACGCCGCCCACGCACTTCGGGCACGAGGCCCCGAACTGGTCGTGGTGACATCCGCGGTGGTGGACGAAGAGCCTGCCGAAACCGTGACGATGGTGGCGGTAAGCGGATCTGGTGCTTGGAAGGTCACCACTCCTTTACTTGGACGCCTGTTCACCGGCTCTGGCGATCTCACCGCGTCGATGTTCCTGGCGGCTTACTTAGAGACCGGATCGCCTGAGAAGGCTGTGGGTCGTACGGCTGACATTGTCTACTCGGTGCTCGAACTCACCACTGACCTCGGGCTACGCGAACTAGCACTGGTTGCTGGGCAGGATCTTCTGGTGAACCCCGCTCACCATTTTCCGGTCATAAGAATCGGCTGAGGCTCAGTCGTAGAAGACCTCAATGTGGGCGCCCAGGGCGTTCAGTCTGTTGGCCAGATCCTCATAACCCCTGTTGATCACATACACGTCCCGCAACACCGAGGTTCCCCGCGCCGCGAGCGATGCCAACAACAGGCACACGGCAGG
>CAYMMF010000189.1:0-3579 GCA_964391475.1 uncultured Propionibacteriaceae bacterium | reverse complement strand
CCCGGAAGTTCTGGAAGCTCGCTGGCTGGGGCAACGAACCGGCCGATAGCTAGTCGGGGCACTTCGTCGACCGCGCGTACGCCTTCTTCGACGAACTGCTCCGGGACGCGTCCGGCTGGGAACGACCCATGCGCGATCGACTCGACGTCCAAGGGGTGTTGTGGACCCTGGGCTACCTCAACGAACGTCCCGACTCGTGGACACAGGATGAGTGGAGAGACTTCACGGCCTTCCAGGGCGGCGCACAGATCGACGACACCGGCGAATCGGAAGAGGAGCCTGTCGAGCCGCCCGACGACACCACGGTACAGACCACGGACTTCATTGCCGCGGCCGCGAAGGATCTCCACATTGATCGCGCCTTCCTCGACAAGATAGTCACGCTGCTCGAAGATAAGGGCCAGGTGGTCTTCTATGGTCCGCCGGGCATCGGCAAGACCTACATCGCCAAGCGGCTGGCACGAGCCCTGGCCGAGGAGGACCCGAACCGAACCACAATCGTCCAGTTCCACCCCGCCACCACCTACGAGGACTTCTTCGAAGGGCTGCGCCCAAGACTCAACGATGACGAGGCCGTCAACTACGAGTTGCGCCGAGGGCCACTCTCGCAGCTGGCCAAGGACGCCAAGGACGACCCGGATCGCCGATACGTCATGGTTATCGACGAACTTAACCGCGCCAACCTGCCGAAGGTGTTCGGCGAGCTCCTGTTCCTTCTTGAGTACCGCAGCGAACCCGTCGCGACTCTCTATCGTCCGGGAGAGAGGTTCGAGCTGCCGCCGAACCTGGTTTTTATCGCGACTATGAACACCGCGGACCGGTCTGTGGCACTTGTCGATGCTGCCCTTAGGAGACGCTTCCATTTCATCCCGTTCTTCCCCCACATCGGCGAGGTGAAGGGTCTGTTGCGGCGCTGGCTCACCGACCATGGCCGGGATACCGCAGTCGCCGACCTGCTGGACGCGGTAAATGCCGAGCTTCAGGTGCAAGTCGGGGACCACCTCGTCGTCGGCCCAAGCCACTTCATGAAGGACGACCTCTCCGAGGGGCCCTGCAGCGCATTTGGGAGTTCAACATCTACCCAACGCTTGAAGAGCTCCTGTGGGGCAGGACGGACGAACTCGCCGACTGGCAGTGGGCAGCGGTCAGGCGTCGGTACGCCACCAAACTGCGACTACCCCTCGCGGCCGATGAGGCCGCGGACACCGAACCGGCGTCAGCAACTCCACCGGGGCAGTGAGAAGGGATGCCGGCTGAGCCGCTGGTCTGCCAGCTTCTGGAGTACCAGCAGATCGAAGTGGGCCTCTCCGACGGACAGGCCCGTCATCTGCAGGCGGCTGCGGGCACACGTCTCACGCTGACACCCAGCTCACACGGCTACCTGATCCGCGCCTCATCCTATGTAGGTTCGATCGCGGTGCCCGGGATCGTCCTCCATGTCCTACCCAAGGTGCCCGTGGCGAACGTCCTTCACCTGCTGACGTGGAGCACCGAGCGGATCTCCTTCAGCCAGGACGAGATCGGCCATGCCAAAGGCAGCCTCACTGCTGCCGTGGCGGCTTGGTACGCCCGGACGCTCGAGCGCACCCTGGTGCTCGGGGTCGACCGGTCCTACCTCGAGGAAGCCGATCGAGTCGTCGCACTCCGCGGACGGATCGACTGGCCTGCCCAGGCCAGAGCCGTCGGCCTACCCACGCCGACCGCTTGCCGCTACGACGAATGGTCACTCGACACACGTGCCAATCGAATCGTCGCGGCCGCAGCACTCACGCTGCTCCGCAACCCGGCTGTGCCTGCACCGTCCGCTTTCACGCTGCGACGGCTCCTCAAGCTCCTGGCTGGGGTCGGCCCACTGTGCCCGGACGATCTGTCCGCCCACCACGACTTCCTGACCCGCCTGAACGAGCACTACCGAACCGCCGTTCACCTGGCACGAATCATTCTGCGGGCCGGGGCCCACCGAAGGTGCCGGGCACGCTGCTGTGTCGTCCTTCATGGTGAACATGAACGACGTGTTCGAGGACTTCGTTTTCGCCAATCTGAGGCAACGGCTGCACGGCATCTGGTCGGTCGGCAAGCGCAAGGTGCCCCTAGACGTCGTCGGCTATGTCCCGACCGAGCCCGACCTGCTCTTCGCCGACCCGTCCGGGATGAACGTTCTTGTCGCGGACAGCAAGTACAAGCTCATAAGCGATGGCCGCGGACGCAACGCCGACTACTACCAGTTGCTGGCTTACTGCACTTCCCTCGGACTGCCACGCGGCGTCCTGATCTACTGCGACGCCAATAGCGAGTCTCGACCGCCGCGTGCGGTCGAGGTACGCCATTCTGGGGCGATTCTCGAGGCTTTCCAGGTCGGTCTCTCAGGTTCGTTCGAGGACATAGCCCACGAGTTTGACCGCCTCACTCAGCATCTGCGGTTCGGAGACTGACCTCCGGGGACGCCCGCCAGCTGAGCTCAACACCCGTGAAGCGAGATCGGGTCAACGGCCAACCCTGCACTGATGGCTCGGCGTCCACCGCTCAACGATCACCCGCAAGATCCTCGCCGGTGAGATCCGGGCAATGAAGGTCGGCAACCAGCATCGTGTCCGTACTCGGAGTTTCAGCGGTACCGCGAGGAGATGCTGGATCGGATTGCTCGTGCGTCTGCACCCGATGTCGAGGCGGAGTTGTTCGGTGACTAGTGACGACCTGCTGGTCGTCTTCCTGGACGCCAACGTCCTGGCCAAACGGGTCACCCGGACTCTGGTCCTGCGCTGTGCCGCCTGCGGCTACACGGTGCGGTGGAGCCGCACCGGGGAGGAAGAGGCCGACCGGTACCTGACCGGTCGCCAGCTGTCCATCGCGAGTCTCCGCGCGTTGGTGGAGTTCCTGCTTAGCCCGTCCGCCGCCAATCCCGAGCGCTTCACGGGGACATCGGCCGATGACAGGCAGATCCTCGCCGATGCCGAAGCCGCTGGAGCGCCCTTCATAGTGACCGAGGATGTCGACGACTTCGCGGAGGTCGACCTGTGAACCGCAGGCGTCACCGCGGTCAATCCGGACCTGTTTCTCGCTGCACGCGCCGACCTGAAAGAAGACGTGCGGCAGGTATCTGGCTATATGGCAGGTAGCTTGCTATGGGCGGTCGAGGACTACGCAAAGAGCCATTTCATGATTCTTGCTTTGAATTGACGCGACGTACTGTAGGAGAACTCGCTGCCGGTCGACTACGGAGCCGAGATGGTGCCCACGGCAGTCATTGCCTCCGATCTCGCCACAAGCACGGACACCCGTGAGCGGAGTGCTGTGCTCCGAGTGCTTGAGGAGTTACGGCGGCAATGGCTGGCCGGACGCTAGCCGTTGACATGCGGAATGATGATGGCGGTGTCAAGCCGTCGAAGCATGCCAACTCCCCAACGACCAAAATGCTTGAACCGTGCATGCTGCAATGCGATCCAAGGGATCGGTGGGGATTCGGGTCTAGCGCCTTGGCGTGGCGCTAGGTGGGGTTTGGGGTTTGGATTCTGGTGGTGCCGTGTGCGGTGACTTGGTATTGGTATCCGGCAGGTGATGTCCATTGGTAGACGCCGGGTT
>CAYMMF010000188.1:0-3579 GCA_964391475.1 uncultured Propionibacteriaceae bacterium | reverse complement strand
AGGTGGCCTTGGAAGCTCACGGGTATCGTGTCGGTGGCGCCGTTGCGGTGCTTGGCGACGATGAAGTCTGCCTCGCCGAGGCGGGGGGAGTTCTTGTCGTAGACGTCTTCGCGGTGTAGCAGGATGACGACATCGGCGTCTTGTTCGAGTGAGCCGGATTCGCGTAGGTCGCTCATCATCGGACGTTTATCGGTGCGGGATTCGGGCCCGCGGTTGAGCTGCGACAACGCAACGACGGGCACGTTTAGCTCTTTGGCTAGCAGTTTCACCTGGCGCGAGAACTCGGATACTTCGATCTGGCGAGATTCGACCCTCTTGCCCGAGGTCATCAGTTGCAGGTAGTCGATGACGATGAGTTTCAGGTCGTAGCGTTGTTTGATTCGGCGGGCTTTGGCGCGGATTTCCATCATTGTGAGGTTGGGCGAGTCGTCAATGAACAGTGGCGCGCTGGAGATTTGGGCGGTTTTGGCCGAAACCCTGCGCCAGTCGTCGTCGGATAGGTCGCCCTTGCGGATGTGGCTGAGGTTGACGCTGGCTTCCGCGGACAGCAGTCTCATCACGATCTCGGATTTGGTCATTTCGAGGCTGAAGAACGCAGAACACAGTCCGTGTTTGATGGACGCCGCCCGCGCGAAGTCGAGCCCGAGGGTGGATTTCCCGAGCCCGGGGCGCGCGGCAATGATGACCATCTGGCCGGGGTGGAGGCCGTTGGTCAGCCGGTCTAGGTCGATGAATCCGGTTGGGACGCCGGGCATGACGCCATGCTTGGAGAGTTCCTCCATCTCGTCGAGCGTGCCCTCGATCAGTTCGCTGAGCGGTTGGTAATCTTCGCGGATTTTCTTCTCGGAGACCTCGTAGACAGCCTGCTGGGCCCGGTCAACGATCTCGGTCACATCGCCTTGGGCCGAGAAGCTTAGCTGGGCGATTTTGAGGGACGCGTCGACCAGTCTGCGCAGGATCGCCTTCTCGCGCACGATTTCGGCGTAGTAGACGGCGTTCGCGGTGACCGAGACTGTCGACACCAGTTCGTGCAGGTAGATGTGCCCACCGACTTGTTGCAGGTGGCCTCGTTTGGTCAACGAGTCGGCGATTGTGATCGCGTCGACGGGTTCGCCGCGGCCGTCCTGGTCGATTATCGCTTCGAAGATGTATTCGTGTGCGGGACGGTAGAAGTCGCGCCCGGAGAGGATCTCGCCAACTTCGCCGATCGAATCTTTGCTCAGCAGCATCGCGCCAAGCACGCTTTGCTCTGCCGGGATGTCTTGCGGAGGTGTGCGGTCGGGCATGTGGGAGCGATCGAACGCTACGACGTTCTCAGCGGTCACGCACCCTCCTAACCAACCAGGTACCCTGTTCAACCCGGACGCTAGTGGCCGCCACTGACAAAACTCGCTCCACCGGCAGTGGTGAGGGTTTTTGTCTCGATGTTGGTGCCGAGAAGGTCCCAGGAACCGTCAGGTTAGACCTGTGTGGACGCCGTAGCAACCGGCCCGTTCACACCCGTTGTGGATAACCTGTGGATCACTGTGGAGACACGCCGTTCGGCCTGTGGGCGACACGCCTGCGGGGCTGTTCATCCCCACCAATATTCACTCAAAAAAACCGTCTGACAAGGCGAAACGTCTTGTGGGTTGTGTGAATTCTCGCCCCTCGGGCATGATTTCTGATTTTCCTGTAAGGGGTTGACAGGTGTCGAGAGTGGGGTGATATAGAGGACGATCCGGCAGGTTATCCACAATTCTTCCACAGTGAGTATCGAGCCAGGGTGCTCTCGATTCTTAGACAATCCGTGAGCGTGGGCGTTGGCGCGTCCGCTACCAACTCGGCGGCGGCAGAGTTGGCGCAGCCAGCGATTCCCTACGTGGGGAGCAGTGGCCCGAACCCGACGAGTAGGTTGATGGAAGCCGCTATAACGACTGTCCCGAACAGGTACGAAATCAACGTGTGTCCGAGCACGATGCGGCGCAACTCTCCCGAATGGATGTTCGTGTCTGAGACTTGGTAGGTCATCCCGAGGGTGAACGAGAGGTACGCGAAGTCGGAGAACCTGGGGGGTTCGGCATTGTTGAAGTCGATCGGCGCTTCGGGCTGTGAGTAGTAGAAGCGTGCGTAGCGCAGCGTGTACATGGTGTGGACGCTGAGCCACCCGACGGCGACGGAGAAGAGTCCGATGGCCGCATTGGCTACGGCGGCGGCACCCTTTTGTTGGCCGCCCACCAGCAGCACAGTCACCGCCGCGAGGCTCGCGATGCCGACTGCAAGGACGACGACGTCGTACCAGGCGCGGTCGCCATCGCGTCCCGCGACGTGCTTCTGGGTTGTCTGCGCATCGTGGCGCAACACGTAGGTAAGCAGGGGAACTGAGAACGTGATTCCTGCGGCAATGAAGCCAAGAAGGATGTGCGGGAGCGGTTCTGTCAGCAACGGCCAGAAGGTTGCAGCTCCAGCCACGAACGCGCCCACGATCAGGGCGATCAGCAGTCTGCGGCGAATCATCGGCACGGGCCAATAGTATGGGCGATTGGTGCGATCTGAGCCGCCGAAGTCGCCTCACTTGTTGGAAGATCCACCCGCCTCATTAGTTGGAAGATCCGCCACACCTCACCTGTCGGACGATCGCCACCAGTCGATCCACCCGGGAAAGGACTCGAATCCATCCCAGCAATCCAATTCACCCAGGAAGCTCAAATTGTTCGGCTCACCTCCCTTTCCCAGCCTCGGAAACTGGATATCCATACCCCACCGGGGTATCCTCGTCCCCAGAGGTGAATCCATGGCAACTTCAACAGACCACGCCCAGCAGTGTGCCGCGTGCTGCGGCGACGGCGTCCAGTTCGGTGATTCCGACGACCCCGCGGTGGGTCACGCCTACATCACTAACAAGGACGGCTACCTGCGTCGCCTCCGCCGAATCGAGGGTCAGGCCCGCGGGTTGCAGCGAATGGTCGAGGAAGAGAAGTATTGCATCGACATCCTGACCCAGGTTTCGGCGATGACCAAGGCGCTCCAGTCGGTTGCGTTGGAGCTTCTCGAAGATCACCTCAACCACTGCGTGGTGGCCGCAGCCCGCGTTGGAGGCCCCACCGCTGAGAACATGATGCAAGAAGCGTCAGAGGCGATCGCTAGGCTCGTCAGATCGTGACCGATACTAAAACCCCAACCCACAACTGAAATCCAAAACCAAGGAGTAAGAATGAACGCCACCTACACCGTCACCGGAATGACCTGCGGCCACTGCGTCAAGGCTGTCACCGAAGAGGTCTCTGAGATCCCGGGCGTCACCGACGTCAAGGTTGACCTTGATTCCGGACGCCTCGACGTCACCTCCGATGCTGCGATCGACTTCGACCGCATCGTCGAAGCCGTCGCAGAAGCAGGCGACTACACCGTCGCCTGATCGCGAGCCAAAGAAACGTAACTAACTCGCTCCACCCGGAGCTTGCGCCCTGCTAGCTAAGGCAGGCCCTCCAAGAAGGACGCCGCGGCGTCCTCGCCAGTGCTTGTCTTCCCTAGTGGGGAGGAGGACGACCAACGATGAACAACCGTGTTCCCGGACGCGAAACGCAAGACGCACCCCAG
>CAYMMF010000187.1:0-3609 GCA_964391475.1 uncultured Propionibacteriaceae bacterium | reverse complement strand
CTAGGCGACACCCGGCCCGACTACACCAAGATGGTCGATCGGCTCGGCGGGCAGGTCATCACCCTGGGCCGCAACCGCGGCGCCCTGAACGTGCTGGACCCCGGCGAGGCACCCGACGCCGCGGCGCGGCTGCGCGCCGCGGGCTTCCACCGGGAAGCCGAGGAGGTGCTCGCCGACGCCCACGGCCTGCGGCTGAACATGCTTTCCTCGCTGATCACGGTGCTGCGCAAGAGCGCCCCGACGGCGCGGGAGGAAACGATCCTGGCCCGCGCCCTGACGTGGCTCGATGAGCACCACGACGGGGTCCCGGTGATCCCCGACCTCCTCAAGGTGGTGCGCGCCGCTCCCGCGGAGCTGCGCGAGGCGGCGCTGGACCGCGGCGCGGCCACCCGCTACCAGGAGGTCACCGAGGAGCTCGAGGCGGCCCTCGTCGCGCTGGGGCCGGGCGGGAAGTTCGGTGACGTGTTCGCCAAGCCCACCACCCAGCCGATGCGCCGGGACCGCGCCGTGGTCTACGACGTGTCGGCGATCCCGCAGTCCGACGGCGACCTGCGCGCCGTGGCGCTACTGGCGTCCTGGTCGGCCGGGTTCGCCGTCGTCAACATCGCCCAGGTCCTCGCCGACGTCGGCCTGGAGGCGCGCCGGCACTACTTCGTCGTGCTCGATGAGCTCCACCAGGCACTCAAGGCCGGCCCCGGGCTGGTCGACCGCGTCGACTACCTCACCCGCCTCAACCGCACGGTCGGGGTGGGGCTGGCGATGATCACCCACACGATGAAGGACCTGCGCTCCCTGCCGCTGGAGGAGGACCGTCAGAAGGCCATGGGATTCATCGAGCGCGCCGGGTTCATCGTGTGCGGCGGGCTGCCGCTGAGCGAGATGCCCCTGCTCACCTCCGTCGTCGGCCTGTCCCGGGAGGAGCAGGAACTCCTCGGTGGCTGGCAGGACCCGCCCGCCTGGGACACCAAGGAGGGCCGGGAGGCACCCCCACCGGGCCTGGGGAAGTTCCTCGTCAAGGTCGGCGGCCGGCCGGGCATCCCGGTCGACCTCACGCTCACCGAGGCGGAGAAGTCCCTGCACATGAGCTCCGCCCGCTGGACGGACCGCTCCCGCACCGGGCTGCTCGGACAGGAGCCGCCGCAATGAGCCTGCCGAATAACCGCCGACGCGACCCCGGCGGCGCGTCCAGTGAAGCGGTCCTCGTGTGGGTGGCCATCGTCCTGGTGGTGGTCGTTGTCGGCGCGGTCTACGCCGCGATGCATCTCGGCCACCGCCTCGCCGGCACCGGCGCCGACCTTCCCGGGGACCCGTTCTCCGTCCTGTTCGGTCTGCTGGGCGGGGACCTGCTCTGGCCCGGGGCGGCCGGATGGTGGGTCATCGCCGCCGCGGCCGCCCTGCTGGTCTCCCTCGCGATCGTCGCGGGCCTGGTGATCCACCGGATCCGGGGCCGGCAGTCACGGGTAGACCGCGCCGCGCGCTACATGGGCCGCGGGCGCGATGTGCAGGACCTGACGCGTAAGCACGCGCAGGGGACGGCCACCCGCCTGGGCGTGAGCTCCTCGCCCGGGGTGCCGATCGGGCGCACCGTGGCGCGGGACGAGCCGCTGTACGGGTCGTGGGAGGACATGCACATCGACATCTGGGGGCCGCGCACCGGTAAGACCACCAGCCGAGCGGTCCCGGCCATCCTGGAGGCTCCTGGCTCGGTGCTGGTGACCTCGAACAAGCGCGACGTCGTCGACGCGACCCGGGACGTGCGCGCGAGGGCCGGGGCGGTGTGGGTCTTCGACCCGCAGGGGATCACGCTCGAGGAGCCCTCGTGGTGGTGGAACCCGCTGTCCTACGTGACCGACGAGGTGCGGGCGGCGAAGCTCGCCGACCACTTCGCCACCGCCTCACGTGAGCCTGGCGCGAAGACCGATGCCTACTTCGACCCCGCCGGCCAGGACCTGCTCGCCGGCCTTCTTCTGGCGGCCGCGCTGGACCATCGGCCCATCACCGACGTCTACACCTGGCTGACCCGCCCCACCGACGAGACCGCCGTGGACATCCTCCACGAGCACGGGTACTCCCTGACCGCCGACCAGGTCGCCGGCGTCGTCTCGGCCCCGGAGAAGCAGCGCGGTGGCGTATTCGGGACCGCGCAGCAGATGGCCTCCTGTCTGACGAATCGGCAGGTCGCCCGCTGGGTCACCCCGCAGGGGGTGGCCGACCCGCGGCCGCAGTTTCGGCCCGAGGACTTCGTCCGGGCCGATGGCGGCACGCTGTACTCGCTGTCCAAGGAGGGACGAGGCACCGCCGGCCCGCTCGTGACGGCGCTGACGGTGGCCGTCGTCGAGGCGGCCGAGGAACTGGCCGCGAGCTCCCGTGGCGGGCGGCTGGGTACCCCGCTGCTCGGCGTGCTCGATGAGGCGGCCAATGTGTGCCGCTGGCGCGATCTGCCCAACCTCTACAGCCACTACGGCTCCCGCGGGATCGTGCTCATGACGATCCTGCAGTCCTGGTCCCAGGGCGTCGAGGTGTGGGGCGAGTCGGGCATGAAGAAGCTGTGGAGCGCCTCAAACGTCAAGGTCTACGGCGGGGGCGTGAGCGAGGCCGGCTTCCTCGAGGACCTGTCACGGATGATCGGGGACTACGACCGCCTTTCGTCCTCCACGTCCCACGGCCGCGGGCAGCGCACCGTGTCCCAGCAGCTCCACCGCGAGCGGATCCTGGACGTCGCTGACCTCGCTGCCCTGCCCAAGGGGAGGGCGGTGGTGATGGCCTCGGGCTCTCGGCCCACCCTCATTCGCACACAGCCGTGGATGAGCGGTCCCCACGCCGGCGAGGTCGAAGCCTCGATCGCGGCTCACGACCCGCAGGCCGAGCGCACCATCCTTGAAGCACAACGCGAGGTGGCTGCGGTCGAAGCATCCGTTGGAGCCGGGGAGGCATCATGAGCGACTGGGCTAACGACCACCTCGAGGATGAGGGCATTGACGCCCGGACCGTTGAGGTGGACGACGACGCAGGCGGTGAGGCGCAGCCGACGTTGTACTACGGCTCCGTCGATGAGTTCGTGCGCGAGTACCTGCGCCACGTCTACCGCCGGCGGATCGACGGCCGACACCGCGTGTGGGCTGCCCGCTGGTGGGAGCACGACGAAGCGGTCATCCGACTCGAAGCGCTCTGGCGAGCATGGGAGCACCTACGCCGCGACCCAGGCACCGGCATGAGCGTGTGGTGGCGAGACCACGCCGACCACCACATGGCAGTCCTGATGGAACCTGACGGTCCATTCTTCACTGCGGACGTGTCCGGTGAATCCAACCAGGCACGGAAGGATGAGCCACTTCCCGAGCGCGGGCAGCGGCCCGCCGAGAGCGAGCGGCGCGACGCCGGACGGACCCGGCCGCGCGACGAGTCGCGGTTCGCGCCGCCGGCCGGGACCGTGCCGGGGCAGGAGTTCCCGCCCCCGCCGCCGAGCGCGAACCAGCCCGGCCCGACCGCGGGTCCGCCGAGCACCGCGGTGCCGCCGGCGCCCGACACTCCGCCGGCGCCCGACACTCCGCCGGCGCCCGACGCGCCTCCGCCCGCCCGGCCGGAAGGCGACGAGGACGTTGGGCATCG
>CAYMMF010000186.1:0-3650 GCA_964391475.1 uncultured Propionibacteriaceae bacterium | reverse complement strand
TGTTCTTCAGCACTTTGCTCGGATCGATCGTGGGCATGATTGCGCTGCAGGTTCCCTGGTGGGTGGGTGCCGTCCTCGGGTTCGTATTGTCGTTCTTTGCGACGATCGGCGACCTGATCGAATCCCTCGTCAAACGAGACGTGGGAATCAAAGACATGAGTTCATTCCTGCCGGGTCACGGTGGAGTGATGGACCGTCTCGACTCGATGCTCGTGGCAGCCCCAGCAGCATGGTTGGTGCTTTACCTGATGGTGCCAGGCGGATGACTAAGGATCTACGCAGCCCCGCCGAGTTGGCGCAAGAGGCGAAGTTGGATGAAGCCGTCCGGCGAGGCAGAGTGATGCCGCTGGTGATGACGGCACCGAAGGCGTCCAAGCCACCGCGCCACTGGGCCGATCTTCCACCGCGAGACCGCAGGGCGGCTGTCATCGAAGCGGGGTTGGCGGGCTTTCGGGCTGGCCAGTTCGATCGGCACTACTTCGGTAGGGCAGAAACCGACCCGGCGTCGTGGACTGACGTGCCTGCCGCCGAGCGACCGCGCATTGCGGAGGAGTTCTTCCCGCAACTTCTGACGCCGGTTCGCGAGCAGACCGCCGATTCGGGCACAACAACGAAGACCCTGTGGCGGCTCCACGACGGTTCGTTGATCGAATCGGTGCTGATGGAGTACGGCGTTCCGGGGGTACGGGCGTCCGGAACCGGGCGCCACCGGGCAACCCTTTGCATCTCCAGCCAAGCCGGATGCGGAATGGCGTGCCCGTTCTGCGCCACCGGCCAAGGTGGGTTGCGCCGCAACCTGACCACCGCCGAGATCGTCGCTCAGGTGGTGGCAGCGAGCAAGTGCCTTCGGCTCAACAACGTGGTCTTCATGGGGATGGGCGAGCCGATGGCCAACTACAAAGCGGTAGCGGCGTCCCTGCGACGGATGGTGGACGACATCGGGCTGTCCGCCCGCGGGATCACCGTGTCCACGGTCGGGTTGGTGCCCCGAATCGACCAGCTGGCGCAAGAGGGGCTCCCCGTCACGCTCGCGGTCAGCCTGCACGCCCCGGACGACGAGTTACGCGACACGCTGGTGCCGCTCAACACCCGCTACCCGGTCGGGGAGGTGGTGGCGTCCGCCTACGCCTACTTCAAGGCGACAGGGCGGCGGGTCTCCATCGAGTACGCGTTGATCCGCGACATCAACGACCAAGCCGAGCGTGCGGACGCCCTAGGCGTCCTGCTGTCGGAGGACGGACGCGGCACCGGCTGGGTACACGTGAACCTGATTCCGCTGAACCCGACCCCGGGATCGAAGTGGACGGCGTCCCGACGTGCAGATCAGGACGAATTTGTGCGACGTTTGGAGCGTCGCGGGTTCGCGGTCACGGTGAGGGACACCCGGGGCAGCGACATCGACGGCGCTTGCGGGCAACTCGCGGCGTCCGAAACCAAAATTTCTTGAGATGAGTGCGCGAGACGACCTCGACAGTGAAACAGTTGGCCGTCGAAAAACAAACGAAGGAGAGCACAATGCATCCGAGCCTGCAACGGGTCTATGACAATGTCGAGCAGCGCAATGTCGGCGAAGCTCTGTTTCTTCAGGCGGTGCAAGAGGTGCTGGTGTCGCTGGACGTTGTCCCTGACAAGCGCCCAGACTTGGTCGACGCCGAAATTTTCGCGCGAATCTGCGAACCTGAGCGCCAGATCATTTTTCGAGTTCCCTGGGTTGACGACTCCGAGATCATTCGAGTGAATCGCGGCTTCCGGGTCGAGTTCAACTCAGCGCTGGGGCCCTACAAGGGTGGTTTGCGTTTCCACCCGAGCGTAGACATCGCGACGATGAAGTTCTTGGCGTTCGAACAAACTTTCAAGAACGCGCTCACCGGGATGCCGATCGGTGGCGGCAAAGGCGGTTCTGACTTCGACCCGAAGGGGAAGTCGGATATGGAGGTCATGCGGTTCTGCCAGTCGTTCATGACCGAGCTTTACCGCCACATTGGTGAGTACACCGACGTGCCGGCCGGAGACATCGGCGTCGGCGCTCGCGAGATCGGGTTTTTGTTCGGGCAGTACAAGCGGATCACCAACCGTTACGAAGCCGGCGTCCTGACGGGTAAAGGCCTCACCTGGGGCGGTTCGCTCGCCCGGCGGGAAGCGACCGGCTACGGGTTGGTCAAGTTCACCGAAACGATGCTGGACACCCGGGGTGAGTCGTTCGACGGACGCCGGGTGATCGTCTCCGGGTCGGGAAATGTGGCGATCTATGCGATGGAGCGCGTGATCGAACTCGGTGGTAAGCCGATCGCGTTTTCGGACAGCTCCGGGTACGTCGTTGACGATGCCGGTGTGGATTTGGATCTGCTGAAGCAGATCAAAGAGATCGAACGAGGCCGGGTCGCCGACTACGTGGCTCGGCGTCCGGGTGCGAAGCTGGTGACCGAAGGGCTCATCTGGGACGTGCCAGCCGACATCGCGTTGCCGTGCGCCACCCAGAACGAACTCGACAGTGCGGGAGCTCGCAAGCTCATCGAAAACGGCTGCATTGCGGTGGCTGAGGGCGCGAACATGCCCACCACACAGGAGGCCACGCACATGTTCCAGGACGCTGGGGTGCTGTTTGCTCCCGGTAAGGCCGCCAACGCGGGCGGGGTGTCGACCTCGGCGTTGGAGATGCAACAAAATGCGTCGCGAGATTCCTGGACTTTCGATCACACGTTGGGACGCCTAGACGACATCGTCGTGGCGATCCACGACAACTGTTCCGAAACGGCCGAGGAGTTCGGCCGTCCGGGGGATTACGTGACCGGAGCCAACGTCGCCGGCTTCCTCAGGGTTGCCGACGCGGTCATGTCGCTGGGTGTCATCTAAGGAGCTTGAGTTCTCGACCAAACCGGTTTCTGCCGAGCCCATCTCGGCTGGTAGCTCGTTTTGTCAGTCCACGGTGAGAGACTAACGACGTGCGTGATGTGGTTATCCTCGGTAGCACCGGGTCAATCGGTACTCAGGCGCTCGACGTAGTTTTCCGGAACCGTGACAGGTTTCGCGTGGTCGGCTTGTCCGCTGGTGGGGCGAACCTCGACCTGCTTGCCGAACAGGTTCGCACCTTCACCCCGAAGTCGGTGGCGGTCGGGTCTGCGCAAGCGGCAGATGATCTGCGGGCGCGATTGGGCGTTGCTGACATCGAGATTCTCGCCGAGGGGGGCAACGACGTCTTGGCTCAGGCTCCTTGCGACGTCGTGCTGAACGCGATCACCGGTGCCGCCGGGCTCACCCCGACGCTGTCGGCGTTGCGGGCTGGCCGGGTTCTAGCGCTGGCTAACAAGGAGTCCTTGGTTATCGGTGGGCGGCTCGTCACCGACGCTGCCTCCCCGGGCCAGATCGTTGCTGTCGATTCTGAGCACTCCGCTTTCGCTCAAGCGTTGAGGTCGGGGAAGGCGTCCGAGGTCAGAAGGCTGATTCTGACTGCGTCGGGAGGGCCGTTTCGTGGCCGAACTCGCGCCGAACTCGGTGATGTGACACCAGAGCAGGCGATGGCTCATCCCACCTGGGCGATGGGCCGAGTAATCACGATCAACTCGGCAACGCTTGTGAACAAGGGCCTCGAGTTGCTAGAGGCTGCCCTGCTCTACGGTGTTGATTTGGACGCTGTCACGGTGGTCGTTCAC
>CAYMMF010000185.1:0-3658 GCA_964391475.1 uncultured Propionibacteriaceae bacterium | reverse complement strand
CGAGACGACCGGAACCCAGGGGTGGGACATGCGCCTCCGAGACGACCGGGAACCCAGGGGCGGGACATGAGTCTCTGGGACGTCCGAGAAACCCAAGCATGGGGTGGAACCAAGACCCAAGGACGTCCGCCCCCTATGGTCCTGGGACGCCAGCTGCGTTCAATGCGCTCACCGAGCGCTCCAGGATGTCTCGTTGAATGCCCGCCTGTTGGTTCGGGGCGCATTTTGCTGTCACCCGGATTGTCATCGTGCTGCCGCGGATTTCGTTGACCCCGGCAATGTTTGGGGTGTCAAGAAGCACGTCTTCCCATGCCGGGTCGGCGTCCACCTCCGCGATGACTCCCTCGAGAATCCGGATCGCCTGGGACGCGTCGGCGGTGTAGGCCACTGGCACGTCCACGATCGCAGTGGACCACCCTTGCGACTTGTTGCCGACGCGGACGATCTCGCCGTTGCGGATGTACCACACTTCACCGCTGCCGTCGCGGACTCGGGTGATGCGGAGCCCGACCTCTTCTACCGTTCCGGTGATGTCGCCGAGGTTCACGATGTCGCCCACGCCGTACTGGTCTTCAAGGATCATGAAAATCCCTGACAGGAAGTCCTTCACCAAAGATTGGGCGCCGAAACCGAGCGCAACACCGCCGATTCCAGCGGAGGTGAGTATCGGGCCGAGAGGCACCTCAAAAATCGCGAGGATTGTCAGGATGGCAAGGGAGAATACGGTGATCGAGGTGATGCTGTTCAGCACGCTCCCGACAGTCTTCGTCCTGGCTTCGTGTCGGGTACGAGACACACCGGCCATGTCGGCCAGTATCCGGCTGGCTCTTCCCTCGCTCGCTGTCGACCTCTCTTGGGAGTGTTTCAGGGACGCCTTGACCCCCAGCCTGATTGTGCGGCCGAGTGCCCACCGGATCACGATGGCGAGGACGATTGTCAACGCGACGGCGATTGCTGAATCGGGCCAAGCCCAGGCGACGAGAAGAGAAGGCACGCTCATATTCTGCCTTGCCGAACGTGTCGGCGTCGCACCCCGGCATCCGGGATGGTTGACGCTACCTCGCCGAAACTAGCTGGGGTAGCACCTCGGCGATGGGGTCGCGGACGACAGCAGCTGCCAGATAGTCGTAGGGCGTTTCGCTGGCGTTGACGATTATCACTTGGGCGGAGTGCCCGTAGGCGTAAGGCACGAGACCAGCAACCGGGTGGACGGTGAGCGAACTGCCGATCGCCAGGATCAGATCGGCCTGTTCTGCCAGCTTGATCGAGGCGTCCAGAACTTCGGCGTCGAGTGCTTCTTCGAACAGGATCACGGTGGCGCGTGTGATGCCTCCGCAGTTGGGGCAGCGCGGGTCGGCGTCCCCGTCGCGAACCCGCTGAACCATCTCGATCATTGGTCCGGTGGTTGAACAGTCTTCGCACCGCCACGTGCGGGAACTTCCGTGGACTTCGTGGACGATCTCTGGGGCAGATCCTGCTATTTGGTGGAGTCCGTCGGTGTTTTGGGTGATGATTCCGGCCAGTCGCCCGTCACGTTCCAGATCGACCAACGCCAGGTGCCCCGGATTGGGACGGGCAGCCCAATGAGCTGAATTTGTTCGGGCCTGCCACGCGCGGCGGCGGACGTCTTCGTCGGATAGGTACCAAGACAGTGTCGAGATGCGTTCGGCGTCCGGATCTTTTGTCCAGCGACCCTTTGGTCCTCTGAAGTCTTCGATCCCTGAGGCGGTTGAGATTCCGGCTCCGGTAAGGGCGACGATGCGCTTCGATCGGGCGATCAGATCCCGCGTTGTTTCGAAGTCGGACATGTGGGCCTCCTTGGTCGGGTTATCTCATCGGTAGAGCGCGCACCCAATCTGGTGGTTACTCCGAGTCGAGCTGCTTTTCTATCAATGCGGCTACGGCTTCTACCGCTTCGGGGTTATCGGACGCCACGGTCACTTCGGCGCCTCGTTCGGCACCCAGCGTCATGATCATTAGTGGCGACGCAGCGTCGACGGCTGACCCGCCAGCCATGCTCAAAGTGACTTCTTCTGCGTAGTTTTCGGCCTCTGCTGCTACCAGTGCGGCGGGACGGGCGTGCAGGCCAACTGTTGACCCTACGGTGACGGTTTTGCTCGCCATTTATGCAGCTCTCCTTCGAGTCGGTTGAACTCCCAGCCTACGTCGTTACAAGAGAGTAGGTTACGTAACTATCACCTTAAGTGACGGTTTTGTCTAAGAGGTTGACAATCTCACATCCAGCTCATACGATTTTATGAAATCGATTTCTCCATGGGAGGCAAGGGTGCTGCTCAATGTCGATCCCGTCCTCACGGGGGCTCTGCTACGAGCTCTCGATGAGATGGGACACACCGATTCCGTGGTGATCGCGGACGCCCACTTCCCTGCGGCTCGGCTCGCCAAGATCCACTACGTAGATCTGCCGCTGCTGTCGACGCCACGGGTTTTGGAAGCTGTCTGCTCGGTCATCCCGCCCGATGACTTCCCAGGTCTAGACCTGATGGAAGCCCCCGGGGACGATTTGCTGCCAGTCCAGTCGGAGCTCATCGCCGCCGCTGGCCTCACTCGTGAGACCACCCGGCTGGTCGAGCGCTTCGCCTTCTACGACCTGGCGGCCGAGGCGTCCCTCATTATTCGCACCGGGGAAACCCGGATTTACGGAAACGCTCTGCTGCGTAAGGGCGTCGTTCCCGTGAGGACTAAGGCATGACGAACAACCCTGCTGACGGCAAGTTGCTGCTGAAGCTGCAAAACATCTCAAAGACCTTCCCGGGCGTGAAGGCTCTGAACAATGTCGACCTGACCCTCAATGCGGGCGAGGTCCTCGGGCTCTGCGGCGAGAACGGCGCGGGTAAATCCACCTTGATGAAGATCCTCACCGGCATCTACACCGCAGATCCGGGCGGCGAGATCTTCTTGCAAGGCGAAAAGGTCGAGGTTCGTGACGTGAACCACGCCCGCGAACTCGGGCTCTCGATCATCCATCAGGAACTCAACATGGTTCCCGATCTGACGGTCGCGCAGAACCTGTACATCGGGCGTCCCGGAAGCCACTCCAAGGGCTACATCAACGACGCTGCGCTGGTGAAGCAGGCCCGGGAACTATTCGACCGGCTCGGTATGGACATCGACCCCCGTGCCCGCATCGGCGACTTGTCGGTTGCGAGGCAGCAGATGGTTGAGATCGCCCGCGCGCTGTCGTACGACTCCAAGATCCTCGTGATGGACGAGCCGACCGCAGCACTCACCGTCGCCGAGACTGAAGCGTTGTTCGGCATGATCCGTGACTTCGTCACCCCCGAGACTGGCCTCATCTACATCTCGCACCGCATGAACGAGATCGAAGAGATCACGAACCGGGTGTCGGTGATTCGCGACGGCAACTACGTTGGTTCGGTGAACACCGCCGAGGTCGAGATGAGCGAGATCATCTCGATGATGGTCGGACGCGAGATCGCGGCAGAAGCCCGTCCGCGCACCAAGCCGGTGTCGGACGAAGTGGTGCTGAAGGTCGAAAACCTGTCGACAACCAAACTGCTTCACAACATCAACTTCGAACTGCGCAAGGGCGAGATCCTCGGCTTCGCAGGGCTGATGGGGGCAGGGCGCACCGAGGTTGCTCGCTGCATTTTCGGTGCAGACCCGCGCACCAGCG
>CAYMMF010000184.1:0-3678 GCA_964391475.1 uncultured Propionibacteriaceae bacterium | reverse complement strand
TGTAACTGGATCGGTGGGCCCGTCCACCGGCGGATCGGCGGGTGGGGCATCAGCGGTTGGCGGTCGTACGAGCGAGTCCATCACGGGCAGCACCGACATGCCAGCTGCCAAGGTTGCGAAGATCGACAGGTTCTCGCGAGCCAGGGGCCACTCAACAACCGGCTTGCTCTTCCGACACTTCTCTTTCTTGGTGCCGAGGTTCTTCACAACGTCGACGATCTGGAAGGTCATGGGAATCGTCACCGTCGTGCCCACCGTGGCGACCAGGGTCGTGACTCGGAGCAGGCACTGGGGATTCTTCCCGCTCTTGTCACACTTGAGCTGTTTGTCGGATTTACCGGCGCCCCAACCCTGACCTTGCCCGGGACGGCTGGGGGTTTCAAGACCAGAAAGCTCTGGCACCTCAAGATAGGTTGGCGACCACTGCTCGCCCGACATCGCCTCGACCTGCCCCGGCAACGGGTCGGTGAATGGTACTGCCATCACCATCGGCCCAACCGGTTTGGTCATTGCCTTGAGGGTGCTCTTCATCCGCTTCGGCACGTCCCGCTCGACGGGCCAGCGTGCGAACGACCCTGACGGAAGTAGCAGCGACTTGAGTTTCCCGTTGCTGTGAGTGATGCGATCGCGACTGTTATTGGTTATGTAGTCGTCGTCATTGCGGCCACCGATGAGCTCGTCCCGGTAGGAGGAACTCTTATCTTTGTGCTTGTTCAAGCCGAGGTCGGTCCACGGGTCGTCGTCGCCATTGAGCAGGTCGGAGTCGGCTCCACCCCACATCGCATCCCGACCGGTGCCGCCGACCAGCCAGTCACGGCCGTCCTGACCGAACAGTGCATCGTTGCCGTCGGTGAAGATGGTGGGTGCTTTGCAGCCCTTCTTTGGGATTGGACGCCCATCGCTGGGGTCGTTTGTCAGGAACCAGACGAGGTCTGACGGGCCAGTCCAGACTTTAACTGTCTTGTACTTGGGCTTGCAGTTTTGCCCTGAGGGGTTGCCCGCTGGCGGGTCAATCGGCACCTTCACCTTGGTCCAGCCGATCTTGACCACGGACCCGTCTGGATTGAAGGTGATGACGTACTTCGGATGAGACTTGTCTAGCAGCAGGAACTTTCCTGTGGCCGGATCGATCGCCAGCAGTTGTCCGTTGTTGAACGGACGGTTCCATCCAGTCTCGATCACACCGCCGACGTAGTCAGGTGCCCAAGAGACTGGGAGAGCCTCTGCGCCGGAGATCGCGTCGTCGCCCCAGCCGCCGTCGATGATGTCGTCGTCCCAGCCGCCGAAGATAACATCGTTGGCGAACAGCGGGCGAGACGGATGCTTGCACTTCTTCTTGTTACAGGTGGAGATATCCCACGCCTCGTCGCCATGCAGCACGTCGACGCCGGTCCCGCCGGAGATCCAGTCATGGCCCCAGCCGCCGATCACGTTGTCGTCGCCGGCATCGCCGAATACCACGTCGTTGCCGCCTCCGGCGTAGATGGCGTCGTCGCCGGACTCGCCGTGGATCTCATCGGCACCCCAGACGTCAACCACGCCGCTGCTGGCTCCAGCCGCATCCTGCTGGGTGATGCCGGGGAACAGGTCGGGCTGGGTGTCAGGTCCGCCCTCGGTGTAGTCAAGCAGGACGACCACCCGCACCAGCAGACCGGCGTCCAGGGCCTGCCGCTGGGACCGGTGGTCCCACGGGTTGCGGGTCAGCACCGTGCTGTCGGCGACCACCACGCGCAGGATGTTGCCGTTGTCGCCCAGGATGGCGTCGGAATCACTCAGGTGACCGGGAGTGTCATCATTGCGTCCGATGCGAGTGCCCGCACCGCCGAAGATCAGATCGTTGCCGTCGGGACGCTGGTCCATCCTGGTCAGCGAGAACATCGACGAACTGCCGCCGATGAGGTCGTCGGCCCCCAGGCCGCCGAAGATCACGTCGTTGCCGCCGCCACCCTCGATGTAGTCGTCGCCGTCGCTGGGTGCCTCGTAAGACGTCCGGACCACTAGGTAGCCGTCAGCATCCCGCCAGGCACCGACCTTCTCGCCGTTCACCCGGTAATCGATGTCGCCGTCGCCCTGGATGACGTCGTCGCCCAACTGGCCCCAGATCATGTCATCGCCCGGACCGCCGGCGAGGTAATCGTCGCCCCAGGCCAACGGCCCGGCAGCCTGGCTCGCCAGGTCGTGATCCATCAACCGGATGCGCAGGTAGTTCAGCACACCGGCGACCGGGGTTCCTGCACCGGCCAGCAGGTACGAGCCGGCATCCAGGGCTGCTCGCTGCTCGAATGGGCAGCTGCAGCCCGGCGCTGGGGGAGCGGCAGGTTTGTAACCGGACGCCCGGACCCGCTGGACCGCCGCGTTGTCGCCGAAGATCAGATCGTTGCCCGCACCGCCGTCCACGTCGTCACCGCCGGTGCCGCCGATCAGGAGGTCGTCGTCGGCTTGTCCATAGATCAGGTCGTCCCCGCCAACCGTGTTGTCGGTCGAGGTGACCTCGAAGCCGCGCAGCACGCCGTCGATGACGATCAGGTCGAAACCGCCGTTGTCGCCCAGCACGACGTCCTCGCCCGCCCCGGAACGGATCAGGTCGCCCGCGGTGCCGCCGATCAGCACGTCGACCCCGTTGCCACTGGTGATGGCGTCCACTCCGCCGATGGCCGGGTCGGTGGTCTCCAGCCGCGTGATCGACACCGGCAGGACGCTCCATTCAGGCCGGAGCCCGACGAACTCGATGAACCGGCCGTTGTCTCCCAGGACGAAGTTGTCGCCATTGCCGGCGAAGACCACGTCGTCTCCGGTACCGGCGATGATCACATCGCCGCCTTTGCCGGCGGTGATGCGGTCGTTGCCGAAGAAGAGCGGATCGGTGGACTCTAGTTTGATCATGCCTGGGGCCAAGGTGAGCCTGCCGTGGTCACCCACCACCAGGTTGCGTCCGTTGCCCGCGTCGATGACGTCGTCGCCGTTGCCACCGAAGATGTAGTCGTCGGCACCGCTGCCGATGATGACGTCGTCCTCGCCGTCGGTGCGGTCGGTGGCTGCGATCAGGATGCCTTGTGTGGTCTGGATACGCTGCAGCCGCAGGTCGGGCAGATGCGGATCAACGACGTCCTGCACCACCCGACCGAAGTCGCCGAAGATCAGGTCGGTGCCAGGGGCAGACTCGGTGCCGGGCCGGCCGTCGCCGGACAGTGTGTCGCGGCCAGGGGCCAGCGGATCGGCGAGTGGGGCAGACGAGGTGTTCCAGGACGGGATGGTCAACGCCCGGGTCAGCAAGTCCACGTCGAAACCGTTGTCGCCGTAGATGTGGTCCAAACCGCCTTGGCCCAGGATCGTGTCGTCCCCGGAGCCACCCGCGAGGTGGTCGCCGGCCTGGCTGCCGATGATCAGGTCGTTGCCCGGACCGCCGTAGATCGTCACGCCCACGTTGGGCAGGTCAGCCACAGGCACGCCGGCGAACAGGTTGGAGGCGTCGATCACGTCATTGCCCGCGTACCGGTAGGGGTCGGCCAGCGGGAACACCCAGACCTCGTCCTCGTCCGGCACGGAGTAGAACGGGTCGAACGGTTTGCGGCCGAAGACGCGACCGTCGACGGTGCTCGGGTCGCCGGAGTACCAGATGCCGTCGGCGGAGGTGTCGCCGTAGATGACCAGCGGGGAATCCGGGCCGCCGACGACGTC
>CAYMMF010000183.1:0-3707 GCA_964391475.1 uncultured Propionibacteriaceae bacterium | reverse complement strand
CGCAATCCGGCCTTGCGAAACTGCGAAGAGCTGGTGACTGGTGTCGCGCGTGACCGGATCCGCATTCACGTAAGCGCTCTTGGGGATCACCCCCGAGGACGACTCGGGAACCATCCACGCCTCACCACCAGCGTTGTGAAGTGAAACCGCGTTGACCGAAGGAAACTGCCGAAACGACCAAACCATCTGCACCGCAACTGCGGCCTGCTGGGATTCACTCAACTCGGGGTCATTTCTACCCAGCGTGACCACAGCGACCCCGGACGCGGTAACAAACACCTCTTCGACGCTGACACCGTCGGGCACCGCAGCCACCCCTGGAGCCAACCACTCGCTCGGACCAGCCACCACTGCACGGGCCGTTTCCAACAACGCCTGGTTGCCCCTCCGGAAGTAACGAAGATCGGGGACGAGCCACCGTTGCCCAGCAGCCCAAAAGTAGATCGGATGACGCTCGAACGCGCTCGCGAACAAGTACTGCGAAACCAACAATCCATCAGGCGGGTTAGAGATCCGCCACTGACCGCGCTCGTCCTTGACCAGACCGAAGTCGTGCCTCAGCATGCCCGAAGCCTGTGTCAAGGAACCGTCGGGAGACAGCCGAGCGATCAACGGCGCCTCCAAGGACGCTCCGTTCTTACCGACAACCACTGAGAAACCCTCGGCGTAGACCGAAACCCCCGAGGTGGGCGTCCAAGATTCGCTGGCGCTCGGTGTCAGGTAGGCACGGGCCACAAGATAGTCGGGCTGGTAGGCGGCCATCGCATGCAAGAACCCCTCCACCGCCTCAGTCGGCGTCACGTCCGGCCCCGGCGGCGCAGGAGCAATCTCCACACCTGGATGAAGCCGCGACGGGTGCGCGGTGACCTTGCGGACTGGACCGCTCACCGGAACCCCCGCGCAGCTTGTCAGCATCGCTAGCCCAACCACGATCACGAGCAGTTTCCGCCAGTAGTTCATGGCCGCTCCTGTTCCACAGGAACCACCGGCATCGGCGAGGATTCCAGAGTTTCTCCTGCTCGTCGCGGCAATGTGAGCCGGAACTGGGCCCCTTTACCCGGACGCCCCCAGGCGTCCAACCATCCCCCGTGCAGTTGGGCGTCCTCCAAAGAGATGGACAAACCCAGCCCGCTCCCGCCCACAGTGCGGTTCCGCGACGGATCAGCCCGCCAGAACCTGGTGAACACCTGGTGCGCTTGTGCGGCACTAAACCCAATCCCCCGGTCGCGAACCGCTATCGCAATGGCGTCGGCGTCGCACCGGACGTAGACGGTGATCGGCTTACCCTCGCCGTGTTCGATCGCGTTGCTGAGCAGGTTTGACACAATCCTTCGAATCCGGCGGGGGTCGAGTTGACCAGCGCACTGCTCAGGGGCGTCCAACACGAGTCTGGTTCCGTA
The DNA here is from genome assembly GCA_964391475.1 of uncultured Propionibacteriaceae bacterium. Classification (GTDB taxonomy): domain Bacteria; phylum Actinomycetota; class Actinomycetes; order Propionibacteriales; family Propionibacteriaceae; genus Propioniciclava. The sequence continues at coordinate 2,307 of CAYMMF010000183.1, read as the reverse complement.
GCTGTTAGCCAACGCCTCTTGGGCCACCATCTCAACCTCGACCAACCCGGTGACGTCCACGTCCTCAATGGTCAGGTCTGCGGCGCCAGCGTCAAACCTTGAGATCTCCAACAGTTCTGTGAGCAGTGATTCAAACCGGTCTAACTCGCGGTTCAGCAGTTGAGCAGTTCGCTTGGTAACCGGGTCGAACGAGTCGCTGGCTTCGTTGATGACGTCGGCAGCCATCCGGACGGTGGTCAACGGAGTGCGCAATTCGTGAGACACGTCAGAGACGAATTGGCGTTGCACCAAAGACAGGTCTTCCAACTCGGCGATCTTGCGCGAAAGTTCCTTCCCCATGCGGTTCATCGACCGTCCAAGACCGGCAAGATCGTCCGGCCCTGAGACCGACATCCGCTCGTCCAGATGCCCACCGGCGATTCGCTCGGCTGTCAGTCGAGCCTCACGTACGGGACGCAAGATTTGCCGGGTGATCAAGTGCATGAGCAGTGCCATGACGGGAAGGAAGACGGCACCTGCACTGAACGCGGCCCGCTGCACAACCTCGATCGTTTGCTGTTCGCGGTTCATCAAGAACAAGAAATAGACGGGGAACTGGCCGCTCCCGGGGGCATCCAGGGTTCCAGCGACTACCAGCCCCGGTTTCGATAGGCGTCCATCGGAGTACCGGATCAGCGTTGGCGTGGTGAAGATCGCAGACGCGGACGCCTGCCCAACGACCTCGCGGATTGACAGTGGCACACTGTCGACTTGAACACCCGCGGATCCGATGTCAGAAACCGGACCTTGGATCACAACCTCATACTGGTCACCCACGATGCCCCGGCTGGCCGCATCGCCAGCAAGGAGAGTGAGGCGATCGTTCACATTCGTAGTTCGAGTGTCTGGATCGCGAAGTGCCTCTTGCAATGAGGCCAACACAGAGGACGCCTCCGACACCGATTGTTGGTGCTTCGCCTCCAGGATTCCCCGGCTCGCCTGCCGCAACAGGACGAAACCGGTCACAGCCATGATGCCTATGGTCGCTGCCATCGCCGTGGAAACAACACGAAATGACAGCGAACGGGACCACAGCCGCCGTGGTGTGTTGAATACCGCGGCAAGTCGTTGCCTCATTGGGCGGTCTGTTGCCCTGCCCGATAGCCGACACCGCGTACGGTCACGATGATCTCTGGCCTTTCGGGATCACGCTCGACCTTGGATCTGAGGCGCTGGACGTGGACGTTAACCAACCGGGTGTCCCCCGGGTGCCGATAGCCCCACACCTCCTGCAAGAGTCGCTCGCGAGAGAACGCCTGGCGGGGACGCCTGGCCAACGCCAACAGCAACTCGAACTCAAGGGGGGTAAGCCCGATCTGAGCGTCATCTCGGTAGACCGAATGCTCCTCCACGTCGATTTTCAGATCGCCTATCCGCAATATGGAGTGGTCGTCAGACGAACTGGAGCGTCGAAGGCGCGTCTTGACCCGGGCTAGAAGCTCTTGAGTTTTGAACGGCTTGGCCACGTAGTCGTCAGCTCCGGCTTCCAACCCAGCCACGACGTCCAGGGTGTCGGACTTCGCAGTGAGCATGACGATCGCCACGTCGGATTCAGCGCGCAGATCCCGGCACACATCGACGCCGTCCCGCCCAGGAAGCATCAAATCGAGCAACACCAGATCGGGCCGGGAGCGATGGAACTCGGCGAGCGCCTCGTCTCCGCGACCGACCCACGATGTCTCGTACCCGGACGCCTGCAGCACAATCTGAAGCATCTCTGCCAACGCCGCATCATCGTCAACGACCAAGATCTTTGCGCCGTCCACTGGCTTACTCTCCGTCACATCCACCTCACTCAGTTAAGATCCATCTGGGAGGTCCACGTCGTGAGTAACCCTAACTCTCCGCCCTCACGCTTCAGCGTTCGGCGCCACAGTGTCGGTGGATCGATGTCGAATACATCAGCGTAACGAGCCCTCGCCAGGTACCAATAACCCGCTTCGGTCTCGGCTTGGAGTTGACCTGGGCCCCACCCGGCGTACCCCGCGAAAATCCGCAGATCTCGGTAGGCGTCCTTCGCGATCTCCAATGGGGTGTCCAGATGAAGCAGGCCGACGTTGTCGAATAACGGACGCCAACCAGGTGGCTCTTCACCGTCTCGGATCGGGCTGGCCAAACAAATCGCACCTTCGCGAGAAACTGGACCACCATCGAACAGTGCGACTGGAACGGAGGCGTGTTCCGCCCATCCCGGTAGCACGCTTTCCAGGTCGAGATCAGAGAGTTTGTTCAGCACGACACCGAGAGCACCAGCCTCGTCGGAATCCA
>CAYMMF010000182.1:0-3728 GCA_964391475.1 uncultured Propionibacteriaceae bacterium | reverse complement strand
GTCGCGTGGCAGCGGTGGCCTCGCAAGGCCCCGAGTGATCCGGTTTCCCCGTGTCGAGTCACCTTCGCCACGGCTCGCCACGGCTCACCCCGGCTCGCCACCAGTAGGAAGTTGAGTATCCGGGCAAGCAGACGTCGTCGTCACCCCTGCTCGTTCCAAAGACGTTGCCAACAAGTTGACAATACAGACCCCAACCCCATTAAGTTAGGTCACCCTAACCTGAATTGAGCAAGCATTGTGTTGGCTAATTTCCTGATCGGCCTCCGCGAGGGGCTTGAGGCTGCGCTGATCGTCAGCATCCTCGTGGCGTACCTCGTCAAGAGCGGACGCCGGGAGGATCTGCCATACATTTGGCGAGGCGTCGGAATCGCTATCGCAGTGTCGCTCGCCTTCGGGGCAGCGCTCACCTATGGGCCAAGAGGGCTAACGTTTGAAGCCCAAGAAATGATCGGCGGATTGCTGTCTATCCTCGCGGTCGGGTTCGTAACCTGGATGATCTTGTGGATGGCGACCGCTGCCCGGGGGCTGTCCACCACCCTGCGAAGCCACGTTGACGAGGCCACTAAGCCTTGGGCGCTCACCGTCGTTGCGATGCTGGCTGTTGGACGCGAAGGGCTAGAGACCGCGTTGTTCATCTGGGCGGCAACGAATGCTGCAGCGCGAGATTCCACCCCCAGCGCAGCCCCGCTGCTCGGCGCTCTGTTGGGCATTTTGGTGGCTGTCAGTCTCAGCTACCTGATGTACCGCGGTGCGCTTGCGATCAACCTGTCCCGTTTCTTCACTTGGACGGGAGCTTTCCTGATCGTCGTCGCAGCAGGAGTGCTGGCATACGGCGTCCATGATCTCCAGGAAGCTGGCGTCCTGCCTGGGCTAAACAACATCGCTTTCGACGTGAGCCACATCATCGGGCTAGACAGCCTGCTTGGAACGGTGCTCAAGGGCATCTTCAACTTCTCCCCAGTCACCACCGTCTTGGAGGCGGTTGTTTGGGTCGCCTACGTCTTGATTGTGGGCACTTTATTTGTTCTGCGCACCCGCGCAGCACACCGCCGGAGTACAGCCGTTTCGTCGGCACCAACCACACAAGGAGCAACTGCGTGATCCGTCTTCTCATCGTGCCCGCCCTCGCTTTGGGCTTATTGGTCGCCGGTTGTACGGAGAACGTCCCTGCCGGTGAGGCTGGCGTGCTATCGGTAAAAGCATCGGATGACGCCTGCCAACTTTCTGCGATGGAAGCCCCTTCGGGCACGGTGACTTTCAAGGTGACCAATGAGGGGACCAAGATCAACGAGTTTTACCTGCTCGGCGCCGACGGGCTTCGGATCATCGGTGAGGTCGAGAACATCGGTCCGGGTCTCACCCGCGATTTGGTGCTGACTGCGTCGCCGGGGGAGTACTTCACCGCATGCAAGCCGGGCATGGTGGGTGAGGGAATCCGCGCCGCCTTCACGGTTTCCGACTCCGGGCAGCCTGTGGGGCCGACAGGTGCCGACGCCGAACTATTGGCAACCGCCGACCAGCAGTACGCGTCCTACGTCCGTGACCAGACCGATCAGCTTCTTGCTAAGACCAAAGAGTTCGCGTCCCTGGTGAAGGAGCGGCGCAACGACGAGGCGCGCGCGCTGTATCCGGTAGCCCGCATGCACTGGGAGCGAATCGAGACCGTTGCGGAGAGCTTCGGTGATCTTGATCCGCGAATGGACGCCCGTGAGGCAGGCCTAGGGGCCGGCGACGCTTTCACTGGCTGGCATCGCCTTGAGAAGGACCTGTGGCCGGCGCGGGCGCAGGGGTATGCGCCCATGTCGGACGCCGAACGCGCTGAGGTCGCCGACATGCTGGTGGCCGACACCCAGACCCTGTGGGATCGCACCCGCGATATGACGTTCGACGCGGCGTCCATCTCGAATGGGGCCAAGGGGCTGCTGGACGAGGTGGCGGTTGGGAAGGTGACCGGCGAGGAGGAGTACTGGTCGCGCACCGACCTGTGGGATTTCCAGGCTAACGTCGATGGTGCCCGTGTGGCGTGGCAAGGGCTGCAGCCGTTGTTGCAGCGTAAGGACGCTGACCTGGACGCTGAAATTGCTGCCGCGTTTGAGGCGTTGCAGACGTTGTTGGACAAGCACAAAGAGGGCGACGGTTTTGTGACTTACGATCAGCTTTCAAAGTCTGAGATCAAGACGTTGGCGGACGCGGTGAACACGCTGAGCGAGCCGTTGTCGCGGATGACGGGCGTGATCTTGTCGTGACCGAAGGTCAACTTTCCAGAAGGGGATTGTTTGGGGCGGCCGCGGTCGGCGGGCTTGGCGCTGGGGCGCTGGCGTTGGCTACCGCGGCGTCCCGTCCGCCGTCGACTGGGGAACCTGCGGCGTCCGACGCGTATCCGTTCTACGGCGTCCACCAGGCCGGAATCGTAACGCCCGCCCAAGACAGGATGCACTTTGCGGCATTCGACATTGCGCCTGGTTTAGACCGGGTTGGGCTAATCGCCTTGTTGAAGGATTGGACGGCGGCTGCAGCCCGGCTGACCCAAGGCGATTCTGCGGGTGAGTTGGATCCGTTTTCTGGAAGCTACGACGCGCCCCCTCAGGACACGGGTGAAGCCTACGATTTGCCGCCGTCTGGGTTGACCATCACGTTTGGGTTTGGTCCTTCTTTGTTTGCCGACGCCGGTGGTGCGGATCGGTTTGGTGTTGCTGGACGCCGACCGGCTGCGTTGGAGCGGCTCCCGCACTTCGTGGCGGACAATCTCGATTTGGCGATGTCGGACGGCGATCTGTGCGTCCAGGCGTGCGCGCATGATCCGCAGGTTGCTGTTCATGCGGTGCGGAATCTCACGCGGATAGCGTTCGGGCGGGCTGTGTTGCGTTGGTCGCAGCTCGGATTTGGGCGCACGTCGTCTACGAGCGTCGAACAATCCACGCCGCGCAATTTGTTTGGTTTCAAGGACGGCACCATGGGCTTGCGGGGGGAGCAGACCGATCTGATCGACGAGCACGTTTGGGTGCCCCGAGGTGCCGATGAATCCGCTGACTGGCTTGCGGGCGGGTCGTATTTGGTGGCTCGCAAGATTCGGATGCACATCGAGACTTGGGATCGGGCTCCGATGCGCGAGCAGGAGACCATCGTCGGTCGCACCAAGCGAGAGGGCGCGCCGTTGTCGGGCGGGACGGAGTTCGATCAGCCCGACTTTGCGATGCCAGGCAGGGGAGGGACGCCGGTGATGGACGCCGACTCTCACGTCGCGCTCGCGCACCCCGACCACAACGATGGCGTCCATATGTTGCGGCGGGGCTACAACTACGTGGACGGCAACGACACCTTGGGACGGCTCTCGGCGGGCCTGTTTTTCGTTGCGTTCGTGACCGATCCGAGAACCCATTTCATTCCGATGCAATCGAGGATGAGCCGAAACGACCTCATGATGGAGTACCTCCAGCACGTCGGCTCTGGGCTTTGGGCAGTCCCGGGCGGCATCGCAGAAGGCCAGTACGTGGGGCAGTCGCTGTTCGAGGGTTGAGGTCCCTCGGTTGGCTGAGATCCTTCGGGTGGCTGAGGAGCTTCGGGTGGCTGAGGAGACGCGTAGCGTCGTCTGAGGAGACGCGGGGTTGGCTGAGGAGACGCGTAGCGTCGTCTCGAAGCCTCGAAGCCTGTTCTTCCGCGGTCGCCCCCGAGCCGCCGGTCTCGCCCGCGGTCGGTCTGCTTTCGCAGACTGACCGTTTATGCCCGGC
>CAYMMF010000181.1:0-3801 GCA_964391475.1 uncultured Propionibacteriaceae bacterium | reverse complement strand
CCATGCTATCCGACTGCGAGCAGGCTCCGAAACCAGCCGACACGAACGACCCGAACTACAAACCGTGACTTAAGCGACGTCGCTAAAGTCACGCTTTCCAAGCCAATGGCCTTGACTACAGGTTTTGCCGCAGCAGTCACATCGGCCGCGTCGGTTAAGTCACGTTTGGATCAGCGGCGCGGGCGGTTCGATGGCGAATCGCGAGGTAGCCAACACAGGAAGCTGAGCACGAGCGTCCGAGACGACGTCGACATGAAGATCGGCAACAAGCATCTCTGGTGCCTCACCCGCTTCAGCCAACACCCTTGCCAAGGGATCGACCACCACGCTGTGGCCGACCCCGGTCGGTGAGCCGAGCTTCACGTTTCGGCCGACCGTTATGGGGTCAGCTTGCCCGGCAGCGATAACGTAACACGTAGAGTCCAGCGCGCGAGCGACGCAAAGACTCCGCCACTGATCAATCTTGGACGGCCCGCCCGCCCACGACGCCCCCACGATCACCCCGTGTGCACCGCGTTCGGCGTAGTGCTTGAACAATTCAGGGAATCGCACCTCGTAGCAAGTTGCCAAACCGAAGGTCATCCCGGCAACTTCCACGGTAACCGGATTGTGACCTGGCTCAATATGTTTCGACTCCACGAAACCCCACGCGTCGTACATATGGATCTTGTCGTAGGACGCCTCCACCCCCGGCCCCGTCACGAAAAGCGTGTTCCTCGGGCGCTGCTCGGCGGCGGCGTCCACCGTGAACATCCCAACGACGATGACGATCGACGCCTCAGCGGCGATTCGCCGCACCTCGTTGGCCCACGGGCCGTCCAACGACTGCGCGACATCGCGGGAACGTGCCATGAAGGACGCCATGGTCGCCTCGGGAAAAACCACCAGATCGGCTCCTGCGTCTGCGGCACGCCAAGCGTGCTCGGCGACCAATGCCAGGTTTTCGTCGGGATCGACCCAACTGGAAATCTGAGCGACTGCGACTCGCATGACCTAATCCCAACCTGCGATTTGCCACGCGTCAAGAGTCAGGCACTGTTCAGCAAGACGTCAGACGTCTGAAATAATGCATTCGTGTGTGGCCGCCACACTCGACGGCCCGAGCCAACCGAAGGAGTGTCATGGAGGTCATTATTTGCCCCACCCCCGAGCGTGTGGGGGTCGTAGCAGGAGCCAAGGTCGCGCAAGTCTGTCGCAAGGTCGGGCCGAAAGTGGTGCTCGGCGTCGCCACCGGTTCGTCGCCGCTGGCGTTGTACGAAGATCTGGCCGCTCGGGTTGCCGCGGGCAAGCTCAACTTGTCCCGAGCCTACGCGTTCGCGCTTGATGAGTACGTGGGCCTGCCCGAGGGCCACCCCGAGAGCTACGCCGAGGTTGTCCGGCGGACGGTGACCGAGCCGTTCGGAATGGATCCGGCACGCGTCCACACTCCAAATGGATTCTCAAAGGACCTGGCGTCCGCAGGTAGGAACTACGAGGGTTTGATCAAGGCGGCTGGCGGTATCGACGTCCAGATCCTGGGGGTTGGTTCGAACGGCCATATCGGTTTCAATGAACCGATTAGCTCACTTTCAGCGCGCACCCGCATTGTGCGGCTAACGCCCCGCACTCGCGAGGATAACGCTCGCTTCTTCGACAGCATCGATCAGGTTCCGGAGTACAGCCTGACACAGGGCCTCGGGACGATTCTCGATTCCCGCGAGGCCGTCATGGTGGTTCAAGGCAAGGGCAAGGCGGAAGCCGTCGCCGCGTTCATTGAGGGCCCGGTCAGCTCACGCATGCCTGCGTCGGTTCTGCAGTTGCACGAGTACGCCACGATCATCCTCGACGAGGATGCCGCCAGCCTGCTCGAGTTCGACGACTACTACCGTCACACCTACGATCACGAGGCGTCCTTCGCAAGGTTCGAGGAGGACGCATGATCCTCACTGCGGGGACCGTCCACACTGGTGATGAGGTCTTCTCGCCAGGTTTTGTTGAGATTGCCGATGGCATTGTCGTGGCGGTTGGCCCAGCGGAAGCTGGGGCGTCCATCGACCTGCCGGACGCTGTCTTGGCTCCGGGATTGGTAGACGTTCACAGCCACGGCGGCGGCGGGATCGCCTTCACCGAGGCGGACGTGGATCCGGAGGCAGTTGATCGGGTGCTGGCGCTGCACCTGAGCCACGGCACGACGACGATGGTCGCCAGCCTGGTGACAGCTAGCATCGACCGGCTGGAGTCGCAGGTGCGTGCGCTGGCGGATCGGGTGGAGGCCGGTGACCTTGCTGGCATCCACTTGGAAGGCCCATGGCTGGCACCGGAGTTCAAAGGGGCTCACGACCTAGCCTTGTTACGCGCGCCGTACCCGGCGGATGTGCAGCGGCTGATCGACGCCTCCCGGCACACGGTCAAGATGGTTACGCTCGCACCCGAGCTACAGGACGGCGGCCCGGCCACCGAGTTGATGGTTCGCGAAGGGGTTGTGGTGGCGGTGGGTCACACCAACGCCGACTACGACCAGGCGATGGAGTGCATCAAGAACGGCGCCACCGGGGCGACGCACCTTTTCAACGCCATGCCGTCCATTCACCACCGTGCACCCGGCCCGGTGATCGCGCTGATGGATTCACCCAGCGTTTGGCTCGAGGTGATCGCCGACGGCGTCCACGTGAACGGGGCGCTGGTGGCGCATCTGTTCGAGAACTGGCCGGATCGGATGGTCCTGGTGACCGATGCGATGGCAGCGGCTGGAGCGGCCGACGGCGACTACTTGCTGGGCGAACTTGAGGTGCACGTGCGCGAGGGCGTCGCCCGGTTGGCGGTGGGCGGGAACATCGCAGGCAGCACCCTGACGATGGACGCCGCGGTTGCCAACTGTGTGTCTTGGGGCGTTCCGCTTGATGTGGTGATTCGTGCGGCGACCTCGCAGGCAGCCGACTACATGAGCCTGGATGTCGGACGTCTGCGCCCCGGAGCACGCGCCGACATGGTTGAGCTGTCCGGTGACGGCCGACTACGCCGGGTGATGAAGGACGGGGCCTGGGTGGCCTGAGTCAAGGCCACGCTGAACGCGAAAGTGTTGGTGTTGGGAGGCAGCAATTGCCTCCCAACAGGCTTCAAGTGGAGCGACGCCACGACGTCAGGTACCATGCGTTGCGGAGGATTCGCCTAGAGGCCTATGGCGCTCGGTTGGAAACCGGGTTGGGTTCACGCCCTCACGAGTTCGAATCTCGTATCCTCCGCCAGGCAGGTCCCCGTCCGTCAGGGCGGGGACCTTCTGCATGTCCAGGAGGAGCGCGACGGGGCGGTTGGCGTCCCCCAACTAGCCCGTGGGGGTGAGGCGCGGACCCACCGGCCGGCCCTAGCCTCGCAGCGAACCCAAAACCCACGGAGGAAGAGATGAACGCGCAGGCATGGTTGCTGGACCCGAAGGTGCGTCAGGCCGTGCATGCCGACGACGTGTGCCGGCACCTGGTGGACTCGATCCACGACGCGATGGAGGCCGGCTCGATCACGGCGGCCGACCTCGGCCGGCACCTGAAGATGACCGAGGCCGAGGTGCGCCTCGGGATCAGCGACCCGCTGTCGATGCGCCTGGGCGAACTGCTCCGCGTGCTGGACACGCTCGGCATCACCCTCTGCCCGGCCCCCCGCACCGCCTGACCAACCGCGGCGCGGGGGATCGGGATCAGCCCTGCGCCGCCTCGTACTCGGAGGTCTCGACGAGCGCGTCCGTGGCCGCCACGATGTCGGCGATCGTGACGTCGGGGGCGAGCTCGCGCAGGACGTAGTGGGTGCCCGCACAGTCGAGCACGCCGAGGT
>CAYMMF010000180.1:1441-3843 GCA_964391475.1 uncultured Propionibacteriaceae bacterium | reverse complement strand
GACATCACCTGCCGGATACCAATACCAAGTCACCGCACACGGCACCACCAGAATCGAAACCCCAAAACTTTGACTTGGTTTCGACAGCGCCGGAGTGGCTTGCTATAGTTCTGTGGCTGCCGGGGGCAACCCCGCACCACCTGTCCGGGTGGCGGAATTGGTAGACGCGCTAGCTTGAGGTGCTAGTGCCCGTGCTAGGGCGTGGAGGTTCAAGTCCTCTCTCGGACACTTTCAGATACCCCCTTTCGACTAAGTGAAATGCCTTGTGGGAGGGGGTTTTTCTTACGTTCTGCGGTTGTGAAGTGTCACCAAATAGCGCAGTTTGCTGCTCTGTTAGGGCACCCTAAGGGCACGCAGGAGAATGAAAAATGGATTTAGGGGAAGATGTGGGAAAGACCTCCATCAGGCAACGCCGTGGATGAGCGCTTAATCCCGTCGAACCCGGTTCGGATCAAAGGGGCTGGTAAGCCTGACCCCGCCAGGGATGGCATTGCGCTCTGCATTACGAACTGTTCGCCTACTTGGATGCGATAACACCCCGGCCGCCCAAAACCTACGCCGCACTGGGGCAGCCCTGGCAGGCCAGTCCAGCGCGACAGTGCGTGAGCTGATGCGATGCCTCGGGCATACCCAGCCGGGGGTGGCGATGATCTACCAGGCCGCCGACGACGAGCCCACCACCGCCGCCACCGGCTGACTGAAGCGGAGAGATCAGTTGAGGCAACGAACCGACTACACCGGAGATCGACACTTGAGGCAACGACCAACCCATCCGGAGGTGTTGACATGAGGCATCACGGCCGGAGACCCAGACCGGTGGGGCATGCGGGGGTCGGAGAACCGGGTCGCGCCTTGGGTTCGCGGGAGATGGTGAGCCCGAGAGGATCGACTTCGAACATGCGGGCAAGCTCGGTCTATCACAACGACAGGTACCGACCTTCGAACACTGATCCACTAGGACACGCGTGGATCACGACAGGCCAGTGACTCGCTATTCTCCCTAGCGAGAACAGTAAACCGTGGAGGTTCAACGACAACGACCCGCTACTCGCCCGTGTCCAGCAGATCGCGTTGGGACTACCTGACGCCGCAGAGAAGGTGTCGCACAGACGTCCAGCGTTCTACACCCACAAGGTGTTTGCCAACTATGGAGGATCCATCAAACAAGGGGACAAATGGGTGCAGCACCCCTAGTCGTTGGTGCTGCTCGGCGACGACCGCCCGACAGCGCCTTTGTAAGGAAGGTGCGCTTCAACGACGGCAGCCCCAGACACGCCAGCGTCTAGACCTACCCCAATCCAGTTCATGATCAGCGGGACATCGTCGGCCAACGTCCGGCGTGTTCCTGCATGACCTCGAAGTGCGTCATAGCGTCTCGCAGGATCGCGTCACGTTCTCTCACAAGGCTACCGCCTCGGCGAGGACACGCTCCCGAAACTCGGGACGCAGCACCGCATCCGGCACCAAATCAACCGGAGACCCCACTATTTGGCTCACCCGCTGTTCAAGGGCACCCAACCCCATCAGGCTCAACGGACGACCCATGGTGAACAACAAATCAATGTCCGAGCCTTCACGATCCTGCCCCGTCGCCACCGACCCGAAGACCCGGACGTTGCTGCCACCAGCCTCAGCCACCACGCGCCGCACCTCTGCGGCATGGCCACGCAACCGACGGGCCAGCGGCGAGGTGCCATGGAAACGGAGCAGCCGCGACACCTCCGGCTGGCTGCGTCCGATCTCGGCAGCGATCTGCGCCTGAGTCATTCCCGCCGCAGCAGCCTGCCGCACGGCACGAACCAACTCAACACGCCCCCGCGCAACCAACTCGTCCGAGTGACGCGCCACCTCCGCCAGACTGCTCGACATGAAGATCGTTATAGCACTTGCTATACGTTCCGATGTGCTGCCTGGACGGTCCTCCAGCCCTGCAGCCAGTTTGCCGCGGAAGTCAGCCTGCGGCACGACGCTACGCCGTTCCGGGTATGTGGGCATGGTTCTCAGGGACGGGACCCGCGCGATGTAGCGCGCATAAACGACAACTCGGCATTGCCTGTTACGTGGGCACTCGGGCTCCAAAGGACCCAGCGCGATGTCTTCTAGTCCACTGTTGCAATAGGTGGCTCAGACGCGGGCCGGTGACCGTCAGCGGGCAGGCGGGGCGGCGTCCGGGATAGTCGTGCACTTCACGGGTCCCGATTGCGTCCCACGGGTCGTCATGGCCTTGGACGACCTCACGATCCGTGGGCGACGGTCGCGGGTGCACCGTCCTACCGGACGCAAGGTCAAGGTCGACCTGCGAAGCGTGATCTGTCACGAGACGACGCATGTGCGTAACCTTGACCAGGACATTGACGCCACACCCGACTCCGAAACGGACGTCTTCCTGGACCCGAACTTAG
>CAYMMF010000180.1:0-1431 GCA_964391475.1 uncultured Propionibacteriaceae bacterium | reverse complement strand
GTCCGGCACACCGACCGCCGCTGTGTTCCGCCAGTTCGCAACAGTTCCTCGACGCCGCTGTATCCAGTCAGCCGGATCGTCCCAGGTGGTCGCGATGTCGCCGATCACGTCGTGAGGCTTGGACGCATGGTTCCCGCAGAGGTCGAGCAGGAAGTCGGTGACCAACCGACCTGGTTGCGTCGCCCGCAGGGTCGATGTTCATTGCCTCCCCTCGTCGTCACCGTGGAATGACGCCGTCGTTGCAACGATATGTTCTCAAAGTGGATGCCAAAGGTGTGTGCGACTCGTGATCGTCGGATCCGGGGTTTGACGCCTGCCGCGAGGCTGGGGACTGACAATCCATGACGCGTCGCGTTATAGTGGTGGCGTGATCAGGTCGTTCCGGGAAACTGCAACGGAACTGCTGTGGTCACGGAAACGCAGCCGGTCGTTCGATCCCCGGATCGAACGCGTCGCATTGCGAAAGCTGGTCATGCTCGACGCCGCCGAGACACTCGAAGACCTGAGGGTTCCACCCGACAACAGACTCGAAGCGCTCCGTGGCGACAGGGCCGGCCAGCACAGCATCAGGATCAACCAGCAATGGCGGATCTGCTTCACCTGGACCGAGGCAGGACCGGCAGACGTCGAGATCGTCGACTATCACTGAAGGAGGTGACCATGGCCACCATCGCACCCATCCACCCCGGCGAGATCCTCGCCGAGGAGTTCCTCGCACCCCTGGATATCTCCCAGAACCGGCTCGCCGTCGCGATCGGCGTCCCGCCGCGCCGGATCAACGAGATCGTCCACGGCAAGCGCCGCATCACCGCCGACACCGCACTGCGGCTAGCGCGCTACTTCGGGACCACCGACCGCTTCTGGCTCAACCTCCAGACCCGCTACGACCTGGAGACCCAGAAAGACCAGCTCGGCACCGCCCTCGACCAGATCGAACCCCTCCGCAGCGCCTGAGCTGCCCGGTTCGTTGTCTCCCTCACAACCGCTTACACAGAAACCTTGACGTGTCCTGGCGACTCAGCCGCGTAAGCGGTTGGCCTGGACGACCTCTATGGCGCACTGTGGGCCGGTGGATCTGGCGAGGCGCCGATCCCCGGTGAGCAGGGTCACTTGGAGGGCTTCGGCGAGAGCGACATAGGCAGCGGCGTTGATGGTGAGGTTGTCCCGGAGTTCCCAACAACGGGCCAGCAGCGGGGCATGCCCTACGCGTTGGATGGGCAGTTCACGAAGATCATCCAGAGCGAACCCGATTCGACGAGGGCCCAAGTGGCCGCCACAGGCCAACCGTCGCCACACCGAGACCACCTCGAGATCGATGAGTGCTAGCGCGGCGAGTTGTTCTCCGTGCAGCCGATTCCGTACCGCGTCGCCGTCTTGGCCGTCGTCAAGCAGGGCTACGGCTAGGACGCTGGCGTCAATGACGAGCACGGT
>CAYMMF010000179.1:1667-3857 GCA_964391475.1 uncultured Propionibacteriaceae bacterium | reverse complement strand
CCTGCGGATGCTCCTCAGCCAACCGGTTGCTTGATGAGCGCTGTCGGCGCGGCTCTGTGCGTCGCTCGACTAACCCCCAACTATCTTCCGGGACGTGCAGGAATCGTGTAGGAGTCCACTTGGTTTCCGCCGACGTCGATGAACTCCAACGTCAGGTCTGTGTCGGTGACGGTGCCTCTGAGGGCACCCCAATCGTCGCGGAATCGGACGGCGCTGTCTGACAACGGCTTCTCGAAATCGACGCGCTTCGCGCCGCCGAGGCCATTGACGAAGTAGACGATTCCGTCTGACAGGATTCGTTCGTAAGTGTGGGCGTGGCCGGACAACACGGCGTCTGCTCCCCACTCGGCGTATGGCCATTGAAGCTCGGGTGTCGACCCGTGCGCGTCGTCTGATGAGTACGGCGGGTGATGGTTATAGACGATGTTCCATCGGGAATCCGACGCCGCCAATTCCTCCTTGAGCCAGCGTGCCTGCTTGGAGTTGCTGGTGATGCCGTCTGGTTCCTCTTCGTTGGAGTTCAGCACGAAGAAGTGAATGTCGCCTTGGACGAAGTCGTAGTAGCGCTCGTTGGCTGAGGTGCTGGCCAACTTCGAGCCGGGGAGGTCAAAGTAGGCCAGGTATGTCTTCAAGCCTGCGTTGCGGTAGTCGTGGTTGCCTAGCGTTGGGAAGAAAGCGTTGACCTCGGCGTCCCCCTCACGACAGTGTTCACCAGTGGTGGAGATGTCTTTCAGCCATGCGCAGTAATACTGGCCTGTAGATATGTCGTACTTTTCGTCCCCGTCCCCGCCGGCGCGAGTGTAGTAGTTGTCTCCCAACGCGAGAATGTAAGCCGGCTCCCACGAGCTGACCAGCATCGACACGTCGGCAGCATTGCTATCGGCGACGCCGTAGTCACCGATGACGGCGAACACGGTTGCGTCTGGGGGAATGTCGTTTTCAGGTGAAGTCGAGGGGACGGTCGTCGTTGCAGCTGGGGGTGGGGTGGGGGCCTCAGGCCTGACTGTCGACGTGCAACCAGCGATCAGGGCTGCTGACGCGCACCAACTGAAGAGTGTAATCCAACGCCTCATCGTCCCTCCCTGGCGTCCGCTCTAACCCGCGGAAACTGCCCCCAAACCTAACACCACACCCCAGGAGCTGGAGCACCTCGGCGATGCGACACGACGTCGGTCTTACCATAACCGGCGCAACCGATGATCTGCAGGTTCCAATCGACACACCCGATCGCTCAGGCCACTGATCACTCTTTGACTGAGTTCATCCTTGGCAGCGCTGTCGATCAGGCTGAACGCGTCCTCGCCGACGGGGTAGGGACGAGGCATTTCACCCGCGAGCTCTACGACGCGTTTGGGAAGGCCCTCAAACAGCGCACGTCGCGAGGTTCGCGGTAACCGTTGCACGCACCCGATCATCACGCGTGTCGAGGTCGCTGAGTATCCGCGTCGCCTCTGCGCGATCGGACGGGATGGAGCAGAACGCGTAGGCGAGCTGGAAGTCCGGGTTGCCGGGATACGGTT
The DNA here is from genome assembly GCA_964391475.1 of uncultured Propionibacteriaceae bacterium. Lineage (GTDB taxonomy): Bacteria > Actinomycetota > Actinomycetes > Propionibacteriales > Propionibacteriaceae > Propioniciclava. The sequence goes on along the minus strand of CAYMMF010000179.1, from coordinate 2,337 downwards.
CCCAGACGAGACCACCTCCGAGATCATCGACTTCGTCAAGGCGCTCCAGGCGCGTGGCCCGTCAGCCCCCGAGACGAGAACCGCGCTCGTCGGGGCCGACAACAGTCGCGTCGAACCGCCCGAGTCCTTGCGCCGCGTGCTGCTCCCACTCGCCGAACGGGTTGCAGTGGGTCAGACTTAGGCATGCCCACGATCAATGTCGTTCTCGGCGACATAACCGAGCAACCAGTCGATGCAATCGTCAACGCGGCCAACCCCGCCATGCGCGGCGGAGGGGGCGTTGACGGCGCCATTCACCGCGTGGGCGGTCCGGCGATTCTAGTCGACTGCATAGAACGGTTCCCCCGCGGTCTGGCCACCGGCGACGCCGGCTGGACCACCGCCGGTCGCCTGCCGGCCCGTTGGGTGATCCACACAGTCGGCCCCAACTTCGCCGCCGGGCAACGTGACCGTCGTATGCTCGAGTCTTGCTATAGCCGCGCCCTTGCAGTCGCCGACGAACTCGACGCCAGGACGATCGCCTTCCCGCTGGTCAGCGCAGGGGCCTATGGCTGGCCTCTGGAGGACGCCGCACTTGCAGCTGTCGAGACCCTCGCCGCTACCCCCACCCTCGCTGACGAGGTGCGGATCGTGGTACGCGACCAACGCACCTTCGAGGCGGTCCGCGCCG
>CAYMMF010000179.1:0-1567 GCA_964391475.1 uncultured Propionibacteriaceae bacterium | reverse complement strand
CTGGCGTCCTACTACACCCAGCGGAGCGACGTCTCGAAGGGGTTCGGTTCCCTGGGTAGAGTCGCTGTATGAGGCGTCTGTTGACTGTGTTGGTGGCTGCGCTGACGCTGACGGCGTGTGCGGTAGTGCCCAGCAAGGACGTTTCGTCCCCATCCACTCAAGCGAGCGAGAGTTGCGCTTCGTCAAAAGGTGAGTTGACAACTGGAGATAGTGAGTTGCGGCTCACTGTGGCTACTTACAATGTGCTTGGTGGTTCGCCGCCAAGGCAGTGGTTTCCTCAGATCGATCCAGCGGAGTTGGAACCCATGGTCCGGGTACCGTCGACGGTTGCCAAGATTGAACATCTCAACGCTGATGTGATCGGGTTGCAGGAGTTTCGTCCTGGGAGTGATTCCGGGGTTCGGTTGGCCGCGGAGCTTAGCGAGTTCACTTTTGTTGCGCCGGTTGGTGAGGCGGTTTCTCGGGAGGCGGTGGCGGTGCCGATCCTGTACCGGACTGATCGGTTTGATCTTTTAGACACCGGCAACGAGCGGGTGACTGCCGGGGGTCAGGACGGTGCTTGGATAGATCGCAATGTGAATTGGGTGGAGCTTTGTGACCGCACCGCTGGTCGAAGGTTCTTCGTCTTCAACTACCACGCGCATCCCCGGCAGACGATCGAGATCGCCACCCTTCGGTCGGTGGCGATCGGTCGGATGGTCGATGTGATCGAGAGGGTGAACCCGGGGCTCGCCGAGCCCTTCGTGATCACAGGAGACTTCAACGCACGCAACGACGAAACCCGCCCCACCTACCGCGACCATATTCGCAAGCTGGGCCGAATTGGCGTCGTAGACGCCGCGACCATTTCAGATGTGGAAGCCTCAGATGTTCCTCGCGCCTCGTCGCTGAACAAGATGTCCGCGAAGGTTGCGGGTGAAGAAGTCGGGAAGGCCATCCGCCGCTACGGGCTGCACATTGATTACGTTTGGGTGCCAGAGGACGCCAAGGTGCGCCGGTGGGCGATCGTGTCTGGGCCGAACGTGAGCTGGCAGGAGATCGGTGGCAGTGAGGTCCCGGTTTGGGATGGCATTGTTCCTTCTGATCATTCCCCGGTTGTTGCTGAGGTGCAGTTCTCTTAGTTCGAAGAGCACTTGTCTTCGCCAGCATCGGCGTGCGGCTGCGTTCTGGAGCCTGCTGCCGATTTTCTTGTTGATCACCTGGGGCCTAGCTTCCGGTGAACTGTCGACGGCGGACGAGTGTTCCGGGCATGGTTGTGGAAGAGGAGCGGTGATAGGGCGGCTGCCACCCGGACGGCGGCCGCGGTGGGCCGGTTCTCTGCATACGGCCTGATGGGTTTGGGCGTGGTGACGTTCGCGTTGGGGGCGACAATCAACGGGGTCTGGCTGGCGATCCTCGGCTGGTTTCTGCTGGGAGCAGCCCGAGCCGAGGAATCCCACGTCTTGCTGGCTGGGGCACTACGCAACATCCGGGTGCGACAGGTGATGAGCATGAACCCGGTCGTGTTACCGGCCACGATGACCGTACAAGAATATGTCGCGCACGCGATGACGTCCCGTTTCACCAG
>CAYMMF010000178.1:3113-3932 GCA_964391475.1 uncultured Propionibacteriaceae bacterium | reverse complement strand
GGCGTCGGTTGGCGCGCGGCCGCATCGGCCTGCCGCGCCCTGGCTTCGGCGTCCTTCGCTCGCGCCGCCTCGCGTGCGGCAGCCGCCGCTCCAGCTTGAACCTTCGCCACCAGCAACTCGTACGCGGATTCCCGGTCTACCTCTTGGCCGTACTTACGCGTCATCGCCGACCTCGCCACGCCGGACGACATCCACTCCGGGTCGAGCGGATCCATCGACGCCTGCGGTGCCCGCATCCGCGTCCATGCCACCGGAGTGGGGACGCCGTTCGGGTTGAGCACCGTGACGATCGCCTCGCCAGTGCCAAGCGACTGCAGCGCCTCGCCCAGGTCATACCCGACGGTCGGGAAGGTGGCAACAGTCGCCCGCAACGCCTTGGCGTCGTTCGGGGTGTGCGCGGAGCTGGTGCTGCACCCGCGACCCGAGTTGAGCGAGGACGCCCTCCGGCACGTCCTTGGGGGTTTGGGTGACGAAGAACACCCCCACCCCCTTGGACCGGATCAGTCGCACCGTCTGCTCGATGGCCGTCAAGAAGGCCTTGGACGCCCCCGCGAACAGCAGGTGCGCCTCGTCGAAGAAGAAAACCAGCTTGGGCTGGTCGAGGTCGCCGACCTCCGGCAGGTCGTGGTAGAGGTCGGCGAGCAGCCACATCAGGAACGTCGAGAACATCGCGGGACGGTCCTGAAGGTTGGGTAACTCCAGCAGCGAGACGACCCCTTGGCCGTCCGAGGTCGTCCGAAGCAAGTCGAAGGTGTCGAACTCGGGTTCGCCGAAGAACCGATCGGCGCCCTGGGACGCAAGGGCGGTCAGTTCCCGCAG
>CAYMMF010000178.1:0-3103 GCA_964391475.1 uncultured Propionibacteriaceae bacterium | reverse complement strand
CCGCGACAGCCCGCCGATGTCTTCCAGTTCGGCCTTGCCATCTGACGAGGTGAGGAACTTGAGCAGTTGTGTCAGGTCTTTCAAGTCGAGAAGCAGCAGACCGTTGAGGTCGGCGTAGTGAAAGACCAGCGCCAGCGACGACTCCTGGGTCGCGTTCAACCCCAGCACCTTGCTCAGCAGCAGCGGCCCGAAAGATGAGACGGTGGCTCGGATCGGCACGCCGGTTCCTTCACCGCCGAGTGAATAGAACTCGGTGGGGCACCCCGCAGGAGTGAACTCCTGGCCGATCGCTGTAGTGCGGGCTAGCAGCTTCTCGGACGCCGTGCCGGGGATCGCGATCCCAGACAGATCGCCCTTGATGTCGGCGGCGAACACAGGCACGCCAGCGCGCGACAGCTGCTCGGCCATCAACTGCAAGGTCTTGGTCTTCCCGGTTCCGGTGGCACCGGCGACGAGGCCGTGCCGATTGAACATCGAAAGCGAGATGCGGATCTTGGCGTCCGACACGGGGGTTCCATCGACAACCAGAGATCCGAGTTCGACCGAAGGGATGTCGAAGGTGTAGCCATCACGGATGACTTCTATGTCTACGCTCATGCCGACAAATCTATCGTCGGAAGGCTGCACTAGACTGGGCTTGTGATCTTCAAGCGCGTGGGCGATGAGCGTCCCTACCCCGAGCACGGTTTGACCCACCGGCAGTGGGCTGGCATTGCCCCACAACAAGTGCGTCTGGACCAGTTGGTGACCACAAAGAGCAACCTCGACCTCGACGCGCTGCTAGAGGAAGACTCGACGTTCTACGGCGACCTTTTTGCGCACGTGGTTTCGTGGCGAGGCGAGCTTTACCTGGAGGACGGGGTGCATCGCGCCCTTCGCGCGGCGCTGCAACAGCGCCAGACAATCCATGCCAGGGTGCTCGAGCTGCCATGAGTGGCGTCATCAGGGCGATAAAAACTCCGGTCACGCTGCTGTTGTTGCTGGCGTTCGTCGGCTTCGCAGCCAAATGGGGGCTGGAGCGCGCCAGGGAAGAGATCCCTGCCCAACCCCGCCTGCCATGTGTGGTTCAAACAGTCGGGCCCAAGCTCAAACCCAGCCATGTGGTGGTGTACGTGTACAACGCCACCGATCGTAACGGGCTGGCTAAGCGTGCCGGTCAGGTGCTGTTAGCCGATGGTTTCAAGGTTCTCAGGCGGGTGAACGCAGAAGAGAAGATCGAAAAGACGACCATTGTGGGCGTCGAAGAGAACAGCCCAGAGGTCGTGCTCGTCCGCAGCTACCTTCCCAAGGCTAAGTTCGTAGCGGACGGACGCCCTGATCACTCCGTCGATCTGCTACTCGGCGAAGACTTCAAGGAATTCAACTCCAAACCGAAGAAGTCGGTGCCACTACCCGACGAGACTGCGTGTCTGCCTCAAGAAAAACCGCTCAACACTAGAGAGTGAGTCTCGCTTCGTCGCGGTTCGCGCAGGGTCGCTTGCTGCCCGCCTAGTGCTCTAGCCTTGAATAGGCCCGATGATGGGTTCGGAGGAGTCTCACGATTGGAGCAGTTCATGAGCAAGAGCGGTTCGTTTGCGGCAGTCGATCTCGGGGCGACAAGCGGACGAGTGATCCTGGGCATGCTTCACAACGGTCGGATGACTCTCACCGAGACTGGACGCTTCAACAACACCCCGCAGACAATCGACGGCCACCTGCACTGGGATTTCGACCTGATTTCGTCCGAGATCGTCAAAGGTTTGAACGCCGCGATTGAAGCCGCTGGTGGCCACCTGGATTCCCTCGGCATCGACACCTGGGGCGTCGACTACGGACGCCTCGATTCCACAGGACGGTTGATCGAGCATCCTTTCCACTATCGAGATCACCGCACCAACGGCGTCCCAGAAGCGCTCGCGGCGAAGGTCGGCGAAAGCGCATTATATGAAGTTGCTGGCTTGCAGGTGCAGCCCTTCAACACGATCTACCAGCTGATCTCGGCGTCAGGGGATCTCGCGTGGAACTCTTGCGAGAAGATTCTGCTCACTCCCGACCTGCTGATCCACCACCTGACCGGGGTGATGGAGGCCGAGATGACGATGGCGTCCACGACCGGCTTGTTGGACGTAGCGAATCGCACCTGGTCGAACGAGCTGGCCGAAACGCTCACCAAGCTGTACGGGCTCCCGCTGCCGCGGGTGCTGCCAACCCTCGTCGAGCCCGGGACGATCGTCGGCGAGACGCTACCTGGGGTGCTGGACGCCGTGGTTCCGGTAGTCGCGGTGGCGTCGCACGACACCCAATCAGCGGTGGTCTCGGTTCCCAGCGTGGGCACCGATTTCGCGTTCGTGTCGTCCGGAACCTGGTCGTTAGTCGGGCTCGAGCTGCCCGCCCCCGTCCTTTCAGCCGAATCCCAGGCTGCCGACTACAGCAACGAACTGGGCGTGGACGGCACCGTTTCATACCTTAAGAACATCATGGGCCTGTGGGTGCTGATCGAGTGTCGGCGAGCCTGGGAGGCGGCCGGGCACCACTACTCGTGGGACGAGTTGGTCGAGATGGCCGCAGTTGAGCGTCCCTTAGCGTGCGTGCTCGACATGAACGACAAGCGACTGATGCCGCCCGGCGGGATGCCGGAGCGGCTGATCGCGATGGCGTCCGAATCTGGTGTGGCATTGCCAAACGAACCCGGCGCCATCACCCGCTGCGTCCTGGATTCACTTGCACTGGCATACCGGCGGACGATCCGAGAGGCTTGCAACCTGGCGGGGCGCACCGTAAAGGTGGTGCACATTGTCGGCGGCGGTTCGCAGAACAAACTGCTGTGCCAGTTGACCGCCGAAGCTACCGGATTGCCAGTCGTTGCCGGGCCAGCCGAGGGCACCGCGCTAGGCAACCTGCTCGTGCAAGCCCGGGCGGTCGGCGCGATTTCAGGTGGATTGGACGCCCTCCGTGAGGTTGTGGTCGCGTCCTCGGACTTGAAGCGTTACACGCCAGGCGTCCTCCCGATTCCGGCAGAGGATTGGGACGCCGCGGATCAGGCCCTGTTCGGCTAGTCAGGTTGGTTGTCGGCCGGCTGAGGCCCTTCGAGACGGAGCTACGCTCCTCCTCAGGAACCGCCGAC
>CAYMMF010000177.1:0-4003 GCA_964391475.1 uncultured Propionibacteriaceae bacterium | reverse complement strand
CGCCCCCTGCTTTAGCCCCGCGGTCGCCCCACAGGCACCGGTCCCGCCCCCTGCGCGTTCGGCTTCGCCGACCGGCAGGAAATGCCCGTCCACGCCCTGACCGGTGCCTGTGGGGCGACCGCTGCTTTTTCTTATCGGGGGCGGTCTGGCTGTGGCAGCGCAGTTTGGCCACCGGTTGGCTCTACTGCGCGGGTGTGATTCTGCTGTGACCTGACCGGTGCCTATGGCGCGACCGCTGCTTTTTCTTATCGGGGCGGTCTGGCTGTGGCAGCGCAATTTGGCCACCGGTTGGCTCTACTGCGCGGGTGTGGTTCTGCTGTGACGACCGCTGACTTCCCTTTTCAGGTGCGGTTTAGGCGCGGTGGCGCGGCTTAAGTCACCTGCCTGCCACTCGTTCCACTGCGGCGACAGCGTTCTCGACGCCTCGCTCTTGCCGCAGGGTGGCGGCTAGGCGTCCCACCTGCTGCCTCACTGCGGAGCTGGACGCCTCCGTCACCGCCGCTGCGATCGCCTGCGGTGTCAGGCGGAGCCGCGACAACGCGGGAGCCGCCGCGCCGAGTTCAGCTAACCGCCAAGCCCAGAACGCGTTGTCGCCGTCCACCGGCCACGTGACGCTTGGGACCCCCCAGCGCACGGCGGCGTGGGTCGTTCCAGGCCCGCCGTGATGAAACACCACCGAGCAGAGCGGGAACACCAGATCGTGTTCGCAATGTTCGACTCCGATTGCGTTCTCGGGAAGTTCGTCTGCCCACTCCCGGGCACCTCGGCCCAGAAGAATCACCCGGCGTCCAGCCAGCCCAGCGAGAATTGTCTCGCGAACCTTCGGACGATCGAGATGCCTGTGGTTGCCAAAGCTGACGCACACGGGTGGTTCCCCGGATTCAAGGAACGCCTCCAACTCCGTCGGCAACACCTCGTCTCGACGGATCAACGGCCAGTCACCGGTTACGACCTGCAGGTCGTCCCAGTCGCTGGGATGGGGCACCAAAGTCGGCGAATAACCTAGCAGGTGGGTGATGTCGCCCCACGGCCGCGGAAAGGTTGGCAACCCAAGCCGGGCGCGAGCGTCCATCAGCGGGTCGCGCGCCGAACGCCACTGGGCGCCCGCCGCCAGCCGTCCGGTGTGCCGAACGACGGGCCCCGGCAGGTCGAACCGGGGAGAAAGTGGGTGCGGCAACTCGCGCGAGGGCTCCATCGGGTGGAGCGCGGCGATCATCCCAGTGACGTGTCTCGCGTCCGCGACGCTAACCGCCACCCAAGCAGGCTCGGACGCCCCGATGATCACGTCGGCGCCGTCTGCGAATTCGTCGATCCGTCGATGCCACGCCAGAGCGCGTGCGGCTCGACTTGGGGCGTCCTCTGCCCCCAAATGCTCGAAGGCGACGCCGGCCCCGGAGGCAAGGGGCGCTGCGGCGGAACCCGCTAGCAGTAAGACATCGTGCCCAGCTTCGACGAGTCCCACAGCTAAGGCGACGAGGGGACGCAACTGCCCCTCATCTCCGAACGTGGCTACCACGATCCTCATGACTCCACCGTACGGCACCGGCGGCCACTGGCCACGATTTACAGTCTCCCGTTTCGCAGGTGGGGACTACTGGTTAGTCGGACGTTTCGTGCGCAACCATTGAGTCAGAAGGGAGCTTCCATGCACATCGAATTCACCCCCTCGCGTCGTGGAACCATCGGCGTCGAACTCGAACTGTCACTCGTTGACCCTGAAACCAGGGAGTTGACCGGACGAGCCCCCGAGCTGATGGCTGTGCTGGGAGACCGCGGACACCTGAAGTCCGGTGGCAGCGTCACCGGTGAGTACCTGGCGACCATGATCGAATTGGTCTCCGGGGTACACAACAGCATCGGCTCGGCTATCGAAGAGATGGGCGAGTTGCTGTACCGCACTCAGGAGGCGGCGTCCGAGATCGGCGTCAACCTGCTTGCCTGTGGCGCGCATCCGTTCAGCAAGGCGTCCGAGCAGCCCATCGTCGAAACCGAGCACTACGGAGTCGTGCGGGATCGCAACTCGTGGTGGGGTAGGCAGATGATCGTGTGCGGCGTCCACGTGCACATCGCGGTGGGGACGCCAGCGCTCGCCTTGCCGGTCGTCCAAGGGCTCACTCGCTACTACCCGCACCTGTTGGCGCTGTCGGCGTCCAGCCCATACTGGGCGGGGGAAGACACCGGGTTTTCGTCGCAGCGGACGATGATTTTCCAGCAGTTGGCGACCAACGATTTGCCTTGGCCGTTCACAACCTGGGGGCAGTTCGAGCTTTACGCCAACGAGCTTGAGGCCGCCGGGATGATCACCCAGCCGAGCGAGATCAGGTGGGACGTCCGCCCGGCGCCACGCTTTGGGACGGTTGAGAACCGGATCTGCGACTCCGTTCCGACGTTGGCCGAACTGGGGTGCTTGGCTGCTTGGACCCAGGTGATCGGCGAGCACTCCGCGCGGCGGGCCGATTCTGGACGGGCTGACCCGTACCTCAACCGGTGGCTGGTCGCAGAAAATAAGTGGCGTGCTGCTCGGTACGGCTTCGACACTGAGATCATCACTGCTGGTCCGGCTCAGCGGCACGTCCCGCTTCGCCAAAGCATGGAATCGTGCTTGGGAATCCTCGCTCCGCTTTCTGAGGAGCTCGGTTGCGCCGACGAATTCGCCTACGCCGCCACGATCATGGAACATGGTTCCAGCGCGGAGCGGCAACGACGGGTTGCGGCAGAATCCGACGGCGACCTGCGAGCAGTGGTAGACCATCTCGTGAACGAGTTGAAAGTAGGGACAACGTGAAACCGTTCCTGATGATTGCTATCCGTGACGAGGACGACGCGGTCGAGGCAGAGCGTGAGGTGATCCTCCGGTTTGGCAATCTGACGCCGGACGAGTTGGTTCACGTTCGCGCGGAGCAAGCCGACCTACCTCCGCTGTCGCTGGACGATTTCACCGGCATCATCATCGGCGGAAGCCCATTCAACACCTCTGATGACGATAAGACGCATCGGCAGACCGCCGTCGAAGCCCAGCTTGGTGCGCTGGTTGATGAGGCGATCGCCAACGACTTCCCCGTGCTGGGTATCTGCTACGGCGTCGGCCTAGTCACCCAACGGCTCGGTGGTCTGGTTGATCGCCGTTACGGTGAGTCGCCCGGGGCCGTCGAGGTGCGGCTCACTCAGGCGTCCGCGTACGACCCGCTTTTCATCGGCGTCCCCCAAAAATTCAGTGCCTTCACCGGGCACAAGGAGGCGTGCGCCGTCCTGCCGCCCGAGGCGGTACTGCTCGCTACCGGCGAGAATTGCCCCGTCCAGGCGTACCGAGTCGGGCGGAACGTGTATGTGACTCAGTTCCACGCCGAGTTGGACGCCCCCGCTCTCGCTGAGCGGCTGCGCATCTACCAAAACCACGGATATTTCGACCCCGCAGAGCTCGATCGGCTCATCACCGAGGCTCACGAGGCCGGTGTTGGCCCTGAGGCTGGGCGGATTATTGCAAACTTCTGCGCGCGAGCCCGGTTGCAATCCAGCGCCTAGGCGGCCCAGTCGCCAATTCCCGCCACCGCGGACGGCCCTCATTGCCCACTTGAGTCGGGACTACTCTGAGTGTGGAGACACAGGAGGAACCATGCCGCAGCTACGCTCACGCACAAGCACTCATGGCAGAAACATGGCGGGGGCTCGCGCACTTTGGCGCGCCACCGGGTTGACCGAATCCGATTTCGGGAAGCCGATCGTCGCGATTGCGAACAGCTTCACCCAGTTTGTCCCCGGTCACGTTCACCTCAAAGACATGGGGCAGTTGGTTGCGGGGGCGATCGCCGAAGCGGGCGGGGTGGGACGTGAGTTCAACACGATCGCTGTTGACGATGGCATCGCGATGGGCCACGCGGGCATGCTCTATTCCCTGCCGAGCCGCGAGGTGATCGCGGATTCGGTCGAGTACATGGTGAATGCCCACTGCGCCGACGCGCTGGTGTGCATCTCCAACTGCGACAAGATCACCCCGGGCATGCTG
>CAYMMF010000176.1:0-4012 GCA_964391475.1 uncultured Propionibacteriaceae bacterium | reverse complement strand
CCACCCCGTGGCCTGCCCACGCGATCATTTCCATGTCGTTGAAATGGTCGCCGAACGCAACCGTATCTTGCTGCCGAACCCCTAGTAGTTCGCACAATCGGGCCAATCCGCTGGCTTTATTCACCCCGGCGGCCGCCACCTCTAGGAACGGCGCCCCCGAGATTGAGGGGTGGACGCCGGGCATAGCCAGTTCTTCGGCCAACGCGAGTAGTTCCTCAGCCGCCACCCCCGGACGCCGCAGCACCATCTTGACCGCCGGTTTAGAAAGAACCTCGGATAGGTCCGCTTCGGAATCCGGAGACCTTTCTCGTCCGTGATCGCCCGGATCCATCACCCCGGTATACCCGCGCTCAGGATGGAACGTGTCGCCGCCGTTTCGTACTGCAGCGACCTTCAACCCAGAAACCAATTGGCGCATGCGAAGCGCGAAACTCATCTGCGCTTCGACCGCCATTGTGCTCTCGAACAGCCAGCCCGAGCTTTGCAGATGGAAACCCACCGCCCCATTGCCAGCTACTGCGTGGGCGTCCAAACCCGCCAAGTCTGCTACCGGACGCAAATTGACCGGCATGCGTCCAGAAATCGGCACCACAAACCAACCCGCTGCCTTGGCCGCATCGAGAGCAGCCTTCACGCGGGGAGAGATGGTCTCATCCGACCGGAGCAGAGTGCCGTCCATGTCGGTGGCGATCAACCGGCGGCTCATGCGACCACCGCCGAAACGCGACGGCGTCCAGAGAACGCCCGCCCAAGGGTGACCTCGTCGGCGTACTCCAGGTCGCCACCAACGGGCAGCCCGGACGCCAACCTGCTAACCGTCAAGCCGAGCGGCTCGAGCAGCCTAACCAGGTAGGTCGCGGTGGCTTCACCTTCGAGGTTGGGATCTGTCGCCAAAATCACCTCGGTGACCAGACCGTCCGCTAGCCGGGTGAGCAATTGTCGGATGTTCAACTCGTTCGGCCCGATGCCGTCAATCGGACTGATCGCACCGCCCAGCACGTGGTAGCGGCCGCGGAACTCGCGAGTGCGTTCGACCGCCATGATGTCTTTGGGCTCCTCCACAACGCAAATGCTCGTGAGGTCGCGGCGAGGATCGCTGCAAATGCGGCACACCGCACCCTCGGCGATACTGCAACACACCCCACAGAACTGAACCTCATCGACCACCCGGGTCAATGCGGCAGCGAGCCGCGAAACATCGTCCGAATCGGCGCTCAGGATATAGAACGCAATTCGTTGCGCTGACTTCGGCCCGATGCCGGGAAGTCGGCCTAACTCGTCGATCAACTCTTGGATCGGCCCCTCGTACAAATCTCCTCCTAGAACGGGATCTCCGGCATCGCCGGCATTGTGGCAGCCGCCAACGACTGCGCCTTGGCGGTTGCGTCGCGGATCGCGGCCACAACCAGATCGCCCAGGGTCTCAACGTCATCAGGATCGCATACCTGGGGGGAGATATTCACTCCCACGACGTCGCCCACCCCGGTCATCGTAACCTCGACGAGCCCGCCGCCGGAGCTGCCGACGACCGCCTTGGCGCCGAGTTCGGCTTGGGCGTTCGACAGTTGCTGCTGCATCGCCTGGGCTTGCGCGAGCAGCCCCTGCATGTCGAAACCGCCCTCTGAGTCGAACATTGACATTGAGTTTCCTTTCAGTTGTTGGGGGGTTCTTCTTCGGTGATCAGTTCGGCCCCGAGTTGAGCGACGATCAGCTCGTCGACGTCGACATCGTTTGAATCTAAGTCGGTGTCGTTGCGATCTGGCTCTTCTTCGGGGGTGGGCTCGTCGGGGACGACCTTGGTCGCCTCGACGTTGCGGCGCGCCTGTTCGATGTACGGGTTCGGCGCTTCGGCTGGACGCGCCTCGGGCTGCTTAGCTTCTTTGAGATTTTTGGGATCCTTGGACTGCTGACTAGGTGTTTTAGCCTGCGAGCCGTCAGCCAGCACCACCTCGATATTGGGCGCGATGCCCATCACCTCGAGCAACGACTCTCGCAACACGTCAACCCCGCCAGTGCGCACGAACATGCCGTGCGCCCCCACATTGTCGACGGCCATGGTGAGCGAATTCTCCTCAAAATGCTGCACCTGGGCGTTCTCGCGCAACACGATCCAAATCACCCGCCGGCGACGCGAAACCGCCTCCAACACCTGGGGCCACAGCGAACGGACGCCCGCGGCGTCCATACTCGATGCGGACGCCGCGGGCGCCGGGGCGGGTTTCGCGGCCTTCGGAATGCGGGGTTCAGGTGCCCGCTCGGCGGGTTCCGGGGTTGGTTCCGGGGCCTTCGGGACGCGGGGTTCCAGCGCCACCGTAGGTGTGGGGGCCGCATCGGGTTGCTCCTTCTGACGACCAGAAACCTTCTGGCGGCCAGAAACATCGTCGGCGTAGGGCATCCCCCTACCAACCGGCTCGACCGGCGGGGTGACGCGTGGGCGTCCAACATCAGAAACCGCGGGCACGTCGCCGGGCTGCATCGACAGGCGGCGCTCCAGCCTGTCGAGACGCGCATGGATGCCACGGGCGTCCACATCCGCGCCGGGAAGCAGGACGCGCGCACACATCAACTCGAGGTGAAGGCGCGGCGCGGTGGTGCCACGCATCTCGGTCAGGCCGCGGGCGATCACCTCGGCGGCGCGGGTTAGCTCACCAGGACCCATGCCGGACGCCTGAGTGGCGAGCCGCTCAGCCTGGTCGGGGGCCACATCAACCAACCCGACAGACAGGGCGTCCGGGACAGCCGCCACCAGAATCAAATCACGCAGCCGGCGAAGCAGATCTTCGGCAAACCGCCTGGGATCTTGGCCAACCTCAATCACCTTGTCGATGCACGCAAAAACCCCCTCGGCCTCGCCGACGGCGAAGGCGTCCATGATTTCGTCGAGCAGCGTGTCGGGGGTGTACCCGAGCAAGGCCGCGGCCTGGGCGTACTGGACGCCCCCAGCCCCGGAACCGCCAAGCAACTGGTCGAGAACCGAAAGCGAGTCGCGGACCGACCCCGCGCCAGCCCGAACCACCAGCGGCAAAACTGACGGCTCGATGGCGACGCCCTCTTCGACGCAGATGCGACCCAAGTAGTTGGTCAGAGTCTTGGGAGGCACCAGGCGGAACGGGTAGTGGTGCGTGCGGGACCGGATCGTGCCGATCACCTTCTCGGGCTCCGTAGTCGCGAAGATGAACTTGACGTGCGCCGGCGGCTCCTCGACAACCTTCAGCAGCGCGTTGAAACCGGCGCTGGTGACCATATGAGCCTCGTCGATGATGTAGATCTTGTATCGGCTGTGCACCGGAGCAAAAAACGCCCGTTCGCGTAGGTCACGCGCCTCGTCGACCCCGCCGTGAGACGCCGCGTCGATCTCGATCACATCGATGGACCCCGTGCCACCTCGCGCCAGATCCTGACAAGACTGGCACTTCCCGCAGGGGGTCGGGGTAGGGCCGGTTGCACAATTGAGGCAGCGTGCGAGGATCCGAGCCGAAGTGGTCTTGCCGCACCCTCTGGGACCGCTAAAAAGATAGGCGTGGTTGACCCGGTTGTTGGTCAACGCACGCTGCAGCGGTTCGGTCACATGATCTTGCCCAATAACTTCGACGAACGTGTCGGGACGGTAGCGTCGGTAGAGAGCCAGTGGCGCCTCGGGCCTCTCCGTGTCAGGTTTAGGATCAACGTAGGCACCCTCGTCGGGGTCGTCGTACTCCTCCGGATCGATTGGAATCTCGTCAACCGAATCCATCGGCAGATCCATGTCGGGATCAGGGATTGAGACAGGCTCGGAAGGCAGTACCAATTCGTCGGGTTCGGTGCCGAACAGGTCGGGGCCATCCTGGTCATAAGCAACGTCAAAGTCGTCTTCGTCAGCCATTCCGCCGAAAAGCTCGTTGCGATCGTCGTCCACGGTTTGAACCTTACGTGGTCCCGGTGACGTTATGCGTCCCAGACCAGTAGCGAGAAACCAAAGAGGCCCCCGCGCACCTGGAAGAGCTCACTTACCCTTGCTGCCTTCCGACCCTGG
>CAYMMF010000175.1:0-4053 GCA_964391475.1 uncultured Propionibacteriaceae bacterium | reverse complement strand
ACTGCTCTGACGTGCTCGACTGGCTTCGCGAGCTGGATCCAAAGCCGCACACCGTGTACTGCGTGCACGGTGAGCCCGATTCAACTGCCGAGTTGGCGTCGCGAATCACCAAAGAGTTCGGCATTCAAGCGGTGGTCCCCTACCACGGCGAGGTTGTGGTTCTCGACGGCGTGTACGAGATTCCCGTCCCGGCGAGGCCGGATATTCCGAAGACCCTCCCTGCTGAGGCCAAGGTGGCTGAGCCTGCTGCGGCTGTGGTCGTGGCGCCACCCCCTGCGATCGCGGTGTCGGAGCTACCCAGGTACACGGTGATCACCGGGGTTGGTGGCCCCGAATTCGACCGGGCAGTCAGCGACGCTCTTGCAAAGGGATACACACTTCACGGCAGCCCAGCCCTGCTAAGGGACGGCGACCATCTTCTGGTCGCACAAGCTCTCAGCCGGTAAAACCTATCCGAGGAGTGGCTGCGGCTCTACGCAGACATGCTAGACCCCGTGGTCTCGCGCGGCCCTAACTACCCGTGGCTGCGACGAAGACGTAACCTTCGACAATGCGCTGGGTTTTGGCCGTTAAGGTGGCGGAATCGTCGCAACTGGCTGAGACCCGTCGGCTGGCTGAGGAAGCCCGAAGGGCCGTCTCGAAGCCACCGTTGCCTGAGACCCTTCGGCTGGCTGAGGAGGCCCGAAGGGCCGTCTCGAAGCCACCGTTGCCTGCTGCGCTGCCTCCTCAGGGACCGCGACGGAGTCGGCGTTTCGAAGCCACGTTTTCCACCGACGTCCTAGACCGTCCGCCTCGACCACTAGTGCAGGTTTCATTGCAGGCATAGAATTTCGTTATGGTCCGGTCCTCGTCGCACGGTCTAGGGCAGAGTTTCAGCAAAGGTGGAGATCACCATGGCTAAGTTTGCAAGAAGCGTTTCTATCAAAGCTCCGGTGGAAGAGGTCTTCAACTATTGGAAGGATCCCTCAAACTGGCCAGAGGTCTGGTCGAGCATGGTGACCGCCAAGGACGTCGTACTAACCCCTGACGGCGTCGGCACAAGCCACAAGTGGGTGTACAAAATGGTTGGCATCATCCTTGAAGGCGAAAGCATTTTCCTGGTTTGCGACCAGAACCACCGCATCGAAGCCAAAACCTGGGGAGGTATCGACTGCATCTTCGACTGGACGTTCGAACCCGAAAACGGGGGCACAAAGATGACCGCGGTCGTCGACTACGAAATTCCGATCCCTGTCCTGGGAAAGCTGGTCGATCTGTTCGCCCTCGCAGCCAACGAGCACGAAGCCGAAGCCACCCTGGCCAACCTCAGGGCACGCATGGAGCACCGCCCCCTCAGCTAACTAGAGTGCACACCGACGCCGTCGTCAACATCACGAGTTCACGGCAAGTCGCCAGTTGCCACAACAAGCTGCACCATCGGGTTGTGACCGATTCGACAACGCCCACTCAGGCATAAGTGGTGTAGGAGAACGCCCGGCGCTCACGCAACTTCGCCAGTTCAGTCAGATCGTCGGCGTCCGGCTGCCACCGGAGAGCCTCCACGTTGGTACGCACCTGCTCGGGCTTCGTCGCTCCGGAGATCACGCTTCCCACCGCGGGCATCGCAGCCAGGCCAGCGATAGCGAGAGTGAGCAGCGATATCCCACGGGAATCTGCGAAGCTTTGCAGCGCTTCGATCCGATCCCAGTCTGCGGACGCGAGCCGCTTCGCTTGGTCGAACCGCGCCAGTCGGCTGCCATCTGGCGGCTCAATGTCACGACCGTACTTGCCTGTTAGCAGGCCGTACGCCAGCGGGAAGTACGGAAGGATCCCAACTCCAAGATGCCGACAAGCAGGAACCAATTCGTCCTCGGCAAGGCGATTGTAGAGCGAGTACTCGTTCTGTGCGCTAACGAAGCGATGGAGTCCGCCCTGGCGGGCAATCCAGTCGGCTTCCGTCACCTGCCATGCAGAAAAATTGGACGAACCGATGTAGCGCACCTTTCCTTCGGTCACCAGGTCGCTCAGCGCAGACAGGGTCTCCTCCATGGGCGTAATCGGGTCAGGCCTGTGTAGTTGATAGAGGTCGATGTAGTCGGTTCGGAGTCTCCGCAGACTCGCCTCTACCGTCCGCCTGACGTAGCGCCTACCGCCATACGCCCCGAAATGCTCGGACTGGTGACCACCCCTACCGAACTTGGTTGCGACAATCACCTCGTCGCGGCGCGACTTCAAAGCGCGACCTAAAAACTCTTCGCTCGCCCCGTCACCGTACCCGTCAGCAGTGTCAAACAGCGTGACGCCAACTTCTAGGGCTGCGTGCACCACATCTCGGGCTTGGTCTTCATTGATTCGGGTGCCGAACGCGTTGCATCCCACCCCAACGACCGAAACCACGAGTCCGCTGTCACCAAGAGGCCTGTATCGCATTCGATCATCATCGCATGCACTGGAGTGAGCGTCCCCGATCCACGAAGTTGGCTGAGGGCCAAACCGGTTGGCTGAGGAGCCGACACAGGCGGCGCCTCGAAGCCCTTCCCTCGGACGGCTGAGGAGCCGGCACAGCTGGCGTCCCGAAGCCACGTCTTTCGCGGTCGTCCCCGAGTCAAACAAGTCTCGAAGACCCGGGGGTGGTTGTTTCTCTTTTGAGGATGCCCTTGCCGGATGGACTTGCGGGTCTGTTTGCTCCCGTTATTTGCGTTCGCTCCCGTTCTGTCCGTTTGCTCCCGTTATTTGCGTTTGCCGTAGATATATCTACGGCAAACGCAAATAACGGGAGCAAACGTGGAGTGGACGCCAGATTGTCTTGATTTGTGGGACGACAGCGTACGAGGCGTGAGATTTCTGTGGAGGCGGCAGCTTTGAGCAGCCGCAATACGACCGACGGCGATGATTGGCTAAGGCCACGGCCAGACGTCGCCTCGCTCCTTCTCACCGATCACCACGAAGTTGGCGTCTCGACGTCCTAATTCGGTTGAAACCCTTGCCAGACGGGGCTTCGCCTCTCCTGGCGCATCGCCCTGATGGGTAGCGGTGGTCCGGGCTGTTGGTGTGTAATCTCGGGCCCATCGTGGACGCCGGATCTCGCCACTTCGGCGACGCCGGTTCTCACGACTTCGTGAACGCCTACCACCGGGGTTCGGTCACCTGCGGAACAGGTCCTGGTGGTCGTCCTCTCGCTGGCGGAAGTGCTCAGCGTGCTCGGTGATCTTTAACCTGCCTGACTACCACGTGATCGACGCGATTGATCTGCCCCTGGGCGGCCGACATGTGATCGTGCGAACCAACACCGTCGCCTTCGGCTACCCCGACTGCGGGGTGATGTCCGAACGAGTACATGCGTGGTGTCGGCACCGGGTCAAGGACCTGCCGCGCGCCGGCCGCGTGGAGGTGGTCGTGTTGAAGCTGCGGCTGGTGTGTGGCGAGCGGGTGTACCCACGTCGGATGTTCACCCCCTGCACGGCGGAGCTGCCCTTGCGTGCCCGCTGCACCAGTCGGCTGCGGCGGGGCGTGTTGGAGGCCGTCATCGACCACGGTCGACTCGTTGCTGGTGTCGCGGCTGGTTCGCGGTCGCCTGATGGACGGTCCAAAAGACCGCCAACGCCGCCGTCGACACGCTGCCTGAGGTCGACAACCTCAACGTGAAGCACTTGGGGTTCGACGAGCACCGCTACCGTCAGATCCTCTGGTTCCGCGACACCGAGGCATGCTGCGAGAAACTCGAGAACGATCACAGCTTCTCAACCGCCTTTCCCAGCATCCCGACGGTGACGAACAGGGCGATCACACCTAGTACGTAGGCGATGTCAAGCAAGACAAGCTACATTCGCACACCCGATTCGGGCGCAACTCCCGATCAAACACCCAGCTAGTGGGGTTAGCACCTGCCCCAACAGAACCCAGACGGCGAAGCCCCAGACTCTGACACTGCACTAAACGAGTGCGGTCAACGAAGGCTGGATTCGAGGCATCGGAGAGGTTCCGTGGACTCTCAGCCGGTGAAACTCGTCCCAGGAGTGTCAGAGGCCAGGTCTAGGCTATTCACATGACGTCATCGCCAGCGCCCTTGCGTCC
>CAYMMF010000174.1:0-4085 GCA_964391475.1 uncultured Propionibacteriaceae bacterium | reverse complement strand
TCAGCACGACGGTCTGGTCGATGAACCAGTTGGTGTCGTCGAAGGTGGCGACGGCTGCCAGCCGGACGACCTGCACGGCGGTGGCTGTCGTCCACCAGGAGGGGGTAATCCCTTCGGCGGTGAACTGCAGGGTGTCGTCCTGGGTGGCGTTGAGGCCCCGGATCACTGCGATCTTCAGGTCGACGAACTGGGTGGTGTCGTCGGCGTTGTAGACCCGCACCCGCTGGCCTTCGAGGAACCCGTCCGCCAGCCAGGAGGAGGAGTCGGAGCGGGTGATCCGGCGTCCGCCAAGGTCGGAAGGATCGGTCGGCTCGGGATCGGCGTCGGTGGTGGCCGAACCGGACCACTGGCCAGCGCCGGGCTTGCCGATCTCGTCGATGACCACCGGTGCGCCGCCGACCGAGACCACATCGCTCAGCCCGTCGGTGAGCACCGCGATGACGACCGTGCCGTCGGGGCGTTTGGTCAGCCTGATCGTGTAGGAGTCCTGGCTGGACGCCAGCGTGGTCTCATCGACCGGGGTGTTCGGGTCGTCACCTATCAGGACGGTGCGTCCGTCGGACTCGGTCAGGACCACGCCCGGGGTGTCGTCGTCGATCACGGTCACGCCCACGCGGGTCACGGCGGAGCGCAGGTTGTCCAGCAGGTAGCCGGTGCCCTCGCCGCAGGTGCCGGTGGAAGCGCATTCGAAATTGATCACCGCGGTCTGCGGATCCTCCAGGCGGTAGTCGTCGGCTGCCCGGACGAGTAGGTCAACCGGGATGTTCCAGTTGCCGGTGGGTCCGCCGGTGAAGGTGAGGGTGAGGTCGGTGGAGTTCCAACGCGCGTCGGTCGACGACAGGATCAGCGCCTGGGCGCTGTCTGTGTTGAGCACGATCTTGACCACCACGGTCACGCCGTCGCCGGGATCGCTTGCCAAGTCGACCAGGATCTGGTCGTCCCGGCCGGTGTAGGCGCCGCCGACTGCGGGGTCGTACTGGCCCTCAATGAGCAGGGTGTTGCCGTCCTCGGTGGTGGTGCCGGGTTCGACCTGGGTGATGTGCAGGCCGGGGGTGTCGTTGTCGCGAACCGTCACCTCGACGTTGCGCACTGGCTGGCCGTCGTAGCGGTCGTCTGCCGAGACCACCGTGTGTTGCACGGCGTAGATCCGGTCTCCCTCGGATCTGGGGTCCACCTCGGTCTTCGCGGTACCCAGGACGGTGTCGGCGAACTCGTCGACCGCGTACACGTAGACCCACTGCGCCACGTCGTAGTCACCCGGGGTGAACGTGAGCACCAAGGCCCGGTTGTCGACCGCAGTCAGCACACCGTTGACGTAGATGTAGCGGCGGAAATCGGTCGGGTCTGCGCAGTCCGAGGCGTTCGCGCCGGTGCACAACCAGATGCTGTCACCGCGTCCGGTCGGCAGGTTCTGGGCGATGTTGGCGGCGTTGATGCTGGCTGCGTTGTCGGCCTCCTCCTGCGGGGAACGGGCCGCCGAGACGGTGATGTAGACGTTCGCGGTCGGACGTTGGGCCAGCCGGATGGAGTAGGCGTCGATCTGCACCGGGCCGCCTTCGCGCACCGCGGTGAATCCGTCGGTCTCCTCGATCACCACTAGGCCGTTGTCGACCACGGTGGTGGTCTGGATGCCGCCGGCGTTCAGACCGTTGTAGTCGAGGTCGTCGGAACGCACCAGATGGTTGACCGTGCCGGGCAGGCCTTCCATCTGGCTGACCACGATGTCTTCGGTTACGTCGCTGGCCACGTTGATCGTGTCGCTGCCCAGGCCGCCGATCACCCGGTATGCCACACCGAATGCCGTGGACAGGACGAAGAACACGTCGTCGCCTTCGAGTCCGTCCACTTCGACGATCTCGACGAAGGAGTATCGCACGGTGACCCCAGCGCCGCGGATGCCCTTGTCGGTGATCACGATGTCGTCGGGGAACTCGGTGCCGAGCACGACCACCTTGTCGATGCCGGTGCCGCCGTCGACGGACACCGGGGCGCTGAGGTGGTACCGAACCTCGTCGTCGCCACCGCCGGTGCGGATGTCGAGCGGATGGTTGGTGGAGAAGTTCGCGCCGATCATCGGCACCGGCAGCCCGTTAGCATCCAGCGGGATGATGTCGTCAAGCCAGGTTTCGGTGAGGTGGGCGTCGGCGGCGTCGATGACACCGTCGCCGTTGTTGTCCAGCGTCGGGTTGGTGATGTCGGCGAGGTTCAGCAGCCCGTCACCGTTGGCGTCGGTGTCGACAACCGCGGCCAGCGCGAAGCCGCGCACCACAAACACGTCGGAGTCGTCGTCACCTTCGAGCCGCAACTCGGCCTGGTTGGAGTAGACGGTGAAGGAGTCGTTGCCGGTTCCGCCGGTGACGACCAGTGGGGCGTGGTTGCCGGGGCTCAGCCAGCCGCGGGTCGTGGCGATCAGACTGGGGAACAGATCCTGTGGGCGGACCCCACCGGAGGCCTCGTCGCGTTTGGTGCCGAAGATCTGGCCGATCTGGAAGGTATCGGAGCCGGCACCGCCGTCCAAGGTGATCGTCACGGTGGTGTCGTCGACATAGAAGTGGTCGTTGCCGCCCAATCCGTTGACCGACAACCGGCCGTTGAGTCCGCGGTCGTAGTTGACCCGTTGGGTGGCGGTCGTCGGTTCGTTGCCGGTGATCAGGTCGGCGTAGGTGTCGACCGCGCCGTGCAGCAGGGCGACGAACCCGGGCCGGTCGGCGGTTTCGTTTGTGCCGGTGCAGTCGTATCCGCCGGCGGCGGGGATGCAGGTCGAGGCTCGCAGCAGGAAGACGTCGTCGTTGGGGGCGAGGGTGGCGCTGCCCGGCAGGTAGCCGTTGAAGGCGGGGTCGAGGTTGTCGATGCCGTAGATCGCGGCCTCGTCGACGCCGTCGTCGGGTGCGCCGGTGTCGAGGATGTTGATCACGTAGTCGCGCACGCCGCTGGCGATGGCGCGGCTGCCGGTGGTGTAGATCGTGTAGGAGTCGCTGCCGGCCTGGCCGTCCAGGGTGAGGGTGTGTCCGGTCGCCACGTCCATGGTCTGCAGGTAGTACACGACGAACCGGTCTTCGCTGTCATTGGCGGAGGTGGTCGTGGCTGCGGAGCCGTAGACGCGGGTCTGCGAGCCGAGGTGGATGTAGCCGTCGTCGCCGAGCTGGTTGCCCATCCCGACACCCGACGGGTCGCCGAAGGCGATGGTGTCGACATCGGAATTGCCGAAGATCTTGGTCAGGTACGGTGGGCTGTTGTTTCCGCTGACCAGGTAGCCGGCGGTGATGTCACCACGGAAGACCATGGTGGACCCGTAGTTCGGGTCGAGGTTCATCCAGTCGCCGTAGATCACGATGTCGTGGGTGGCCCAGATCCGGCTGTTCTGATGGGTGCTGATGTTGTCACCGACGCGCAACTGCACGTTGCCGCTCGTCGTCGCGGCACCGCCGGCGAAGATCGTGCCGATCGGGACGTCGAACGGGGACATCGGCGGATTCTCGCCCAGGTACACCGAGCCGGAGCCAACCAGGATCAGGTCTTCGTCCAGATCGGTGGACTCACGCACGCTGAGCCGGACGTTGCCGTCATGGGCGACCGCCCACACCAGCCGCAACGTACCGTCCACCTCGGTCAGGTAGATCGAACCGGACGCCTCCAGGCCTACGTCGTCGGCGTTGTTCAGCCCGGCGATCAGCGAGTCGATCTCAAGATCGTTGAGGAAGGCACCGATGCTGCCGCCGACCGCGTTCAGGTCGACCGACCGGCCTTGGATATTCCAGGCGTTGTCGCCCAGGCCGCCGTTGCGGGCGTCGAGGATCGACCCCAGCACAGTGCTCAGCGCGACATCCGAGACCGTCTGGATGGTGTGCACCTGGAAGTTGCCGCTGGTCTCGGTGAGGAAGATGCCGGGTGTGCCGGTTGCCGGTGCGGTGACGTCGAAGGCCTTGACCACGCCGAGGGTTGCGCCGTTGCCGTTGAGCACGTCGGCATCGATCTCCAGCCAGTTGCCCGGGATTCCGATGCCGCCACGGACGCCGCCGAGGCCGGCGTAGATCGTGATGTTGACGCCACGAACGTCGGTGCCGGTGGTTGGGGTGGCCATCGTG
>CAYMMF010000173.1:2519-4089 GCA_964391475.1 uncultured Propionibacteriaceae bacterium | reverse complement strand
CATGCCTAGTGCCAGCCGGGACCTCTTCGTCATGGTCGTGCTGGTGATGCACTCCATGAGTGTGCCAATGCGTGTGCGTAAGGGGGGCGTGAGCGTGAGGGTGCGCGTGACGTTCGGTTAGGTGCAGCCACGTGCCGACCGCCATCAGGACGCCGGCAACAGCCAGCGGCCACGTGAGCGGTTCGCCGAGTGCCACGGCCATCACGGCTCCGAAGAATGGGGCGATTGAGAAGTAGGCTCCGGCGCGGGCCGTCCCTACATGTCGGAGACCCACGATGAAGAGTGTGAGGCTTACGCCGTAGGCGAAGAAGCCGACCACCAGCGCAACCGCGATGCTGCCCATGGACGGCAGAGTCGCGCCGAGGCTGAAAGCGAGCACGAGGTTCACCGGCCCTGCAATGGCGCCCTTCACGGCGGCGAGCCAGGTCGCATCGGTGAGGGCGACTTTTCGGGTGAGGTTGTTGTCCAAGCCCCAGGCGAGGCACGCACCGAGGATGGCCAGAGACGGCCACACGCTGCCCATCGTCGCGCCTGTCGGGACGCTTAGCACTACTGCTCCGGCGACAATGGCGATCATTCCGAGCATGACTCGACGGTCGACGTTTTCGCGGAACACCACCCATGCCAGCACCGCAGTGAATACTCCCTCAGCGTTGAGTAGCAGTGACGCCCCGGACGCTGGCATGCCCGATAGCCCAAACATCAGCAGGACTGGTCCGATAACGCCGCCGAACAACACTGCGCCCGCGAGTGGCAACCGTTCGTTCACCGCAAGTTGCACTCGTGGTGCTTTGGTGGCGAGCCGCCACAAGGTGAGTCCGATGCCGGATCCGCAATACAACAACCCGGCAAGAAGCCAGGGGCTCACATTCCCAAGCAGCAGTTTCGCAAGCGGTGTGGCCGCACCGAATAGCACGGCGGCTAAGAGCGCCGACTGGACGCCGCGGTTACGTAGCGCGTTCATCGGCCGCCCCGGCCGCCACCGCCCTGGACACCGCTACCACCTTCACGGAACAAGGTAACCAGCAGCACGGTAGATCTCGTACCATTCTGGTCGGCTCAGAACTACTTCAGCCCCAGCGGCCGCAGCGGCGATCCGTGCTGGCTTTGTGGTTCCTAAGACGACTTGCATTTGTGCTGGGTGCCGGGTGATCCAGGCAGTGGCGATCCCCTCGGGTTCCACACCGTATTTCATAGCCATCCGGTCAATCACCTCGTTCAGCGCCTCGTATTCGGGGTTCCCCAAGAACACGCCGTTGAAGAATCCCGCCTGGAATGGTGACCATGCCTGCACGGTGATGTCGTGCAGGCGGCAGTAGTCGAGGACGCCGAGGTCGCGGCTCACCGACTGCTCCAGGTCAGCCATGTTCATCGCAACTCCCTGGGCGATGATCGGCGCGTGAGTGATCGATAGCTGTACCTGGTTGGCTACGAATGGTTGGTTCACGTACCGCTTCAGTAGTTCAATCTGTCCAGGTGTGTGGTTGGACACGCCCACGTGGCGCACCTTGCCGGACGACACCAGCTCGTCCAGCGCCCGGGCGACTTCCTCGGGTTCGACGAGCGCATC
>CAYMMF010000173.1:0-2419 GCA_964391475.1 uncultured Propionibacteriaceae bacterium | reverse complement strand
GATACTGGGGCATGGCTGTGGTGCTGGTGATTATCAGTGGGCTGGCTTGGGCTTTGGTTTACGTTGAGGCGGTCCGGGTTGGCATTCGCGACAAGACGTACGCCATTCCGATTTTCGCGCTCGGGCTGAACCTGGCGTGGGAGTTGCTGTACGCGATTCACGGGTTATTCCTAACCTCTGGCGTTGGCGTGTTCATGCGGGTGCACACCGGTGTCAACCTGGTTTGGGTTGCGTTCGACATCGCCGTTTTGTGGACGTTTTTCAAGTTCGGCACCAACGCTTGGCCGCAGTTGAACCGCTCGTTGGTAATCCTGATGGGGGTCTTGGCGCTCGTTGTCGGGTTCGCTGTCCAGATCGTGTTCTACGTCGAGTTCGGCCCGCGCGCCGGGGGGACGTACGCCGCATACGCCCAGAACTTGCTGATGTCGATTCTGTTCCTTGACATGTTGATCCGTCGGGGGAGCGGAGTCGGGCAGTCGAAGGTCATCGCCGTCGCCAAACTGGTGGGCACCCTGGCGCCCACCATCAGTTTGGGGTTCCTGCACGGTTTCAATCTCTACGTCGCGGTGTTGGGGTTGTTGTGTCTGCTTTTCGATTCTTTGTACGTGTTGGGTTTGTGGGCGGTTGGTGACGCCGGCGCCTCGAAAGTGGTGGACGCCTAGTCGTCACCTCCGGTGTTGACCGCGCGCGGGAGCGATGCACGTTTTCTCGCATCTGACTCATAGAATTGGCCCGGCTCGACGCTTCGTTTGGCCGCCATTTTTGAAGGGTGTTTCATGAAACTCCGCTCGATCAACCTCAATCCCCTCGGGGTGCTCGTTGGCGCTGTGCTATTGATCCTTTCGCTAACACCTTCGCTGTTGCCGCGTCCGGCGGTTTTGCAGGGTGTTGGCTCGGGTCTCGTGTTCGGGTTCGGCTACGCCATCGGCGTCGGCCTGGCAGCGTTGTTGTCGATGGTGGTTAGTTGGCGTCTGTCCGCACGGGTTCTGCGCTGGTACCAGATCATTGGTTGGCCGCTGTTTGCTGTCGTGTTCGTCATCGCTGCGTTCAGTGGTGTCGCTTCCCAGGACGAGGTGCGCCGAATGGTTGAGCTTCCTCCTCTCGACGGGGTGAACGTGCTTGGCTTCGTTGTTTCGTTCGTGATCACATCCCTGGTCGTTCTCAGCATTGGGCGGTTCTCCAATTGGGCGTGGCATCGCAACCTTGACCGCAAGTTGGCCGCTGGGGCTAAGCGAGGCAAAGCCGTCCGCAGGGCAACCCTTCGCGTTGTCATCGCTGGCGTTTTCGTGGTCGTGTTGCTCATCGGGGGGCTGAGTGCGCTCCTCAACCGGGTTTTCTATGATGCTAATCGTCAGCCTGCAGAGGGTGTGGAGGTGCCGGACGGCAAGTTCCGCTCTGGTGGCGAGGGGTCTGAGGTGAAGTTCTCAGATTTGGGACGCATGGGCGCCGATTTTGTGACCACCGCACCTTCGTCCGAAGAGATCACTGAGTTGACCGGCAAGCCTGCGATCACACCGGTCAGGGTTTACGTGGGTCTCGGTAGTGGTGGCACGGTGGCCGAGCGGGCGCAGATCGCCGTCCGCGAACTGGAGCGCACCGGCGCGTTCGACCGGAAGGTGCTCGTGGTGGCCACCCCGACCGGTCAGGGTTGGCTTGAGCCGCAAGCGGTGGACGCCGTGGAGTATCTGCATTCCGGGGACACCGCGATTGCTGCGCTTCAGTACGCCTACACCCCGAGCTTCGTCTCGGCGTTGGGAGCACCTGAACTGACCGTAGAGGCTTCGACCGCGCTGTTCGAAGCGGTGCACGCGCGCTGGTCGCAACTTCCTGAGGACGGCCGCCCCAAGCTGGTTGTGTATGGGTTGAGCCTCGGCTCGCAGGGTCTGATGAACCATTTCCAGACGATCGACAAGCTGCTCGACCAAGCTGAGGGTGCGCTCCTTGTCGGGCCTACGAATACCACGCAGATGTGGCGCGATCTTCAGGCGACTAGGGACGCT
Organism: uncultured Propionibacteriaceae bacterium; assembly: GCA_964391475.1. Lineage (GTDB taxonomy): Bacteria > Actinomycetota > Actinomycetes > Propionibacteriales > Propionibacteriaceae > Propioniciclava. The sequence goes on along the minus strand of CAYMMF010000173.1, from coordinate 419 downwards.
GGCTCGCCGCACTGGAGGCCCATTCGGGACGGTGGACGCCACGTTCGTTGGGCTTCGAAGTTCGGTGACTTCCAGTTGCTCACCACGTCGTGGGACGCCCCTCGCGTCGCGATCCTTCAGCATGCCACTGACCCGATCACGTGGTTAGGTCCTGAGGTGCTCTGGCAGCGTCCCGAGTGGCTCAAGGACGGGAATCGAGCTCCGGACGTCAGCCCTACAATGCGTTGGATCCCGATCGTCACCGCATCGCATTTGGCGATCGACAACCTGGTGAGCGTGGATGTGCCTGCCAGGCACGGCCACGCGTTCGGCGACGTGATGTTGGACGGCTGGGTTGGCATCACGGACGACGGAGGCCTCGACCAAACCGCACTGACCAAGATCCGTAAGCTTATGGAAAGTTACTGGTCGATTCCGGC
>CAYMMF010000172.1:0-4090 GCA_964391475.1 uncultured Propionibacteriaceae bacterium | reverse complement strand
GCGTGCACGACGATCGCGACCCCAGCCTCTTCGGCTTCCGCGCGTAGTCCAGCGGCGCCGCCGGGGTGTTCGACGACCGGACCTTTCCAACTCCTTGGGTCGCCCAGATTGATCTGCACGATGTCGAATCCACCTTCGCGCGCTTCACCGATCGGGTCGATCGGGTTCACGTGAGCCCCTAAACGTGGATATTTAGTCATGGACGCTCCTTGCCCGTTCCGGATCGGTGACAACCTTACGGCAGCGTAGCCAAAGGCTCTCTGCTGCGATACGGTCAGCCAGACCGCAAGCTACGTCAAGGGGGACCAGGTGCGCCAACGCCATCTCGCTGTGGGACTGTTTCAAACAGGTCGGGATCACTCTTCCAGGGTGGCGACCAGGGTGCGAGTCGGTGACCGTTGGGTCACGCGCACTTTCGCAGAGTTCACGGCGGACGCCCGCACAATTGCCGCGCACCTGGTTTCGCTGGGCGTTGGGCCAGGGGATCGGGTCGCGTTGTTCGCCAACAATTGCCCCGAGTGGTCGGTCGTCGACCTGGCTTGTTTGGCTATTCGGGCTGTCACCGTGCCTATCTACGCCACGAGCACGGTCGATCAGGTGCGCCACATTTTGGCTGACTCGGGGGCGTCCGTCGTCGTGGTGGACGGCGCACGCGAACTTGCTCGGGTGACCGAAGCGCAGCCGGATTTGCCGGAACTGAAGCACGTGATCGCGCTGAAGGCGACGCCCGGCGTCCCCACCTACAACGAACTGCTGAGCGGCGATCCGACACCCGCGGGGTTGGCCGAGGTGGACGCCCGGTTAGCCGAGGCATCCGGGGAAGACCTGGCGTCGATCATCTACACCTCCGGGACGACCGGTGAGCCGCGCGGGGTGATGTTGACCAATCAGGCGTTCACCCACGAGATCGACGCGCTGGAGGCGTTCTTCGACATCAAACCCGAGGATCATTCGCTTTGTTTCCTGCCGTTGTCGCACGCGCTGGAGCGGGCGTGGACGTACGTCGTGCTGACCCACGGCTGCATGAACACCTATGTTTCGGACGCCAAGACCGTCGCTGAGCAGATGGTGCTGGCCAAGCCCACCTTGATGGTGAGTGTGCCCCGGTTGTACGACAAAGTCTTCATGACAGCACACCAGAAGGTTGCGGATTCGCCAGCCAAGAAGCGGATCTTCGAGTGGGCGTTGCGCGTCGGTGGCCAGTGCCAGCGGGCGTACCGCAAGGGACGCAAACCATCGCCGTATTGGGCGGCGCAGTTGCCGTTGGCTGACAATTTGGTGCTTTCCAGCATTCGAGATGCAATGGGAGGGCCGAAGACGGTGATGGCCTGCGGTGGGGCGCCGGTGCGCATCGAGATTGAGGAGTTTTTCTCTGCGGCCGGAATGATGCTTTCCAGCGGGTACGGGTTGACCGAGGCCGCGCCTTTGGTCAGTTTCAACTCCCCGGGCGCGTTCAAGTTCGGCACCGCCGGGCGCTGCATCGAGGGCGGTGAGTTGGCGATCGGCGAGGGCGGCGAGATCCTGTATCGCGGGTTGAACGTCATGACCGGCTATTGGAACGATCCCACCGCGACTGCTGCCGCGGTGGACGCCGACGGCTGGCTCCACACCGGCGATGTGGGCTACATCGACGTCGACGGGTACCTGGTCATCACCGATCGGATCAAAGATCTCATCATCACCGCGTACGGCAAGAACGTGGCTCCGGCGCCGATTGAGGGCACGATCCTGGCCGATCCGCTGTTCGAGCACGCGGTGGTGCTCGGCGACAACCGTCCCTATTTGACGTTGCTGGTTTCGCCTTCGGTGCCTCACCTGGAGGAGTTGGCTCAGCAGTTGCAGGTGAAGTGGAACGATCGGGCGGAACTGCTCGATAACCCGCAGATTTTGGATGCGCTTCGCGCCCGTGTCGAGGGGCTCACCTCCAGGCTTGCCCACCACGAGCAGATTCGGGATCTGCGGTTGGCGATCGAGGAATTCACCATGGAGAACGGGTTGTTGACCCCGACCTTGAAGGTGAAGCGGCGCGAGGTCGAGAAGCGATTCGCGGCGATGATCGAAGACATGTACGCCCGGGTGACCGGTAAGGGTAAGGACGACGATTCGGGCTCAGCGCCGAAGGACGCGCCTCCCCGCCGGGCGCGAATCTGACGACATTCACCGAGGTCAACCCCCGAACCCCACCCAGATATACCCCAAGGGGTATATCATGTCGCCATGAAGACGGTCATCGTGGGTGGAGTCGCGGGTGGCATGTCGGCCGCGACAAGGTTGCGCAGGCTTGACGAGAACGCAGAAATCGTCGTGTTCGAGCGCTCGGGTTACGTGAGCTTCGCAAACTGCGGGCTTCCCTACTATCTGGGCGGGGTGATCGCAAAGCGCAGCGCCTTGATGCTTCAGACCCCAGCGAGTCTGGGGGAGCGCTTCGGTTTGGACGTTCGCACCCATCACGAGGTCACCAGCATCGACCGGAGCGTCAAGACGGTCACGGTGCGTCACGTGCACACGGGCGCGGAGTCGGTCGAAACCTACGACAATTTGATCCTGGCGCCGGGGGCGGCACCCTTCGTCCCAGATATTCCGGGCAAACAGCGAGCGCTGGCGTTGCGAAACATCGAAGACACCGACGCCCTCGAGGCGCACATCGGGGTCGTCGAAGGCCGAGCCCTCGCGCCGGGCGGTAAGCACTCGGCTGTCGTGATGGGCGGCGGTTTCATTGGTCTCGAATTCGCCGAGAACCTGCAGCACCGCGGCTGGCAAACCACGATCGTCGAGCGCGCCGACCAGATCATGAGCCCGCTCGACCCAGAATTGGCGGCCCTTGTCGAAGCGCGAATGGAAGCTAGTGGAGTCAGGGTGCTGACCGGGGTTGAGGTCGCCGAGATTTCCTCGTCCAGGGTCACGCTTTCGGACGGAACCCAGGTGGCTGCTGAGTTGGTTGTTGCGGCCATCGGCGTCCGGCCTGAGTCGCATCTGGCGGTGGACGCTGGCCTCGAGGTCAACGCTGCGGGCGGCATCGTCGTGGACGACCGCCAGCGAACGTCCGACCCGGCCATATTCGCGGTCGGGGACGCCGCCGTGAAACGAGACGCTGTCAGCGGAGACCCGGTGATGATCCCGTTGGCGAACCCGGCCAACAGGCACGGCCGCCTCGTGGCCGACGTGATCGCGGGACGAGACGTGGCAGCGATCCCGAACCTTGGTACAGCAATCGTCAGCGTCTTCGGGTTGCAGGCGGCCGAGACGGGTTGGAACGAAAGGACGGCGCGAGCGCACGGCCGCGATGTCCACGTGATCCACACTCACCCACTGGACCATGCTGGCTACTACCCCGACGCCAAACCGATGAGCCTCAAACTCGTCGTGGATTCGGTAACCGATGAGATCTTGGGTGCCCAGGGGGTTGGCGAATCTGGAGTTGACAAGCGCATTGACGTGATTGCGACAGCGATGAGGGGCGGTCTGCGGGCGTCTGAGCTGGCTGATCTCGAGTTGTCGTACGCCCCACAGTTCGGGGCAGCGAAAGACCCGGTGAACATGCTCGGTTTCATTGCAGAGAATCTGGCGTCCGGGGCGACCCACACGATTCAGTGGCACGAGTTGGACGCGGAGTTGGCCCGCGGCGTCCAACTGGTCGACGTCAGGACAGAGCGCGAGTTCGACCTCGGTACGATCCCGGGTGCGATCAACATTCCGTTGGACGACCTTCGGGGTCGGCTGGACGAGGTCGCCGACGAGGTCATCATCAACTGCCAGGTCGGGCTGCGGGGTTACCTCGCGGAACGCATTTTGGTTCAGCATGGACGCCGGGTTCGCAACCTGGACGGCGGTTACCGCACCTGGGCGCGGGTTTAGGTAGAGCAGGAAGGGCATGACTATGGAAGTCGACTCCCAAGACACCAAGGCAGTGATTAACCGGCTGCGCCGAGCGCATGGCCAGTTGGCGGCTGTGATCGCAATGGTTGAAAGCGGCCGGGATTGCCGCGACGTGGTCATCCAGTTGGCCGCCGTCAGTAAGGCGATCGATCGGGCTGGCTTCAAGATCGTGGCGAGGCAACTCAAGCAGTGCGCCCAAGGCACCCAAGGCGAG
>CAYMMF010000171.1:3042-4107 GCA_964391475.1 uncultured Propionibacteriaceae bacterium | reverse complement strand
TTCTCGGGCGAACTCAAAGACGGCTGCGTGTGGGGACGCGGTGCCGTCGACATGAAAGATTTCGATGCGATGGTTCTGGCGGTCGTCCGGGATCGGCAGCGAACCAGACGCCCACCCCGGCGTCCAATCCGGTTAGCGTTCACCGCGGACGAGGAAGCCGCCAGCACTCTTGGATCAAGCTGGTTGGTTCGAAAACATCCCGAAACCGTCGCCGACTGCACCGAAGCCATAGGCGAGGTGGGCGGCTTTTCGCTGACAGTTCGAGACGATCTGCGCTTCTACCTGGTCCAAACTGCAGAGAAGGGGCTGGCGTGGCTGAACCTGATCGCAGAGGGCACCGCTGGCCATGGCTCGATGCTCAATGACGACAATCCCGTCACCGAACTCACCGCGGCGGTCGCGCGAGTGGGGGCGTACGAGTGGCCCTACCGGATCCACCCGGCTCAACAGGCGTTCCTGGACGCCGTAGAGGACGCCCTCGGCGTACCCATCAACCTCGACACCGTCGAAGAGACCCTCGCCCGGCTGGGGTCGATCAGCCGCCTCGTCGGAGCCACGCTAAGCAATACCGCCAACCCGACGATTTTGGACGCCGGGTACAAACACAACGTCATCCCCGGCACGGCGACGGCGGGCATCGACGCGCGTTTCATCCCCGGTTACGAAGACGAACTGCTGGCGACCATCACCGAACTGATCGGCCCGAAGGTGCGCTACGAAATCGAAACCCGCGCTCGAGCCGTCGAGACCGAGTTCGCTGGCGCCCTGGTCGACGCGATGACCGCCAGCCTGGCCGAGCACGACCCACGCTCCAAAGCGGTGCCGTATCTTGTCAGCGCCGGTACCGACGCAAAAGGCTGGGCCGAACTTGGCATCCGCTGCTTCGGCTTCACACCCCTGCAACTGCCTCCCGAACTGGACTTCGTCAGCCTTTTCCACGGCGTCGACGAGCGAGTTCCCGTCGAATCGCTGCGGTTCGGGACGCGAGTCCTGGATACCTTTCTCGATCTGGCTTGAGGGGTCCGGCCCTTCGAGACGCGCCGGTGGCGCTCCTCAGGGTTCCGG
>CAYMMF010000171.1:0-2942 GCA_964391475.1 uncultured Propionibacteriaceae bacterium | reverse complement strand
TCCGGCCCTTCGAGACGCGCCTACCGCAAAAGGTTCGGGCCTCCAGACACGTCGTCCAACGCCGACACGATCTCGAAGGGCAGCTCGAATGCCTCTGCGTCCAAATACGGGCGCAACTGGTCGACGGTGCGTGCCCCGAGCAGGGGTGCGGTGACGCCGGGGGCGTCCCGGACCCACAACAGCGCAACCTGGCACGGCTGCATGTCGAGCCCGTCGGCCGCTTTGGCCACAGCCTCGACAACCGCCTGCGAGCGACTCTCCAAGTAGGGCTCCACGTACCACCCGAAGTGGTCGGTCGCCCCCCGCGAATCTCGCGGGATCCCGGTGCGGTACTTGCCGGTAAGGACGCCCCGGCCCAGTGGTGACCACGGGAAGAATCCCATGTCGAAGTGACGAACCGCCGGTAGTACTTCCATTTCGGCTCGGCGCGCCAGCAGCGAATACTCCACCTGGGCGCTCACCAGGGCTGCGCGTCCGGGGAACGCTACCTGCCAAGTGGCTGCCGTGGCGATCTGCCAACCGACGAAGTTCGATACCCCCGCGTATCTGACGTCACCGGCTGTCACCGCCAGGTCGATTGCGGCTAGCGACTCTTCCAGTGGCGCGTCGCCCCAGGCGTGGATCTGCCACAGATCCAGGTGGTCGGTGCCTAGCCGACGCAGCGAGCCCCTCAGGTCGTCCAGCAGAGCGCGGCGAGAGGTGTCAATCACTCTGACGCCATCTCGGAAGGTGAATCCCGCCTTGGTTGCGATCACAAGGTCGTCGCGGGTCACATGCGTGCGCATCAGGCGCCCCAGCATCCGCTCGGCCTCGCCGCGGCCGTACGCCGGGGCGGTGTCGACCAGGGAACCGCCGGCGTCAACGAACTCGGCCAACAATTCGGACGCCTCCGGCATCAGTGTGTCGCGTCCCCAGGTCATCGTCCCCAGCCCCAACCGAGAGACGGTTAACCCGCTGGCTCCCACGGTCCGCTGTTTCATGATGCCTGCCTTACACCGGGGTAACGATCCCGGCGACAAGCAACCCAGCGATTACCAAGCCGAGCACGATCCGGTAGACGACGAACAAGGTGAAGTCGTTCGTCGAAACGAACTTAAGCAGCCAAGCGATCGAGGCGTATGCCACCACGAAAGACACCACGGTGCCGATCGCCACGGCAGCCCAGCCAACGCCGCCGGGCGCCCCGATCGCGGAAGCTTCTTGGACGATCTGAAATCCACCTGCGGCGATCAGCGTGGGGATGCCCAGAAAGAAGCTCATGCGGGTGGCTGTCACCCGGTCGAACCCCATGAGCAGGGCGCCTGAGATCGTTGCTCCCGACCGGGAAACTCCGGGAACGAGCGAGATCATTTGGATCAAACCGAGAAGGGCGCCGTCCTTCCAGGTGATGGATGCCTCCCCGCGCTCTTGGCGTCCCCACCGGTCGCCTGCGAACATCACCAGGCTCCAGCCGATCAACCCGGCCACGACGAACCACAGGCTGCGCAGTGGGCCTTCCACTAGGTCTTTGAGCGCCAACGCGACCAAAGCGGTGATGCCGAAACCGACGATCACCGCCCAGCCCATCTGATAATCGGGCTTCAGCCTGGCCTCTGCCGACTTCAACCCCGCCAACCATGCGCCTGCGATCCGCATGATGTCACCCCAGAAGTAGACGATCGCGGCGATCATCGCGCCCACCTGAATAATCGCGGTGTACGCCGTCACGGTCGGATCATTGATCGGTAAGCCGATCAGTTTTTCGACCACGGTGAGATGCCCGGTACTCGAAACCGGGAGGAACTCGGTGACCCCCTCGACGATTCCGAGGATAATCGATTGCCACCAGTTGATCATGCGTTGGTGCCTTCCGGTCGTCGGACGAACCCGCGCCAGCCTACCGTCTCCCGGGTAGGCTGGCCCGTCCGGGCGCAGGTCTCGGCGACATGGAGGAGCGGTATGCAGGTTTGGGCACGTCCGAAGGTGTCGAGGTTGGACGCAGACCCAGGCGTGGTGCAAATCCAAGACACGCTAACCGATCGTTTGGTGTCGGCACCCGCCCAAGGTCGTACTGCCAGCCTGTACGTCTGTGGCATCACTCCATATGACGCCACGCACATCGGGCATGCCAACACCTACGTAGCCTTCGACCTACTTCATCGAGTGTGGCTTGATGCTGGTTGCGAAGTGAACCACTCCCAAAACGTCACCGATATCGACGATCCTCTGCTTGAGCGGGCCACTGCCACGGGGGTCGACTGGCAAGAACTCGCAACCGAACAGATCGCCCTTTTCAACAGCGACATGGAGGCGCTTCGAGTTATCCCGCCTGACTATTACATTGGGGCTGTTGAGTCGATTCCGGAAGTGATCTCGTTGGTGCAGCGGCTGGTCGATTCCGGTCACGTCTACCAAGTGCCGGATCCGGAGTATCCCGACTGGTACTTCCGTGCGGGCAGGGCTCTCGCCGCGTCCGGTGATGTGGATCTGGCGTCCGCCTTGACCATTTTCGGTGAACGCGGCGGGGATCCAGACCGTCCCGGCAAGGAGCACCCGCTCGACTCGCTGGTGTGGCAGATGGCGCGCCCGGGCGAGCCGTCGTGGCCCAGCCCCATGGGGGAGGGACGCCCCGGCTGGCACGTGGAGTGCACCGCTATCGCACTCCAGACGGTGGGGGAGTGCTTCGACGTCCAAGCTGGTGGCTCCGACTTGGTCTTCCCGCACCATGCTATGTGCGCGGCAACCGGGGAGGCGGCCACGGGGCGTCCGTTCGCCAGCGTCCACGCCCACTCGGGCATGGTCGCCTACCGCGGCGAAAAGATGAGCAAGAGCCTTGGCAATCTGGTGTTCGTCTCCAAACTGCGCGAACAGGGCGTCGACCCGATGACGATCAGGCTGGCGTTGCTGGCGCACCACTACCGCTCCGACTGGGAGTGGACGGACGCCGACCTCACCGACGCTCA
>CAYMMF010000170.1:2335-4116 GCA_964391475.1 uncultured Propionibacteriaceae bacterium | reverse complement strand
CGCCTTAACGAACTTGAACGTGTTCGCGATGATGTTGCTAGGCACCGATTCGATGCGGGTGTTGTAGTTGCGGACGTTGGCGTTGTAGTAACGACGCCCGGCTGCAATCCGATCCTCAGTGTCAGTCAGGTCTTTTTGAAGTTGCAGGAAGTTCTGGTTGCTCTTCAACTCGGGGTAAGCCTCCACCGAAACGAGCAAGCTGCGCACCGCACCGGAAAGCTGCTCTTCGATCTGGGCCCGCTCCGCGCTGGGAGCACCCACTCCGCCGTGGCCCGCCATCTGTTGGGCAGCCGTCCGCAACCGAGTCACGTCCTCGAGCGTGTTGCGCTCGTGCGCCGCGAAGCCTCGCACGGTCTCTACCAGGTTGGGGATCAGTTCGTAGCGTCGGTTCAGCTCGACGTCCACCTGACGCCAGGACTCCTGGATCAGATTCCGTTGCCGAACGAACCCGTTGTAGGCTCCGACCGCCCATAATCCCAGGCCGATGCCGGCAATCAGGATTATTGCGATGAACCATCCGAGGAACTCCATGATCAGACTCCTATCGTTAGATGCGTATTCAGCCTAGCTAGACCAATCCCAGATCAGCCAGAGTTAGCGCGGCTCGATATGGCAGCCCTGAGGCTTCGATCCGCTCGCGGGCCCCTGTATCGCGGTCAACGATGACCGCTACCCCAACGATTTCGCCGCCAGCTTCGGCCACGGCGTCCACCGCCTGCATCACAGATCCACCTGTGGTGGAGGTGTCTTCAACCAGGAGGACCCTGCGTCCAGCTACTTCGGTTCCCTCGATCCGACGCTGGAGACCGTGCGCCTTGGCGTCCTTTCGGACGACGAAGACGTCCAACCGCTCGCCAACGGCGGCGGCGGCGTGCATCATTGCTCCGGCAACCGGGTCAGCTCCCAGGGTGAGGCCCCCGGCGGCGTCGAAGTTCCAGTCGGCGACCAACTCGCGCATCACGCGTCCCACTACGGGCGCTGCCGCCCCGTCAAGGGTCACTCGGCGCAGGTCGACGTAGTAATCAGCCTGCTTTCCGGACGCCAACGTCACCTTGCCGTGGATGACGGCTTGGTTCTTTACGTACTCGATCAGAGCACTGCGGTCAGACATGGAAACAGGTTATCCGCAACAACCCACTACTTCTTAACAGTGTCTTTAAGGGTTCCGAACAAAATCATGCGACGCGGCGAGTTGAACAGGTCGTGGCACGTTGTGATAGTGATCAACGCCTCGGTCGGTTTGACCCCGGGGCTTCCCGGCACCGGATCCAAAACCCAGGTGTCGGTGTTCATCACCATCGTGTTTCCCGGTTCGTTGGTGACGGCATACGTGAAGACGGCTTCGCGGGTTTCTATGATGACCTCGTCTCCGGCGTGCAGAGTCGGCATCGGCGCGAGCGGACCGCGTGAGCCCCTATGCCCCGCGAAAGCAAAGTTGCCGATCTCTCCGGGTTTCGCGGTGCCCTCATACCAACCCATGCCTCGGGCTAGCGTCGCGTCCGAAGTGCCGACCAGGATCGGCTGCTCGAAACTCTCACCGAACGCAGGAATCCGGAGCAGACCCATCGCGGCCCCTGGGATCGGCTTGAACTCCGTAGCCTCTTCGTCCTCCCATTCCGCACGCAGCTCGGTGATCGCGGCGGAAGACTGGACGGGGTCGCCTCGCCATTTGCAGTTCGCCATGCCGGAAATTCGGCCGACGACGGCGCTGTCGACCTCGGGCGTTGCGTGATTCGCCGCGGCCGGCGCCGTTTCTTCGGCCAATGGCGACGAGTGCGAGA
>CAYMMF010000170.1:0-2325 GCA_964391475.1 uncultured Propionibacteriaceae bacterium | reverse complement strand
CTTGGGCGCCGCTCGCCGCGGTGCCCTGGAACCAGGTGGGGGGACCTCTTCCATAGCCCCCTCCACCAGGGGGATCCCCTCGTGCGAGCTATCGGACGATGAAGCCAATCGTTTCACGGGCCCATTATGCACGCTGGGTCACGAGAACCAGCCGCGTCCTCGCTGTGGCGCAGGTGAAGGTGTGGTATCGGCGTCCGTAAACGGGTCGGCACCGCCGAGCCAACGCGTCAGTTCACGACCCTGCAGCGCTCGGTATGGGAACGGTGAACCCGCAGCCCGCCGCTGCAGCTCAGCCAGCGGGAGTGGGGCAGCCGACGCGAGCACAACCAGGTTGCCGTAGCGGCGTCCCTTCCAAACCGCGGATTCAGCGCTCACCTGCAGGTGTCGAAACTGGCTCGCCACCCCAGCGGTGAATCGCTTGGCCCAGGCAAAGGGTGCTGCATCGGTCACATTTGCGATGAACACCGCACCCGGTTTGCATCGTCGTCGGACGTCCGCGAGGAATCCGACCGACGCGAGTTCACCCGGCACCTGAGTTCCCACGAACGCATCCAGGATCACCGCGTCGGCATACGACTCGGGCATCACGGAGATCCCAGCCTTGGCGTCGACGTCGCGCACCTTGATCCCAGATCGGGGCGGTAGCGGGATCTTGCGTCGGACCTCTTGAGTCAGTTCGGCGTCCGGCTCGCAGACGATCTGGGCGCTTTGAGGGCGCCTCACAGCCACCCAACGAGGCAACGTGAGCCCACCACCGCCCAGGTGGACGACCCGGATTCGCTCGTCAGGTGGCCGCGCCAACACGGTGACCTCAAGTGCAGCAGCGATCCGTTGCACATACTCGAACTCGAGCCGTTCCGGATCATCAGGGTCGACCCACGACTGGGACGACTCACCGAACACGACCCGGAATGCACCCACGTTGAACGGGTCAGGGACGACCCGCCCATCACTCACAGCGTGGCGAGGAAGTCCGCCAACACGTTGTCCCACTCTTCGCGGTGGCTCACGTTGGCGCCGTGAGGCCCACCAGCTATCACATGAAGGACGCTGCCATCGATCACCTGGTGGGCGCGGACGCTCGACTTCGCCAACGGCACATTCTGATCGCCATCACCGTGGATCAACAGAGTGGGGACGTCGATCGCGGCGCAATCGGCTCGCAAGTCGGTGGCCCAAGCCAAGATGCACTGACTGCCAGCGTTGACGTCCGAGGCCAGTGCGATGTCGAGGGCAGCTTGGCGCTGCTCCTCGGTCACCGTGAGGCCTTCGTTGTTGCTGAAGAACCAAGTGACAAACTGATTCAAGAACCCGGCCTGATCAGCGGTGTTGGAATCCGCCATGCCCTGAAACCCCTCGAATGGCATCGCACCGTCGGGATTGTCGTCGGTGATGCACAAGGCCGGAGTGATGGACCCAGAAAGCACTGCACCGGCGAGGCGTCCCGAGCCGTAGGCGGAAACGTAACGAACCACCTCTCCCCCACCCATCGAGAAACCGAGGATCACCGCATCGGTGAGGTCCAGTTCTGTCATGAGTTCGTTGAGATCGGACGCTAGCGTGTCGTACTCGTAGCCCTGTTCTGGCTTGTCAGAACGACCGAAACCTCGCCGATCATAGGTGACGACGCGGTAGCCAGCTTCGGTGAGCGACGGCAGGTTTCCTTCGAACGCGGCGCCAGACAAGGGCCAGCCGTGAATCAGGACGATCGGGCGGCCCTCCCCGCCGGTGTCCTCGTAATACAGCTTGACGCTGGGCTCGCCTTTGAGAGTCAAGAAAGGCATGGATCCTCCTTTGGGTCTTCTTTATCGGAGCCTAGCCCTTCCAGACACAGGTCAGCCCTTAACACACAGCAGGGTTTGGAGGCGCGCGACGACATCAATCAGGTTGGACTGCGCCTTGATGACCTCGTCGATGTCTTTGTAGGCGGCTGGGATCTCGTCCACGACCCCCGCATCCTTCCGACACTCGATGCCCCTGGTTTGGTACCTCAAGTCTTCAAGGGTGAACATCCTGCGAGCCGCGTTGCGGGACATCCGGCGTCCGGCACCGTGGGAGGCGGAGTTGTAAGACTCAGGGTTCCCCAGACCGCGCACGATGTAGGAGCCTGTGCCCATTGAACCCGGTATCACTCCCATGTCGCCAGATCCCGCCCTAATCGCACCCTTGCGAGTAACGACCAGTTCGGTGTCGTCATAGGTTTCGATGGCCACGTAGTTGTGGTGGCAACGGATCGGATCTTCGAACTCGACACCCGCCAGGTGCCGGGTTAGTTCGTCGGTGATCGCCGCCAGCATCACGTCGCGGTTCAACAGTGCGTACGAC
>CAYMMF010000169.1:0-4116 GCA_964391475.1 uncultured Propionibacteriaceae bacterium | reverse complement strand
CGGACGCCCACCGTCGAGGTAGGCGTCGACGGCGTCCTCGACGGGCACGATGGTGGGTCCCGCCCGCCAGGCGACATCCACGCAGCCTTGGGTGACTGCTCGGTCCAGCCAGGCGAGGACGTCTGCCGGCCGTCCGGCGTCGCGCAGTCGGCGGAGGATCTCCCGGTAGTACGGGTGGTCACCTCCGGACAGCAGGGCGACGGCCCGGTCAACGTCGCCGTCGTGGTCGGCCAGTTCCAGCAGCATGTGGTCGATCTCGCTGCGGTAGGGGTCTGCTGCCGGTCCACCGCCGCCCAAGGTGGCGACGCTCGTGCGGTAGGCGTCCCAGGCGGGTTCGTCGAACACGGCGTCCAGCGCGAGCGATGGCCAGCCGCCGTACTCGACCCGGAAGCCGACCACCCAGCGGGCGAGGCCGACCGGGTCGGGGTGCCCTGCGACCGCGCGCCCGAACAGCGTCGACGCCCGTTCGGCCACCTCGACCAGGGCGTCTGCGTTGTCGGCGTCCCGTGCCAGGTCGCCGAGTCGGGTGAGTAGGTGCTGGAGCACTCCTCGGACCACGGGGTGGGCGCCGCCGTCGAGGTGCCGCTCCAGTTCGTCGACGGCGTCCTCGACTTCTTGGACGCCGTCGTCGACGTCTTCGTAGAAGGGGTCGTGGTAGTCGAGGTCGACTCCGGCCAGCGCAGTGTCGACGGCCGCCAGGAGTTCGGAGGCGGTCGGTTCGTCCTCGGGTGTGGCGCGCAGCTGCAGCGATCGCATGGCCTCGGGGCTGTACCCCGCCATCTCGAGCACCAGCGACTGCAGCGCAGCATGGTCCATCGAGCGCAGGAACCGCTCGACGTCTGGCGTGACCGGATACCGCACGCCGCCGAGCCCGATCACGTTCTTCACCCGCTGATTATCGCGAACCTTCCGCGCGCGGCCTTGCGCCGTCCGCGCCGGTGTTCCCGTGAACCGAGATCGGCGTCATGGCCGCCGTCGGCGGGACCGCCGCCGCCATGGGCGCCGATCAGACCAACCAGATGGGCGTCGGGCACAACAACTTCCCACCCAGTTACTCACGCCGCGGCGTCCGGGCCGGAAGCGGTCAGTTGGGATATGACGGTGCCACTAGCGCGCCCTCCGACGAGCTCCCGCACCTACGTCGGAGCCTCGCGCGTGCCGGGCACCGAGACTGCGGGGGACCGGGTTACGGTCACAGATCCCGCGCAGGACCAAGTAGCCGAGCAACGAGGAGATCGTGGCCAGCCGTCGCTTGATCGTCGAGGCTGCCAGCCCAGCCTCACCGTCCGCCAGACGCGCCACGTTGTCACCGCGGCGCGGTCCTCACCGACACGCTGCTGCGGATCGCCGTCGTCCAGCCGCAGGACTTCCTGCTCGACCAACTCGATCGGAGTCGCCGTAAATCTTGCCCCACGCCCGTCCCACGCCAGGTCGAAGAATGGCGCGGCTCTCTATGGGTGGTGGCGGCGCTGCGGATGGGTCCTAGGCCGTTGTGTGGAGCCCACGGCTGAGAGCGTCCACGAGTTCCTGACGTCTGGCGAGTTCGGCAGGCCACCCAGGAGCGCCGCGAAGCTGCAGGCTTCGGGTCAGCAGAGCGGCGTCGCCCGGCCAGCGCGCCAGGAGTTCCGGCAATCGCTGCGGGCCAATCAGGCCAGCTACGTCGGTTCCCAGCAGGTTTGCAGCGGCGCGCTGAACGTCGGCACGTTCTGTGATCAGGATGTCGTTACCGTCGACGGTGTCATAGAGCCGGTCCTGGGTGTCGCGGTTCTCTGAGTACCAATGGAGGGTCAGGGCGAGATCGGCCGCGTCCTTGGTCTCGTGGTACTCGGAGCGGTCGAGCCAGGCGCCCAGCTTGGCAGCGGTGAACCCGGCGACGGTGGGGATCCTGACTTCCAGGTTAAACGCCAGCGTGAGGGGCAGCGAGGCAGCGAAAATCTCCGCGAAGGCCCACACGCTGAACGGAGATTCGCGAGTGGGTGGCTCGACGATGCCATCGGGATTCTCGATCTCGCCGAACGGGAGAAGATCTACGTCGAAGCCAGCGATTCGGTAGCGGAGGCCGGTATGACCAACCTTCGGGAAGGTGGCGGCGAGCGTTCGGTAAGCATCCCAGGAAGCCAGCGCCAGTGCGAGATCGAGGTCGCGCGTTGCGGTGGTCTCAAAGTCGTGGCCGAGTGCGTGGTGCAGGATGTTGCGGCACCACGCACCGACGAGCATGACGTCTCCTGGGGCGACAGATCGCGATGTCGCCAGCAGCGTGTTAACCACTCTTGCGGCAGGCTTCAGGAAGTCGTCAGGAACTCGTGTCAGATCCAGCATGGGACTGCCTCCAGTCTTGGGCTGCCTGGCGCACGCGGGGGTCGTCGCTGGCGGCGAGGTCGGCATAAACCAGTGGCCACGGCGCGAGCTGGACGCCCGGTCGGTCGCCGCCTGGAGCCCGCCAGAAGGCGCGGCGGACTTCGATGTTGGGGGGGCCGTCCGATCGCCAGCGATTCACGACCGGCAGGAACGGGTCGTCCCTACGGGCGTAGAGGGTGAGCGTTGCCGGACGCAGCTCTTTCACTGCTGGCTCGCCTGAGATGAAGAGCGCGTCTTGTTCAGCTGCTGGACGCACGTGCTCGATCATGCCGCTGTAGGTGGCGCGGGTGAGTTTGGCCCCGAGCCCGGTTGGGTAGGCGGCCGCCCACAGTTCGAGGAGGTCGGACTGACCGGCGGGTCGCGAACCATCCTTGTAGCCGGCCTCCGAGAGCAACTGGCGCGCGTTGTGAGCCTGACCAACCGAGACGTCAGCGGTGCGGGCCAACTCCCTGAGAGGCGCCCGCCACAGCTCAGGCCACGCGAGCAACGCGAAGATGACCTGAGCGCGGGCCGTGCTGAAAAGGTTGCCCGTCGCTGGCGCCGGAGCTACGTCCTTGGGTCTTGGGCGGCCGCGGACATCGATGAGTACGTCGCCGAACTTGATCCAAGCGTTCCCGGCAGTATCCAAGTACTGAACGCCTGCCCGCCGGAGGGCGCCTGCGGTCCGCGGTGATACGAAGTTGCTGAGTACGAGCGCCAGGCCTCGCTCCGCGCCGATCCAGGCAGCGTCAGCCAACCTGAAGCTCGCCTTCACGAACGCGGTGTATTGCTGCTCGGATCCGCCCCGCATCAGATACACATCGGCCCAGCCCTCGACGGGTAAGCCATCGGGAAGTCGGCACTGAATGCCGAACTCGCTGAGGACTCGGATGTACGGCTCAGCCACCGCTTCGTTCATTCCTTCCACCTGTTCAGGATAGCTGAACGCTCTCCAAAGCTGAATAAACCTTGCTGTCTGGCTGGACGGATCGAGGCCTCCGCAGACGCCTCGGTTATGAACGCCAGCAGGCCAGGGTTGTTCGGAGAGGTTAAGAACTTGCCCCACATCTGCCCCACGAGCCCCGTCGGGCTGCTTGGGAACTGCACAAAATCCCTAGTGGTAGGCCGGTTGGTTGGTGTCGCGAGGGGAGCTTCAACTCCTCTCTCGCGCACAAGTGTTATATCTCTTAAGGCCCCGGATCGCCGGGGCTTTACGCATCTCGTGCCACTTACGTGCAACTAGACCGGGCAGGGCAGCCCTTCCTAGAGCAACCTGGTTCCTGGGCGAGCTGTAACACCCGAACTGCAACATCGGTGTCACAGCTCGGCCAAGTAGGCCTGGATCGACCGCGCTGGGCAGGCAACTCAGCCGCGTAAGCGGTTGGTCTGGATGACCTCGATGGTGCACTGTGGGCCGGTGGATCTGGCGAGGCGCCGATCCCCGGTGAGCAGGGTCACTTGGAGTACTTCCGCGAGGGCGACATAGGCCGCGTCGTAGATGGTGAGGTTGTCCCGGAGTTCCCAACAGCGGGCCAGCAGCGGGGCATGCCCCACGCGTTGGATGGGCAGTTCACGAAGGTCATCCAGAGCGAACCCGATTCGGCGGGGGTCCAAGTGGCCGCCGCGGGCCAACCCTCGCCACACCGAGGCCACCTCGAGGTCGATGAGTGCTGGCGCGGCGAGTTGTTCCCCGTGCAGCCGATTCCGTATCGCGTCGCCGTCTGGGCCGTCGTCAAGCAGGGCTACGGCTAGGACGCTGGCGTCAATGACGAGCACGGT
>CAYMMF010000168.1:0-4121 GCA_964391475.1 uncultured Propionibacteriaceae bacterium | reverse complement strand
AGGTTCCCAGGCTTCGGCCATTGAGGACGATGGGGCCAGGATCAATGGGGTCCGAGAAGTGGCAGTGAACTCAGATGTCAGTCAGGTTGCTGTCGTCGCCGGTAACACGCTCTCAACGATCTCGTTGCCCGACGGAGACCCTGCACAAATCCTGCAACGGTCCGGTCTGGGACGGCCTAGCTTCTCTCGTTTTGGGGAGTTGTGGGTGCCGGACGCTTCGGATTCGCTGACTGTGAGGACGGGAGACGACTGGGCGTCCGTGCCACTCGAGGGTGTGTCGGGAGCGAAGATTTTGTCGGCCAGGCTCTCACCGGACGGCGTCCGTGCGGTCCTGATAGTGATGGACGCCTCCGGTCGCCAGCGAGCTGGGATTGTGTTGGTGGTTCGCGAGGACGAAAAGATCGGGCTGGTGGGTTGGCGTCCACTTTTCGTAGCTGCCGCGGAGGGTCGCAGCGAGCCCGACATCCTGGACGCGGGATGGGCAAACACGAGCGAGTTGATTCTGCTTACCCGCGAGGGCGCCAACACTTCGGTGATAGCGCTCGGATCCGACGGCTCGTCCCCAACGTCAGTCGGAACCGTCACGGGTAACGAGTTGGTCGAAATTGCTGTTGCTCCGGACACGCCACTCGTCGTCCTTTCTGCAACTGGGCAGGTGTTCCACTATTACGCCGACTACCGGTGGTCGTTGCTCGTGAACGACGTCTCTGCGATCGAGTATCCGGGCTGACACCCCGCGCCTATCGTGCGTTCGTGGGAGGTGTTGGAACCGCGCTTGCGGAGTTGCTGACTGGATCAACGTGCCCTGGGTGTGGCGTCACCTCGTGGCGGATCTGCGCGGCATGCGAGCAGCATTTGCTCGCGGCCGTCCCGTTTCCATTGGAGGGCCGGGCGCCGGTCTTTGCGTCGTCGCACTACGAGGGGGTTCTGCGAGACTGCCTGGTCGCCTACAAAGAGCGCAACGCCCGACACCTAGCCCCAGTTTTGGGTCGAGTTCTCGCCCGAGTGGTGGCAACGGTTGGGGTCATCGTGGAGTCGACTCCGCTGGTGTTGACTCCGCTGCCATCCGACCCGGCCGCTGTCAGGCAGCGGGGGGATGACGTGGTCAAGCGGCTAGCAACGGTGGCAGCAACCCAGTTGAGACGCGCTGGCGTCCCAACGATTGTGGACGCCAGCCTGCGCTACGGCCGTCGGGTGGCCGATCAGTCTGGGCTGGGCATAGCAGATCGAGCAAACAACCTGGCAGGAAGTATGTTCGCCCGGCCAAGAGGTGCAGGGGCGAGGGTCATCGTCGATGACATCGTCACCACCGGGGCGAGCCTTTGTGAGGCGATCCGGGCTCTGGAAGCAGCAGGCGTGGCGGTAGTCGGGGCTGCCGTGATTGGTGCCACCCCTCGTCGTTACCCAAGACCAGGAAGGGTGCCCGAAAACTGGTGACTTTCTACTCCCATTGTTCTGCTTTCACGACAGTAACTTGCGATAGGTTAGAGGCATGGCACCACTAGCCAGCCCCGTGACATTTCTCGGGGGTGGTGGGTTTGGTGCTTTTTGTTGTTGTGGACCTACCTAGGGAGGTTGACATGGATGTCCTCGTGACTGGAAGACGTCTCACGATTACCGATGATTTCAGAGAAAACGTGATTGAGCGGATCTCTTCAATCGAACGGTTCCGTGATCGCGTGATAAGGGTCGAGGTGCAGGTATCCACGCACCCGAATAAACGCCAACCAGAAAACGCTACCCGTGTGGAGATAACGCTTATCGGCAAGGGCCCGGTGGTCCGTGCAGAAGCCTCCGCCGAAGACAAGAACATTGCGTTCGAGCAGGCGTTGAGCAGGTTGAAGTCGCAGCTCCGAAGGGCTGCAGATCGCCGCAAGGTACATCGCGGGCTTCGTGTCACGCAGGTGCTTGGAGAGGCTCCCGCTGGTGAGGCGGCAGCCCCACCGGTTGCGGTTGATGAGCCCGAGGTCCGTCACATTGGGAGCCTGGAGGTAACCGGGGACGGCCCACTGGTGGTTCGCGAAAAGCGTTTTAAGGGCACACCGCTCAATCTCGCCCAGGCGCTGGACGAGATGGAACTGGTTGGCCACGACTTCTTCTTGTACGTGGACGCCGAGACCGGCGCCCCTAGTGTGGTCTACCGCCGGAAAGCATATGACTTCGGTGTAATCCATCTGGAGGTTGAACCGACAAAGCAGGCGTGATGCCAAAAAGTTGGGTGGGTCGGAGTCGTCAGACTCCGACCCACCCAACTTTCACCTGACAGTGCATTCGATGGCTAGCTCTCTTGGCGCACCCGTTGCAGGAATGTTTTAGTGCGTTCTTCTCTTGGATTGACCAACACTTCTTGGGGTGTGCCTT
This sequence comes from uncultured Propionibacteriaceae bacterium, assembly GCA_964391475.1. Lineage (GTDB taxonomy): Bacteria > Actinomycetota > Actinomycetes > Propionibacteriales > Propionibacteriaceae > Propioniciclava. The sequence goes on along the minus strand of CAYMMF010000168.1, from coordinate 1,760 downwards.
CTTCGATGACGAAGCCCCCGTCCATGAAGATGACCCGATCGGCGACTTCTCGTGCGAAAGCCATTTCGTGGGTTACCACGATCATGGTCATCCCCTTGGTGGCCAGTTGACGCATCACGCCGAGCACTTCGCCCACCAACTCTGGATCGAGTGCGGATGTGGGCTCGTCGAACAACATCAGGCTGGGTTCCATGGCTAACGCACGGGCGATCGCCACGCGTTGCTGCTGACCGCCTGAAAGTTGGCTCGGATAGTTGTCGGCCTTGTCTTCGAGACCAACTTGCCTAAGTAAGTCGAGTGCTTGGGTTCTCGCCTTAGCGCCAGGAATCCGCTTCACCACCAGAGGTGCTTCTGTCACGTTCTCAAGAGCGGTCTTGTGCGGGAACAAATTGAACCGTTGGAAGACCATGCCGATTCCGGCCCGTTGCCGAGCGATGTCGGCGTCCGTCCGCTCGTGCAGCTTTCCGTCGCGTTCTTCCAAGCCGACGAGTTCGCCGTCCACCCAGATACGTCCGCCGTCGAGCTTTTCCATCTGGTTGATCAACCGCAGGAAGGTGGTCTTGCCAGACCCCGATGGTCCTAATAAGCAGACCACTTGCCCGCGGTCGACGGTCATGTCGATGCCACGCAGAACCTGTAGCGAGCCAAAAGACTTCGTCACATTGACAGCAACTACCTGGTGCTGGGAGGGATCTGGAAGTTTGTAAACCGACTCAGACATCAGTGGTCACTCCCTGGGAAGTCGATGGCTATGGTGTCGGATGTCTTTTCCACTTTGCGCACATCGGCAGCTGCGTAACCGCGTCCGAAATGCTTCTCAAGTCTCGACTGAGCGATCATCAGTACGGTCGTCGCGGCCAGATAGTAGATCGTGGCGCCAACGAACACCGGCATCATCTTGTAATACGCGGTACCGATGGCTCGCATCTGGAAGAAAAGTTCGGTGGCCAGCGGCAGCGCCGAGAGCAGCGAGGTGTCTTTAAACATTGCGATCGTCTCGTTGCCGGTTGGCGGAACTATGACTCGCATTGCCTGAGGGAGCACGATCCGCCGCATCGCTTGACCGTTGGTCATCCCGAGTGCTTGGGCGGCCTCGGTTTGCCCCTTGTCGACACTGATGATCCCAGAACGGGCGATCTCAGCCATGTAAGCCGCCTCGGACAACCCCAAGCCCAGGGACGCCCCGAGGACGCCGGTGAACAGCTTATTGGCATCGATCTCTCCGATGCGCAGCGTGCCATCGATCCCGAAGAATGACATGATCTGGGTGTCGTACGGAATGCCGATCGGGATCATCCCGCCGACGAAGAACACGCCGGCTCCTCCCAGGATTGTGAGCAATACGTAACGGGGAATGGCTCGGAAAAACCAGGTGTAGGCAAACGAGACCGCGCGTAGCACCGGGTTCGGGGAGAGCCGCATGATCGAGAGCACAACCCCAAAACCGATTCCGAAGATCATCGAAAGCAAGGTCACAACCAGGGTGCCTTTGATGAATCCTGCAACAACCGGTGGTTGGACCATAGCCGCCCAAGTGAACGGCCAGTCGAACGCCTTGTTGTTGATGAGTTGCTCGATGAGCATCGCGGTGATCAACATGACGATGATCACCGCGACGACTCGGCCCGGGTGGCGGACCGGGACCGCGTGGATCGGTCCCGGTCGCTCGTCGGGGGTTTGCTTAGGTGTCATGACTACGGTTTGACCGGGAACGCTGAAACCCCAGATTTCTCTTGACCCCACTTTGCGAGCACTGCGTC
>CAYMMF010000167.1:0-4129 GCA_964391475.1 uncultured Propionibacteriaceae bacterium | reverse complement strand
GCCGCTTCGGCTAGACCATCACCCGCCAGCAGGCGATGTGCCACGCCCCCGACGAAGGCGTCCCCCGCACCAGTGGTGTCGACGACATCAACGGACGCTGACGGCACCGAATCAATAGCTCCGTCGGCGGTGCCGATCAAGGCACCTTCTGGACCCAATGTCATGACAACTGACAGAACGCCAGCGTGGATTAGAGCTTCCACTACTTCTCTTGGTGCCAACGAGTGAGCATCAACATGACCCAACAATTCGAGCGTCAGTGCTCCCTCGTGCTCGTTGACGATGAGCGGGTCAGCCTTCAGCAGGGTCGACTCTGAAACGGCAACCACCGGAGCCAGGTTCAGCACAAGTCGTCCCTTGCAAAGTTGAGCAGCAAGATTGATCGACGGAATGGGGATCTCCCCCTGCAGAACGACTAACTCAGCTGCTTCTATTACGCTTCGCTCAGCGTTTAGTAGGTCTTCGGTGACCGAATAGTTGGCACCAGGGATCACGATGATGTTGTTCTCACCAGAGTCGTCCACCACAACCAAGGCCAACCCAGTGGTCTCGCCCTCAATGCGCCGGACGCCCGTGGTATCCACCCCTGAGGCTGCCATCAACGAGAGCGCAATTTCCGCATCCGGATCGGTGCCGACTGCCCCGATCATCGCAACCGGTGAGCCAAGCCGAGCAGCGGCAACTGCCTGGTTGGCGCCCTTACCCCCTGGGGCCATACTTCGCCCCGACCCATGAAGGGTCTCACCGGGCAGTGGATGCCGTTCAACCCGCACGTTCAGGTCAACATTGATCGATCCGACCACGAGTATGCCCACGATCTGCTCCTTACGATCCAAGAGGTACGCCCCGCTTGTCTGACAGCTAAGAGTACGTGCTGCCATTCAACCCGATGATTGAACTGAATTGTAGAGAATAGCGATATCCGTTGTTGTCACGGTTGCTCGGCTTTCAATCTTCACAATTCCGAAGAGATGACGACGTTCTGGATCCGCGCGTTAGCCTTGAGGATCTAATTCGGTGGCCTCGGCAAGCGAGATCTACATCTTCCATTCATCTAGAGCCTTCCGATGCTAGCCTCCTGACTGGGTCGATTCAACGACCAATTAATGCAATTTCAATGCCTCAAATAACAGTTGGTGTTGATTTCTGAGAGGGCATAATTTAGCCCCGCAATGAAAGGAATGGGATGGCACACGAAAATGGGAAACCTACATACTTCGATTGTGACCCTGGAGTGGACGACTCCCTAGCACTGGGCTACCTCGTCGCGTCTCCCGCTATCGATCTGGTAGGGGTTGGGACCGTATGCGGCAACATCGGCGCGGAGCAGGGCGCACGAAATGCCTGCGACTGGCTCGCGATGATGGGGGCACCAGAAGTACCGGTGGCAGTCGGCGCAAAGAACCCGTCTTGGGGCGAATTCTACGGCGGCGCATTGTGGATCCATGGTGAACGAGGTACGGGAGCCATTGAACTCCCCCGCGCCGACAAAGATCCGATCGCCGAGTCAGCTCCCCAGCTGTTGATCTCACTGGCCGAACAGTACGGCGGCGAACTGGAAATCGTGGCTGTGGGCCCGCTCACCAACCTCGCCGACGCCCTTAGAATCAACCCGGACCTCCCGTCATTGATCAAGAAGGTCACAATTATGGGCGGCACCGCGATGCATCCGGGAAACATTAGCCCAGTGGCTGAGGCGAACATCGGCAACGATCCAGAGTCTGCGAGGATCGTGTTCGAGCAACCGTGGTTCATCGACATGGCAGGTCTCGACGTGACCATGGCAAACACGTTCGAAGAAGAGCACCGACGTCAACTCCTGGATTCCAATAGCGCGGTAGCACGCGCCATTGGTGAGGAGATCGATTTCTATTTCGACTTCCATTTGGACGTTTACGGACGCCGTTGCTCTGCGTTACATGACCCGTTAGCGGCAGCAATCGCGGCCGGTGGGATAACACCGATTGTGGCGCCAACCGTGGTAGTCGAGGTGGACGATTCTGCTGGGCCTGGACGGGGGCAGACCGTGGCAGATCTTAGGGGAATCCACAACAATTTCCCGGCACAAGAAGGTGCCCATATTCGAGTCATGTTGGACGTGGGTACCGACCTAGCTTCTCACTTAATCGCAGTACTAACGCAATTGCCATGACGAAAATGGCCATCAGTTTCCGAAAAACCAGACGGCCAAACCACCTCTATCAACATACACGAACGAATGAGTGACAATAATGTCTTCAGATAATCCCGGCGCCCCGTCGCGCCAAAACCAAAGGACGGCCACCATATTGGCCGGCCTTGTCATCGCGGTGGTTGCATTCCAATTGAACGCAACAATGCTGAACCCCGCCGTGACGGACATGCAGAATACCCTGAACGCTACAACCGCTGAGATCGGCCGTTCAAGTTCGTTCTTCTTCTTGTTCTCTGCAATCTTCTCGATCTTCGTGCCACGCCTGTCAGACATGTATGGTCGGCGAAAACTGCTGCTGTTCGCATTGGTAATGCTGATTATTGGCACGCTGATTGCAATTTGGGCACCAAATATTCTCTGGCTCTACGTTGGTAGGGCCATTCAGGGAGCATGCGGACCAGTATTCGCACTTGCTTTACTGGTGCTGCGCGATGCATACCCAGACCCGCAGAAGTATGGCACTGCGATGGGCATAATCGCTGCCATCAACGGCGGCATCGCAGGCGTCGATGTCATCTTGGGTGGCTGGATGGCTGATGAGTACGGCTACCGCTCGATCCTGTGGTTCACCTTGGTTGTATCACTGATCGCTGTTGTGGGAACCATCGCCTGGGTTCCCGAATCGGTTCCATCCCGGGGTGCCAAGATGGACTGGTTGGGTGCGGGTCTGATCGCACTCTTTGTGGTGCTAATGACCTGGACGGTCGGTGGCGACGGGTTCAACGCATTCCCTGGAATTTGGACCGCGATCTACGGAGTTCTAGCCATCGTTACTGCGCTAGCGTTCATTGCCTGGCAGCGCAAGACCGTGGAGCCATTCATACCAAGGACAGCGTGGGGATCTCGTGCAATCTGGCTTGTTCCGCTGATCACCATTTCCACACTCACCGGTGTGATGGCTGTTGTGAACCTTGTGGTGCCCTCGTTCTCACAGAACCCGACAGCAGGTTGGGGAATGAGTGCGTTCCTGGTTTCAGTCCTGTTCATGGCACCTTACGCGCTCATCGGGTGGGCGGTAGGACCTTTCGCTGGACATATCGCTCCACGCGTCGGCTACAAGAAGGTTCTCCAGATCGGCTTGGCCGGCTCGGTTCTCGTCATGGTGCTTTTCGCGTTGATTGGGCTTAGCAACAAGTGGCTTCTAGGAATGTCTGCCGTCCTACTCGGGGTGACGTACGCCGGAATCGTGAACGTGATGCTAAATGGCCTAGGAGTTGTGCTCTCACCGAAAGAAGCTCCTGGGCTGCTTCCAGGATTGAACGGAGCATCCTTCGGAATTGGTGCGGGGCTCAGCTTCACGTTGTTGGGTCAGGCTGTGACCACTGGATCACCAACGGGTTCGGAATCACATGCTGGCTATCAGGTTGCGCTTTGGTTGGGTGCTGGTATCACCTTGTTTACACTAGCGCTAACGTTCTTGCTACCTAACCGTAGCCCTCAAGGCGATAAACTGTAGTTTAAATGGTTTGTGGCACCTATCGGGTCGATAGGTGCCGCAATTGTTTTGGTTAAATATTTTTGGTGGTGTGTCCGGCGGTGACCTACTCTCCCACACTCTCACGGGTGCAGTACCATCGGCGCTGACGGGCTTAGCTTCCGGGTTCGGAATGAGACCGGGCGTTTCCCCAGTCGCTATGACCACCGAAACACACCACCAAAAAACTTTTGGTGGACACAACAAACAACAGTTTGTTGTATTACTTGTGGACGCGATTCATCTAAGAAGATGTTGTTGATACGAAATATATAGGGGCAAGCCCTCGGCTTATTAGTAACAGTCAGCTCCACACATTACTATGCTTCCACACCTGTCCTATCAACCCGGTCATCTACCGGGAGCCTTACCAACAAAATTTTGTGAGAGTCCTCATCTTGAAGCATGCTTCCCGCTTAGATGCTTTCAGCGGTTATCACTTCCCAACGTAGCCAACCAGC
>CAYMMF010000166.1:0-4132 GCA_964391475.1 uncultured Propionibacteriaceae bacterium | reverse complement strand
GCGCCGAAGCCGATGATCAGACAGGTGTCACCGGACTTGGCTTCGCCTGAGGCCAGCATCGCGTCGATGGCGACCGGGATGGACGCCGCCGAGTTGTTGCCGAAGTGTGTGATGGTGCGAGCGACCTTGACGTGCTCGGGGAGCTTGAGGTGGCGAAGCATGGCGTCTGTGATTCGATTGTTCGCCTGGTGGGGTGCGAAAACGTCCAGATCTTCAGGCGAGACTTGGGCGACTTCGAGGCAACGCTTGGCTGCGTCAGAGATGAAACTGGTGGCCCAGCGGAAGACAGCTTGGCCCTGCATCGTGATCTGAGAAGGTTTCCCTTCCTCGACAGCCGACTGCCAATCGCGCGACATCTCGATCGCGTCGGCTTGGGTGCCGTCCGAACCCCAGACGACTGGTCCGATTCCGTTGACCTCGCTCGGCCCGACGACGGCGGCGCCCGCCCCGTCAGAGAACAAGAAGGCCGTCGACCGGTCGGTCACGTCTGTGATGGTGCTCAACGTCTCGACACCGATGACCACGACATGGTGTGCGGCGCCGGTGCGAACTAGAGCCTCGGCCTGCGCCAATCCATAGCTGAAACCAGCACACGCGGCGGAGATGTCGAATGCAGCGGCGGTCGGCGCGCCGATCTTGGGTGCCACGATCGCAGCCAATGCGGGCGTCTGGGCGAGGTGGGAAATCGTAGAGACTATTACCGCGTCCACGCTTGCGGGGTCGATGCCAGCGTTCTTGATCGCCTTGTTAGCCGCATCGATCGTCAACTGCTCGACGTTTTCGCCTTCGCCGACCCAGCGGCGCTCTACGATGCCGGTGCGTTGGCGGATCCACTCGTCCGAAGTTTCGATGTAATTGGTCATCTCTTCGTTGTCGACCACGCGCGTTGGTAGCGCGGCGCCGATCCCCAGGATTCGTGCGTAAGGGCTGCCAGTGCTGGCTGCAATTGCGGAAGTCATGTCAGTCCTCTTCGTTTGGGTAAAGCCGAGCCAGGGGTTGGCCGGGAGAGACCAGGTCTCCGTCTTCGACGAGCCACTCTGTCACTTGGCCACCGAGTTCTACGTGGATCGCGATCGACTCGCGCAAGTTTGCCACGGCACCGATTGAAGCGCCGGCAGCCAACGCCGAACCTTCCGAAATGGACGGGTCGCGCTGGAACTCGCCCTTGGCAGGAGAGACCGCCATCATCCACGAGACCGGGCCTACCCGGCTGTGGTGTGCTTCCAGGTCGCTGTGACGAGCAACGAATTCTTGCGCGTCCGCAAGTTGGTCAGGTGTGTTGAGGTTGAAAACTTCGACACCGGGCATGTTGCGCTTCGCGATTCCGGTCAGAGTTCCCGCTGGTGGCAACTCCAGCATGCCGGTGATGCCGAGGTCGGCCATCGACTGCATGCACAGATCCCAACGAACCGGGTTGGTGATTTGTGAAACCAAGCGCTTGAGGTACTCCCGACCGGTCGGGACGACCTGTCCGTCGGCGTTCGACAGCAACAGCGTCCGAGGATCATGAGTTGAGATGGCGGGTGCCAGTCGAGCCAGCCTCTTCTGGCCAGGAGCCATGTGCGAGGTGTGGAAAGCTCCCGCGACCGAGAGCGCGATTACTCGGGCTCCAGCGGGTGGGTTGGCCTTTAGTGCATCAATCTGTTCGACGGTTCCAGCGGCGACGATCTGACCGGTCCCGTTGTCGTTGGCCGCGGTTGCACCGACCTCTGCGATCGCGGCGAGCACCTCGTCGCGATCACCCCTGAGCACGGCAGCCATCGTGGTGGCAACTGCGGCACTGGCCTCAGCCATGCCCAATCCGCGCTCCCGGATGAACACCATTGCTTGCTCAGCGGAGAGGACGCCCACGGCGCCAGCTGCGGTGATTTCGCCCACGCTGTGGCCAGCGGCCACGCTTACGCGGCGGAATCCCTCAGCAGGGGACGGGAACAGTTCTAGGGCGGTCAACAGGCCAGCGGCAACCAGCAACGGCTGGGCAATCGCAGTGTCGCGGATCGTTTCAGCGTCCGCGTTCGTCCCGTAGTGAGCGAGGTCGATATTGGCGACAGTGGACAACCAGTTCAGACGGGTTTCGAAGGTCGGTTCTTCCAGCCAAGGGGTGAGGAAACCGGGTTTCTGGGCGCCCTGTCCGGGAGCAACAATAGCAAGCACCATTCAAGAATGGCCTGAAATCGGTGGTGGTTTTCAGGGCGTCACGGCAAAAAGACACGACGACTCTTTGTGGAAAACCTACAAATTCGCATCGGATGCTGGGGGATGGGCGTCTCAACGGACGAGTGATCTAGGCTCAAGAGCTGGACATTAAGCGTCCGAGGGTGAGTGCGAGCCGAAGCGCATAGGCGTCCCTGGGGGTATGAGGGCTGTACCCCGTGACATCCGCGACTTTGCCTAACCGATACCGAACGGTGTTTGGATGAATGAACAGTCGACGTGCTGTGGCTTCGATCGAATAGCCCTCATCGAAGTAGACAGCAAGGGTCTCGAGCAGCCCTCCGCTGTGGTCTGCAAGCGGTTGGAACAGCTCTTTAGCAAGCTGCCGACGCGCGTGCCCATCACCAGACAGCGCTCGCTCTGGGAGTAGCGCGTTCGCAGCAACAGGACGCGGTGCGTCAGGCCATGCGTGGGCGGCCCGGAATCCTGCGATGGCTGCTCTGGCGCTGGTTGCGGCTGATTCAAGGGACGCAACTACCGGGCCCAGAACCACTGCCCCTGGCCCTAGGTGATCAGTCAGCGGTTCAACCGCAGCGACGGCGTCCGCGTCTTTTGTAAACGGGCCGCCGAGCGCAATGATGAGCCGGTCACCCTGCGGGGTTGCCAGCAAATCCAGGCCAGCGCGAGTCGCAGCGTGGCGAAGATCCTCGGTCGCTCCCGGCGTTTCGGCGAGGTCGGCGATCACGACACAAACCGCGTCGTGGGATCCCCACCCCAGAGTTGTCGCGCGCGAAGTAACCGTGTCGTCGACATCGCCACGGATCACGGCGTCCATTACCTGAGCTTCGATGCGGGCGTCCCACGCGCCGCGCGACTCGGCTGCCCGGGCGTAGACCACGGCGGCGTCGAACGCCACTTCGCGGGAGTAGCGCAGGATCGCAGCGTCCAATATGGGTTGATCGGCGAGCGGCATGACATGCCGCAACTGATCCTCCACGGAAGAGATGGTGGCTCGAATGAGTTCCACGGTCTGTTGAAGAGAGACGCGTCTCATCAATGCGCGAGGAGCCACAGCGAAAATATTGGCCGGACCCTCTGCGGCGGGTTTGTCAGAGAACCAGTCGACGAATCCGTCGACACCAGCCCTTACCACCAACCCGATCCAAGAGCGGTACTCCGCGTCGAGGTCTCCGAACCAGGGCAACTGGACCGAGATCTCGCCGAGTGCGGTTGTGGCCATCTCGTCTGAGACCGCTAGTAGTCGCTGGGCGACCTGATCTCGGACGTCCGCTTCCGGTAGCCAGGGGCCAGCCGCACGTTGTGCCACTTCGACTCCTTCCCGACGACAGCCTAGCTGCGGATGTTGCGCCGTTCAGGCAGTCGACGCAGTAGCCAGAGTGTCGAATCGAAAGACAGGCAACGCAGTCGTGTCGGTTGGCTGGAAGCGTCCTTCGGTTGGCTGAGGAGGAGCGGATGGCTGAGGAGCCGATGAAGTCGGCGTCTCGAAGCCTCCTTCGGTTGGCAGAGGAGTCGATCGGTTGGCTGAGGAGACGCGGTTGGCTGAGGAGGAGCGTAGCGACGTCTCGAAGCTGTGAAGCTGGGTCTTTCGCGGTCCCCGCGCCCGCGGTCGTCCCCGAGCCGCCGGTCTCGCCCGCGGTCGGTCTGCTGTCGCAGACTGACCGTTTTATGCCCGGCCACGCCCTGACCGGCGCCTCGGGGCCGTCCGCTGGTTTGGGCGGTCGTGTGCGGTTGGCTGAGGGGACGCGGTCGGCTGAGGAGACGCGGAGCGTCGTCTCGAAGCCTCGATTGGCTGAGACCCTCTCCTCGGATGGTTAAGGAGTCGATCGGTTGGTTGAGGCCCTTCGAGACGGAGCTACGCTCCTCCTCAGGAACCGCCGACGAAGTCGTCGTCTCGAAGCCATTTCGTCCTCACCAACCCCCCGTTAAGGCCACCAACCTCCCTTAAAGGCACCAACGC
>CAYMMF010000165.1:3078-4138 GCA_964391475.1 uncultured Propionibacteriaceae bacterium | reverse complement strand
GGCTACTCTGTTTTGCACCGCCCCAAGGCGGCGACATCGACGCGTTCCTGGCCGATCTCGGGGTCCGCCTTTGGCAACGCCAACTTGTTGTGCCGGTTGTCGCACCTCTGGTCTAAGACGAAGGCCAAGATCAGACCCAACGACGGGGCTAAGGCTTCGGTGATTGATACCGACAGGTTCAGTTCGGGTTGGGCACAGCCGGGTGAATCTCTTGAGCAGACTCCCCCGCGACCGCCCATCCGACCACGACAATCGCGAGCGACTGGGGTGTAATCCCATACTGATTAAGAATTTCATCACGGGTGGCGTGACTGAGGAACTTCTGCGGCAGCCCCACGTTGTGGACGGGCGCTTTAACACCCCTGTTTGTCGCAGCTTGCGCCAGCGAAGCGCCCACCCCTCCGGCGACTCCACTGTCTTCGAAAGTAACCACAAGATCGTGCTCAGCGCAAAGATCAACCAGATCATCGCTGACCGGCAACGCCCAAACCGGGTCGACCACGCTCACCCCAACCCCCTGACGGGAGATCCGGCGTCCCACATCGAGAGCCAGCCCCGTGAACTGCCCGTAGCCGACAAGCAGGACGCGGGCGCCCTCAGCCGTTGCAAGAATGTCGACTTCGCCGCGAGTAGACACTGCTGGTTGTTCTGCTGGCAGCGCCTCCTTCGAGTAGCGAATCACCGTGGGCGCGTCACTGATGGCGATCGCCTTGTCCAACGCCTCGCGAAGTCGTAGCTCGTCTCGCGGGGCTGCCAAGTGGAGACCGGGGATCACGCCGAGCAAGGAGTGATCCCACATGCCGTTGTGACTCGCGCCGTCAGGGCCAGTAACCCCCGCGCGGTCGAGAACAATAGTAACCCCAAGACGATGCAACGCCACGTCCATCAGAACTTGGTCAAATGCCCTGTTGAGGAAAGTGGAGTAGATCGCCACAATCGGGTGCATTCCGCCGCGGGCAAGACCAGCGGCGAACGTAACAGCGTGCTGTTCCGCGATCCCGACATCGAACACCCTTTCTGGATGCTTGCTCGACATCAGATCGAGCCCGGTGGGGTGCAA
>CAYMMF010000165.1:0-3068 GCA_964391475.1 uncultured Propionibacteriaceae bacterium | reverse complement strand
TGCAACATCGCCGCAGTGATTGCGCACACTTCGGGGTTAGCGTCAGCCAAGGTCGTGATGTGTTCTGCGAAGGCCTGGGTCCACGTCCGCCGCCCAGTGGATCCCAGCGGCTCTCCCGTCTCGGTATCGATCCGTCCCACAGCATGGAAACGATCTTCATCGTTTTCTTCTGCCGCTTTGAAGCCTTTCCCCTTCTGGGTGATGCAGTGGACGATCACCGGACCGCCGAACTGCTTTGCGCTGGTCAAAGCGTGCTCCAGCATCTCAAGGTCATGACCATCAACTGGTCCGATGTACTTCAGACCCAAGTCAGAGAACAATCCCTGCGGCGCCAGGACGTCCTTCACGCCGCTCTTCAGCCCGTGAAGCAGGTCGTAGACCGGTTGACCGACCAACGGTGTGGCCTGCACGGTCTTCTTGATCATTTTGAGGGTTTCCTCGTAACGCGGATCTGTCCGCATGGACGCGAGGTGCATCGCCACCCCACCCACCGTGGGGGTGTAGGAACGCCCGTTGTCGTTTACCACGATTACAACGGGTAGACCCTTCGAGACCGAGATGTTATTAAGGGCCTCCCACGCCATCCCGCCGGTGAGCGCACCGTCGCCGATGATTGCAACCACAGCGCGATCCTCGCCTCGAAGTTGGAAGGCCTTCGCGAGCCCCTCTGCCCACGACAGCGCGGTAGAGGCGTGGCTGTTCTCTACCCAGTCGTGCTCCGACTCAGCTTGGCTAGGGTAGCCCGACAGTCCGTCTTTTTGGCGCAGGCTTGCGAAACGCGACTGACGCCCGGTCAGGATTTTGTGCACGTAGCTTTGATGCCCAGTGTCGAAAATGATCGGATCGTGCGGGGAATCGAACACCCGGTGAAGCGCAATCGTCAACTCGACCACGCCCAGATTCGGCCCCAGGTGCCCGCCGGTTCGGCTGACGTTGGTAACCAGGAAAGATCTGATCTCTTCGGCGAGAGTCGGCAAATCTCGCGTCGGTATCGCGCGCAGATCTCTTGGACCGTTCAACTTTTCCAGCCAGGCCATGCGATCGATTCTAGAGCCGATAATGAAATATCCCCAGTCGAATCGGATCCGCTCACAACTTCTCGACGAAGCGGCGCCCGTCAAGGGCTTCTGCGACCAACGCAACCTCCCGTTGTCGCCGCGTGAGCGCCGAGTGCTCGCTTTGCCAAGCGGCAACTGCTGCTTCGACAACTTGTGGAGGGAGGCCACCCTGCAGGTCAGCCCTGACCTCGGCCAACCCGGCTAGAGAAGCGTCCAGTTGCGATCTCACAAACCTAACTGCGAACCGGGCTAACACAACCGGATGCCTGCGAAGCACCTCGTAGGCACGAAAATCAGCGGGACAGCAATCAAACAAGAACGAAGCTGCGCTCAACTCCCAATCGTGGACGCCAGGCGGCCTGACCTGGGTCGGCCAACCAACTGGTACGTAGTTCAACCCCAACCCCCTATCGCACGTACGTACGATATTAGTTGATCGGGGCGCCCCCCGCAATCAAGCCAATGTCCAAACCAGAGTCACGACTACCAGCAAGGCGGACGCAATCAGGATCGCCAATGGACGCCAACGCGGCGTAGGCGGTCCAGTCACAACGGCCGCGGCCGCTGGTGCGACCAGGATCACCACCCAGGTGAACGCCAAATGCCCACTGGATAACACAGGTGAGAAAACGAGCAAACCGGCAAGCGCAACCCACCACTCCCAGCTGAACCCCATCAGCCGAGCCCCAAGTGCCACCGCCGCGAGGAAACTCGCAGCGAAGACGACCAGCATCCACCCAACATCGCAGAATGCAGTGTCTGCTCTGCAACCCGAGGCGATCACTGGGGCGCTCGCAGCAACCACGACTCCACCAATAATCGCGCTGACCAACACCAACAGGTAAGACCAAGCAATCCGGGAGCCCCCTAATGGGGACTCCCGGATTGCTGAATCATTCGGCTTCACCACACCGGCGAGCCTACCTGCACTAGTCCTTCAGCAGCTGGCGCAGCACGTACTGCAAAATGCCACCGTTGCGGTAGTAGTCAGCTTCACCTGGGGTGTCAATGCGGACCACGCCGTCGAACTCGACCACAGAGCCATCTGGCTTGGTCGCCTTGACCTTGACCGTCTTGGGGGTGACTCCGTTGTTCAGTTCCTCAATGCCGGTTACGTCGAAGACTTCTTCGCCGGTCAGTCCGAGGCTGTCTGCCGTCTCGCCTGCGGGGAACTGGAGCGGAATGACGCCCATGCCGATGAGGTTGGAGCGGTGGATCCGCTCGTAGCTCTCCGCAATGACGACCTTGACGCCGAGCAGCGTCGTACCCTTAGCTGCCCAGTCGCGCGACGACCCAGAGCCATACTCCTTACCTGCGAGTACAACCAGAGGAATTCCGGCTGCCTGGTAGTCCATCGAAGCGTCGTAGACGAACTCGACGGGGCCACCCTCCTTGGTGAAGTTGCGCGTGTAGCCACCCTCGGTGCCGGGCGCGACCTGGTTACGCAGGCGCACGTTGGCGAAGGTTCCACGCATCATGACTTCGTGGTTGCCACGCCTGGAGCCAAGGCTGTTGAAGTCTTGACGCGTTACACCGTGATCGACCAGGTACTTGCCAGCCGGGACGTCTGCCCTGATGGAGCCTGCCGGGGAGATGTGGTCGGTGGTGATCGAATCGCCAAGCTTCAGCAGCACGCGGGCGTCGTGGACGTCCGTCACTGGCTCAGGGTTCTCTGGCATGCCATCGAAGTAGGGCGCCCTACGGATGTAGGTGGACGCGTCATCCCACGCAAACAGGTTGCCTTCTGGGGTATCCAGGTTCTGCCAGCGCGCGTCGCCCTTGAATACATCGGCGTAACGGGTGGAGAACATCTCGGCACTGATCGAGCTGTTGATGACTTCTTCGATCTCTTCGGTCGAAGGCCAAATGTCAACCATGAACACATCGTTGCCGTTGGCGTCCTGCCCGATCGGGTCGTTGGCCAGATCGATGTCCATCGTGCCAGCGAGGCCGTAGACGATGACCAGCGGCGGGCTGGCCAGGTAGTTCATCTTCACGTCGGGGCTGATG
>CAYMMF010000164.1:0-4215 GCA_964391475.1 uncultured Propionibacteriaceae bacterium | reverse complement strand
CATAGCGCCACCCCTCCAAGTCGCGACCCTTGTAGATGGGGCCGAGCTTCCAACCCTCGCCAAGAACCTGCTCGGCGAGCGGTTCTGCGATGATCAGGGTCTCGTTGCCGTCGGTCGCAACCACATAGTCGACGTCGGGATGGGCAGCAACCGCCGTATTTGAGACCAGCGTCCAAGGCGTAGTCGTCCAAACAAGCAGGGACGCCTTGCCCGCCAACGGGCCGGACGTCAGCGGAAACCGGACGAACACCGACGGGTCAGTGACATCCTCGTAGCCCTGGGCGAGCTCATGGTCAGACAAAGTGGTGCCGCAACGCGGGCAGAAGGGGGCAACCCGGTAGTCCTCAACCAGCAAGCCCGCCGAATGAATCTCTTTCAGCGCCCACCACGCCGACTCGACATACTCGGGGCTCATCGTCCAATACGCGTCATCGAGATTCACCCAATAACCCATGCGATGAGTGAGATCGGCGAAGGCGTCCACATAACGCCCGACCGACTCGCGGCAGCGAGCGTTGAACGGCTCGATGCCATACGCCTCAATGTCAGGCTTACCGTTGAAACCCAACTCCTTCTCGACGGCCAACTCGACCGGCAGACCGTGGCAGTCCCAACCGGCCTTGCGCTCGACATGGTAACCCTGCATCGTGCGGAAGCGCGGGAACACATCCTTAAACACCCGCGCCTCAATGTGGTGGGTTCCCGGCATGCCGTTCGCGGTGGGTGGGCCCTCATAGAACGTCCATGCGGGACCATTTCGAGTCTTAGCCAGCGAGGCGTTGAAGGTGCCTTGAGACTCCCAAAGCTTCAGAATCTCGCGCTCCATCGTCGGCAGATCCACCTGGGGCGGCACGGCGTTGTAACTGCGGCTGCGCGGGTTCGCGGTCATCGTATTCCTTCGTCCTGTCCGGAGGCCCGGACCATTATTCGACGAAGGGACGAGACTGGCGGACGCCGTGGGCGTCCGGCACCCCGCGGTACCACCCTCCTTGGACGCGAAACGCGCCCCGCTCTGGTTCGCCGCAGCCGGTTCTAATGGGCGCATCGGCGCCGTTCTTCCAGCAGCTCCGGGGTGATAGCCCCATCGTCGCCTTGCGGACTGCGTCATTGTACGAAACGCTGCCACTGAGAACAATTCTGCTCAAGGAGGAGACGTGCGCATCATCGCGATCACAGTCTCACTTCTAATCGGCTTAGGCGGGCTCGGGGCAGCCTTGATTGCCAAATCGCCGCGGGTACGCAAACTCGGGTGGCTGGTGGCCGTGGCAATGGTCTTGGGGGCTGTGTTGGCCTGGTGGCTGATCCCCCTGTCGGAACGCCCAGCACCACCCAGGGGGATCTGATGTATTGGGAAGTAATCTTCGTCACCTTCGGCGCCCTGCTGATGGCCGTCCTCGGATGGGTCCTGAAAGACCGCCCGAAACACGAAAAAATCATCGGCTGGGCAATGCTGATAATCGTCATGTTCGGCTTCGCAATGGGATACATGGTCCTTGCGCTCACCAAAGTTTTAACCTGAGGGTGAGATGTAGGGCGGGCGGGGGCTTGCGGGGGCAGGCCTTGCGGAGCGGCAGACCATGCGGGGTGACTGACGTGGGGGTCACTCACTGGCGGGGGCGGCGTCCGCTAATACTGACTGATTCGCAGCTAACCGGGTGAGGCGCCTAGCATGGGTTCACAAGACGAGATGGAGGATCAAAGATGACCGACCACGGCCCCAACCCCTACGTTGTGAACATCGAAGAAGCAACTTTGGAGAACGAGACGTTCCGTACCGCTTTGTGGACTGGCGCCTCGCTTCAGATGACCGTGATGAGCATCGCACCCGGGGACGACATCGGGTTGGAACGTCACGACCACGGCGACCAGTTCCTGCGAGTTGAGGCGGGCGTGGGGCGCGTCCAGATGGGGTTGTCAGAGGACGACCTGAGCTTCGACGAAACTGTGACCGACGACTGGGTGATCCTCGTTCCCGGAGGCCATTGGCACAACGTCACCAACATTGGTGACGAACCGCTGAAGGTGTACTCGCTGTACGCGCCGCCGGAGCACGCGCACGGGACAGTCCACGAAACCAAGGCCGACGACGACCACCATCACTGAGTGAATCTGGTTTCGGACGGCTGTCGCGGGTCCCTGAGGAGGAGCACAGCGACGTCTCGAAGGGCCGGTTCGGGTCCCTGAGGAGGAGCACAGCGACGTCTCGAAGGGCCCGGCGTGGCTTCGAGACGGCCCCTTCGGGCCTCCTCAGCCAACCGATAGTTCTCCTCAGCCAACCGATGGCCTCCTCAGCCGACCGAAGGGCCTCAACCGACCAACCCCACCTCAGGCAGCCCGTTCAGGGCAGGAGCACTAGGTTTCCGAGTTGGCTTCCGTCTTCCATTGCTGCTAGCGCGACGGCGGCGTCCTTCAGCGGCAGCACTCGGTCGATTGGTGGGCGAACGCCGGTCTTGCCGAGCAAGCTGACCAGCGCCTCCAGTTCTTCACGGGTGCCCATCGTCGATCCGATGATGCGAAGTTGTAGGAAGAACACCCGCGCCAGATCAGCCGACGGGTTCGGCCCAGAGGTGGCGCCGCACACCACAACCGTCCCCCCTGGCCGAAGGGCGCGCAACGAGTGCGCCCAGGTGGCCTCCCCCACCGATTCGATCACGCAGTCGACGCGCTCGGGCAGTCGAGCGCCGGGTTCAAACACCGCGTCCGCCCCAATCGACATAGTGAAGTCGCGCTTGACGGGCGTCCGTCCGGTCACCCAAACGCGATGCCCCAACGCCTTGCCTAAAACGACAGCTGCCGACGCCACTCCACCAGATGCCCCCTGGACCAGAATGGTTCCAGGCCCGATGAGCCCGGAGTCTTTTGTAAGCATGCGGTAGGCCGTCAGCCACGCGGTTGGCAGGCAGGCAGCGTCCTCCCAAGAGAGCCATGCGGGCTTGTCAACCAGGTTTCGCTCCGGAACGACCAGCCATTCGGCGAACGTGCCTTGATGCTTCTCGGATAGCAACGAACGCCGCGGATCCAGCGTCTCGTCACCGCTCCAATCGTCGCTGGCGATCACCGCATGGACGATCACCTCGCGTCCGGTTGCGGTGACGCCAGCGGCGTCCGTCCCCAAAATCATGGGCATCCACTCCGGTGGCAGGCCTACGCCGCGCAACGACCACACGTCGTGGTGGTTGGCCGAAGCGGCCTTCACCCTCACCCGAACCCAACCGTCTGGCGTGACGGGTTCAGGACGCTCCCCCACTTTCAGTGCGGCCAGCGGATCGGACGGATTGGCCTGTTCAACGTACGCAGCGAGCATGCCCCCACTCTAGATCCGCGATCAGACAACCGTGAATGCACGAGTGTCAACATCTGGGGCGAATCCGGAATCCCCGCCGGACGGATCGTCCTCGTGCATCTCAAGCACGTACGAGCCCGGCTCCAGCTCCAGCGTCAAACGCCACGGGGAGAACTGCTGCCCCTCGAGGGTGTAGGTGACCTCTTCCTTGATGACCGAACCGTCGCCGCTCTTGAGCACCCACGGCAGGGTGGCTTCGAACGCGATCGCCTGACCGGTTACGGTCAGCGGGGACGACACCTTCGCCCCCTCTGCCAACGAATCGATGCTCACCGTGAGCAGGTCTTCCAGCGGGTCGCCGCGCTTGACGGCCTTATCCCAAGACATGTGACCCCACGTTTCACCAGCCGGTTGGCCGTCGATCAGGATCATCACGGACGCCTCGGGATCAGACACTTCGGTCGCCGTCCAGACGAGTTGGTGCACCATGACGCGTTCGCAGCATGCCCCGACGTTGGCTTTACGAGCTTCGCTTGAGAGGTTCACCGTGATCTCGTCGCCGGACTGGCTGACCTCCAACACGCGTGTGCCCTTGGGCCACGGCGTGCTGTAATCGGGGTCGACCGGCCCAGCGATCATCGCCTCCAGCGCGCTCTTAATTGGGTTGTCAGGATCAATCTCGCGCGGCTCGCGTGCCAGCCGAGGGCCCCGCTGAGCGTCAATCTCGATCATGAAATACACCAGCGCCTGGGTACCTTCCGCGGTGGGCTCCCGAGTCGGGCTCTGCGGCTCCTGGGTTTGGGACGCCGACGGTGCGGTCGGTGCAGGCGTCGTGGGGGGTGCAGTTGGCGCCCCAGTGCACCCTGAAATGAGGAGTGCTGCGGAGAGAACTGCGATCAATTTGCGGGGAAACATGGCACGACCTCCGAGAG
>CAYMMF010000163.1:0-4244 GCA_964391475.1 uncultured Propionibacteriaceae bacterium | reverse complement strand
GACCCAAGATCTTGGAAGGCTTTCAGGGACTCTCGACGCATGGTTGCATCGTCGACAAATCCCAGTTTGCCCAGGATTCCTTTCTTCAGGATCTCCCTGCCGAGGTACATATTCTCTGCAGGGTCCAAGTGTGGTGCCAACGCAAGGTCTTGATGTACGACCTCGATTCCTGCGGCGCTCGCTTCCTGAGGGCTGGAGAAAGTTATGGCCTTCCCGTCAAGAAGCAGTTCCCCGCTGTCGACCTCTAAGTTGCCAGTCATGGCCTTGACCAGCGTTGATTTACCGGCGCCGTTGTCGCCGATCAACGCGACCACTTCGCCAGGGTAGACATCGAAGTCAGCTCCGTCGAGGGCTTGGACTGAACCGAAACGTCGGCTCAGACCCCTTGCTTCTAGCAAGGGGGTTGTGGGTGAGGGTCCGGTCACCGATAGCCTCCTAGTTATCGTCTTGAGCTCTTACCGAATGCCGGTCGCGCTCAGTAGCGGCTGAACGACGTCCTGTTCGCTTGACTGGTTGGTATTTCCGTGTGATTCGAAGCTTCCAAGTCAGCAGTTGTCGAACTGACAGATCGCCTTATGCAAACGTTGTCATTGCTGTGCCGTTCAGCCTACGAAGAGAATGCCAACGATGTCTATGGGAGTTCTACGTCGTTACCAATCCGAGATCATGTCGCTTTTCCAAGGACCTGTGTGCGAAAATCACCGCCACCTAGCTTCAAAAACTCGTCGGGAGGAACCATGAACACCAACCACCACAAGGTCGCACTTATCACAGGAGCCAGTTCGGGTATTGGTCGAGACTTAGCCGTGCGACTTGCCAGACAAGGGGACATGTCGCTGGTGCTCGTGGGACGAAGTGAAGACCGCCTTAAGTCGGTATCCGCGCAGTGTGGGGATACCGAGACCCTCTGCATCCCCACAGACCTAAATGTGGATGGAGCGGCTGAGAAAGCAGTCTCGGCAACCCTAGCTAGGTTCGGCAGGCTCGATACTTTGGTTGTCAATGCGGGACTCTATTTCGGAGGTGAACTCGATGATGCAGAGCCTGCGAGCATCGATGCACTCCTCGGCATCAACGTAAGGGGATCCATCCAACTGGTTCGGTCCGCGCTCCCGACCATGCGTGCCGCAGGAAGCGGCGACATCGTGCTCGTAACCTCGGTTTCCGGCTACCAAGACATCCATTGGGAACCGGTCTACTCCGCCTCCAAACACGCAATGGTCTCGTTCGCCCATACGCTGCGCCGTCAACTCGTCGGGACGGGCATCCGCGTCATGTCGATCGGACCGGGAGTGGTGCTCACTGAGCTTTGGGGTTTCCAAGCAGGCGACGACCGCGTCAAGCACGAGACAACCGCGGGTCGCGGCATTGAGGTTTCTCAGGTGACCGATGCGATCTGTTTCATGCTCGACCGGGATACGCACGTGACCATTCGTGACCTGGTGATTCTTCCAACGAATCAAGAGATCTGACCGACCAGAGAAGAAGGCTTGATGAACCACTCGAATCCACTTGACGACACACAGGGGTAGCCGAAAGACTCCTCACGATGCCAACGTTGTCCAACCTATCTATCTTTTCAAGGGGGATTCATGCTTACTTTTCATGAAGGTGCCTATCTAGTTACAGGTGCTAGCGGCGGGATCGGCGGGGCCACCGTCCGACGACTGCGTGAAGCTGGTTGCACGGTTTACGCCAGCGGCCGCGACGAGGCAAAGATAGCCACCCTCTGCGAGGAGACGGGTGCGTTGGCGCTCCCCTTCGACCTTACAGATGAGGATTCCGTCAAGGACGCGGTGCTAGGGATCGACTGGTACGGAGTGGTCAACTGCGGCGGCGACGGCGGAGAGATCGCGGCACCTCAGGACACTGACATCAGCGTTTTCGACCGTGTGATTTCGGTTAACGCCCGGGGGACGCTGCTGGTCACGAAGTATGTTGCCAAAGAGATGATTCGCGTCGGTCGTGGTGGTGCGATAGTCAACGTTTCCAGCCAGGCCTCGCTCGTTGGGTTGGCTGGGCACGTCTCGTACGGCGCCTCGAAGGGTGCCGTTGACTCAATCACTCGGGTGAGTGCCCTGGAACTCGGGCCTTACGGAATCCGGGTGAATGCGGTCAACCCGACGGTCGTGATGACGCCAATGTCAGCCTGGTACTGGGACAAGCCCGAAACCGGCGGAAAGCTTCTTGAAGCCATGCCGCTTGGCCGGTACGCCACCGAGGACGAGATCGCGACGCCAATCGCCTTCCTTCTGAGCAATGAGGCGAGCATGATCAGTGGCGTAGCGCTACCGATCGACGGAGGCTTCACAGCAGTCTAGAGCCGTCTATACGGTGCGCTCATGGACGATCTTGATCCATGCTTTTAGAAGTTGGCCGCCACGCTCAAGCGTGGCGGCCAACTTCTTCGTACCTCGTGAGAAGCGGAGGGTCTACACGATCGGAGGGGTCCCTTCAGCGTTTGCTAGCACCGCATCTATCTGGATCAAGGCGCTTCCAGGCAAAGCCGATACGCCAACAGTCCTTCGTGCAGGAACACCACCGGGGAAGTACTCTGCGTAGACTTCGTCCACCGCGTCAGCGTCCCCGATATTCTTCAAGAAAACGTTAACCTTGACGACATCGTCCAGCGAATGATCGACGCTTTCCGCTATCGACTTAATATTTTCAAGGCATTGTTTGGTTTGTTCTTTCACGCCACCAGCCACGTATTCTCCAGATTCTGGATCAACTGGCAGCTGAGCGGAAACATTGTTGTAATGCGAGAAAGCTACAGTCTGTGTAGAAAGGGGATCCCTAGGCGCACCGTCGGTGTTGTTTGGTTCGATGATGATTCCATGCCTGTCTTCAACAGCCTGTGGAGGGGTGCCATCGCCATGAGAGACTACCGCTTCAACTTGAACCAAGGCATCCAAGAGCAATCCTGAAACCGCCACGATGGTTCGTGCCGGCATATACCCGACAGTTCTGGCGATTCCCGAATCCGGGAAGAACGTCGTGTAAACCTCATTAAAACTCTCGACGTCCGAGAGATCTCTCAGGAATACGTTCACCTTAACGATATCGTCAAAAGGAATGCCAATGCTTTCGAGAATCGACTTGATGTTACTCAGACACTGCTTGGCTTGATCTTTAACATCACCAGACACGACCTCGCCGGAGCTAGAATCGATCGGCAACTGCGCTGAGATGTTGTTGTAGTGCGAGAAAGCTACGGTCTGTGTTGACAACGGGCAAAGTGGCGCTCTGTCTGTGTTTTTTGCCACCTTCACTAAGTCACCGGCCTGAGGTGCTCCGGGAATTGTGCCGACGCCGTTCGACACAAGTGCCTCAATCTGAACCGGGGCGTCCATTGGCAGAGCATCAACCTCCACCGTCGTCCGCGTTGGAACATAGTTGCTGAAGAACGTCTTGTAGACCTCATCGACGGTGTCGGCATCTGATATCTCTGTAAGGAAGACGGTCAGCCTTACAACATCCTCCATACTGTGATCGATGCTATCCAAAACGGCTTCGATATTCTGTAGACATTGCCTTACTTGCTCAGCCATACCACCCTCAACCATTTGTCCGGTCTGAGGATCAATGGGCAACTGAGCTGACAAATGATTGTAGTGGGAGAACGCTACGGTTTGGGAATAAGGGCCGACACCCTTTGGCGCATTTTCCGTATTTCTTGCTAGCACTGCATTGTAGCCACTCATGCTGCTACCCCTCTCTCGACTGGATCAAGTATCAGATGAATTTCTCTGGCCTTTACCGAGTCTCTCTACTCAGCAATACGAGACCTTGGCCGCTCGGCCTTATCCAGCCTGTTGTTGGAATTGAATAATCATGCATTCGAGACGAAACGCAGGATGAACGCGACTACTCAATTAGTTTTTTCTGGCACGGTCGAACCAGAAGGAATGCGCGAAGCCTACCGAAGAATTTCTCACGCTGCAGCATAACGCCAAAAATGGTTCGTTTATCAATCCATAATGCTGCAGAACCAGCGTCCAGATTGGTTTTAACCTTGAGGCTCGCAAATATTTTGTAGGTAAGTGCGATTATTCGATCGTGATAACGTCGTTTGAATGTGGCATCTCGATCCAGGTGCGTCCAGGGGCCATCTTGAGCGGGGTTCCGTCGTCGAGGGCGAACTCGAACATTTCGGTCGCTTTCCCCTTCTTCCAAGTGCCGGTCACATACTTGCCGTCATGGCAGTAGATGAACTTATCGCTGCCATCAATGATCGAGTAGAT
>CAYMMF010000162.1:0-4290 GCA_964391475.1 uncultured Propionibacteriaceae bacterium | reverse complement strand
TAGATGGACGCCCCCAGCCGACGCCATTGCGGGGTCACGAAAGTAACGAGAGCAGCGCGTCCGGGTTGCGTCGGAAGTGCCCGATGTCGGCTTGCCCGACTGTGAGTGCTTCGAGGGTCTCGGTCAGCACTCGATTCACGGGAGTGGGGACGCCCAACGCTTCCCCGTGCCGCACTACAGCGCCGTTGAGCCAGCGAACTTCGCTTTTTCCGCGTCCGGAGTGAAGGTCGATGTGGAAGCTGGGCATCTTGTCGCCGCGTCCGGAACCCAATGCCTTCGTCAAGGCTGGTTGTGCGATGAAGCGGGGCAGCCGCCGCGCCGCCAACGCTAGTGCCCGCACGGGGGTGCCCGGAAGGTCGACCACGCCGAAGCCGAGGGCGTCCATCACCGCCAGGCATTCCCGCAGCACCGCAACCTCGATGCGGTACAACTGCCGGTCAGCGAACAGCTCACCCACCGGCATGTCTAGGATCGCTGAGGTTGCGTTGCCGGTCAGGTTGGTGAGCAGTTTCGACCACTTCATCGGGCCAGCTTTGGGGTAAGACTTGGCAACAAGCCCGGCTCCGTCGAGAGCGGCGGTGATCGCCGGTGCGATCGGGTGGCCCAGGGCGACCCCCATGCCGCGCCGCTTCTCTTCGACGGCCTCGCCGAGCCCCGGCTTGCCGACTGCAGTGGTGACCGTTCCGGCGATCACGCCGTCCGCACCCACGAATGACGCGATGGTCTCTTCGTTGTCTACCCCGTTTTGTAGTGAGAGGATCGGCGGCACCTGGAGCCCGGTCGCGACCAGGTCGGACGCCGCAGCCGCGGTATCGAACGACTTCAAAGCGAACACGGCGACGTCGTACGGGCCGGCAGCTAGGGCTTCCCCAGCCGAAGAATGGAACATCACGTTCCGGACGGTCTGGGATCCACCCGACTTGTGAACGGTCAAGCCGCGCTTGCTCAGTTCGGAGGCGACGCTCGGACGTTCGCTGAACGAAACCTGGTGCCCGGACGCCGCTAGCGACCCGCCCACATAGGTGCCGATCGCGCCTGCACCCCAGAACAAGAAACGCATCAGACCTCACTAGAAATACCGACCATGGCGCCCCCGGGAGGAATCGAACCTCCGCGCGACAGATTAGAAGGCTGCTGCTCTATCCCCTGAGCTACGGGGGCCACGACGGGCAAGTGTACCCGTTCGGTCACCGGCTACGCTGTGGCCATGTCTGCTGACCCGATCGAGCTGCGCGCCCGACGAATGAACGGCCTGCCGGTCGAGTCTGAGACCAGCCGTCCGCTGGTGGAGCGCCTCGTCCGGAGCCCGTGGAGTTGGGTCACTTTGATCGCGACGCTCGGCTACGCGGCGGCCTTGTGGTGGATGTACATCACCTTCACGAAAGACGTCCCTGTCAATGAGGGGCACATTCCGGGAATCAATTGGCCGGCGATTCGCGACGCTGGCAAGCTCGCGGCTCCGACCTTGGCGTTTTGGGTTGTGATCTACGTTTGGCTCGACCGTTACCGTCCTCAGCGTCCGCTGGTCTGGTATTTGACGTTGGGGTGGGGGGCGAGCGTGGCGACGGCTGCGTCCCTGCTGATCAACACTTGGGCTGGGAAGCGGCTTTCGATCGCGGGGGACGGTGATCCCGCGGCTGGGGCGCGTGCCGCGATCTACGTCGCGCCGTTCGTTGAGGAGGCTGCCAAGGCGTCCATTCTGTTCGTGGTGGCACTTGCGTTGCGTTACCAGTTGGTGTCGAAACTGACCGCTTTCGTCCTGGGGGGGTTGAGTGGGGCCGGGTTCGCCTACACCGAGAACATCATCTATTACGCGCGTGCGATCGTATTCTCGTCTTCGAACATCTCTGCTGGCGATCCGGATGCGGCGATCGCCAGCCTGGTGTTTCTGCGTGGGTTCATGACCGCGTTCGGCCATCCGCTTTTCACCAGCTTGACCGCGATTGGTCTGATTGTTTCGGTGAGGTCGCGCAGCAAGGTGGTGCGCGTGATCGCGCCGCTGGTGGGGTTTCTTGCCGCGTCCTTCCTCCACATGGCGTTCAACACCGTGGCCAGCGTCATGCCGCAGCAGACCCAACTCATGATGTACTTCCTGATCGCGCTGCCGCTGGTGATTAGTGCGACCGTGTTCGCTATCCGGCAGATCTTCGTTGAGGGACGGCGGATGCGCGACCGGCTCACCGATTACGTTCGAGGTGGCTGGCTGACATCCGCTGACGTTTGGGTGTTTTCGCGGCAGCGTTCGCGGTGGAAGGCCACGTTCATCGCCGCCACTTGGGGGTGGACGCCGCTGCTCGCCACCGTCCGAATGCAGCGAGCTGTCACGGAACTCGCCTACTTGCGAGATGCGATGACCCGCGGTGTGGTCGACCGGGGTGGGCGCATGCGCGAGCGAGAGTTGCTGGAACAAATTCAGTTGCTGCGCCAGACGGCGGTGGTTGACCCTCGCGAGCAGCATGCGCGTCTTCCCAGTTTGAAGCGGCGGCGTTCCGAGCCGCCTTCTGCTACCCCTTGGGGGCCGCCGCCACTAGGATCGATTCACTACGCACCTGTTGATCCCAGTTGGGCACCGCCGCCCGGGTAGGAGAACCCATGAACACCAGTAGCCTCGTCGGCGCACTGGAGGGCTTGCGGGGAGTCTTATCTCGGGCTCGGCTTCCGCTCGGGTTGCCGGGGGCGTCCGAGGCGGGGGTGTCGGCACGCAGCATCGTGCAGCAACTCGACGACTACGTGTTGCCTCGGTTGGCGTCCTTGGAGGCGCCGCTGCTGTGCGTGGTGGG
The DNA here is from genome assembly GCA_964391475.1 of uncultured Propionibacteriaceae bacterium. Taxonomy (GTDB): domain Bacteria; phylum Actinomycetota; class Actinomycetes; order Propionibacteriales; family Propionibacteriaceae; genus Propioniciclava. The sequence continues at coordinate 1,510 of CAYMMF010000162.1, read as the reverse complement.
TGGTTCGACTGGTGCGGGCAAGTCGACGCTGGTCAACTCGCTGATCGGGCGGGTGGTGAGCACCCCGGGAGTGATTCGTCCTACCACTCGGTCTCCGGTGTTGGTGTTCCACCCAGACGACTTGCCGTCGTTCGAGTCAGACCGAATCTTGCCTGGTTTGGGGCGTACCTATAACCAGACCCACGACACCGCGACCGTGCAACTGGTCGCCGAGCCGTCGCTGCCTCGCGGGCTTGCGCTGCTGGACGCCCCCGACATCGATTCTGTTGTTAAAGAGAACCGCACCCTCGCGGGGCAGCTTTTGGCGGCTGCCGACCTGTGGCTTTTCGTGACCTCGGCCGCCCGGTACGCCGATGCCGTGCCTTGGGAGTACCTGCGGTCTGCCGCCCAGCGTTCGGCGGTGGTGGCTGTGGTGCTCGATCGGGTGCCCCCGGCTGCGATGGGTGAGGTTCCGACCCATCTGGGACGCCTAATGACCGAACGCGGCCTTGGAACTTCGCCGCTGTTTGCCGTCCCCGAAACCCAGGTGGACGCCGACGGGTTGCTGCCGGACGCGTCCGTCTCACCGATCCGGCAGTGGCTGGCCGAGCTTGCTGCCGACCAGGCAAGCCGCCAGTCGGTGGTGATGCAGACGCTGGACGGGGCGATCCGGGCGATGGTGTCGAGCGCCTCCCAGATTGCAGAGAAACTCGATGATCAAGGCGAGGCGCTCGCGCGGCTTGCGTCGGACGCCGACGCCAGTTTCGCCGAGGCGGTGCGCACCGTGGGCGTCCAGACCGCGGACGGGACTCTGCTGCGGGGTGAGGTGCTTTCCAGGTGGCAGGATTTTGTGGGCACCGGCGAGTTCATGCGTGCGGTGGAGCAGAAGATCGGCTGGTTGCGCGATCGCATGATGTCTGCGATCAGGGGTGAACCGAAACAGACCCAGCAGGTGCAGCTTGCTGTCGAATCTGGGTTGGAGGCGCTGCTGATTTCGGAGGCGCAGCAGGCGGCGCAGCGGGCTGAGGCTGCGTGGCAGGCCAGCCCGGCTGGCCGCACCGTCTTGGGGCGCACGGCCGACGACCTGACGCGCGCCACGCCCGACTTTCCAGAGCTTGCGTCCCGAGCCATCAGGGATTGGCAAGGCGACGTGCTGGAACTCGTGAGCGAGGTTGGCGGAGAAAAGAAGGCGACGGCCCGGTTCCTCGCGCTGGGGGTGAACGGCGTCGCGGTCGCGTTGATGGTGTTCGTGTTCAGCCAGACTGGTGGGATCACCGGGGCAGAGGTCGGCATTGCTGGGGGGTCGGCGTTGTTTGCTCAGCGGCTGTTGGAGGCGGTCTTTGGTGAGGACGCCGTGCGACGCCTTGCTCGGACCGCCAAGGAACTCTTGGACGCCCGCGTCCAAGGCCTGATGGCTGGCGAACTCGCCCGATATCACCGGGCGCTTGCGGACATGGGCGTGGATCCGGAGATCGCTGGCGAACTGCGGGAGGCGTCCGGTGCGTTGACCCTTGTCGGCTCGACGATCCAG
>CAYMMF010000161.1:0-4296 GCA_964391475.1 uncultured Propionibacteriaceae bacterium | reverse complement strand
GACGCGTACTCCTGCCTGGACGCGCGCGATTGTTTCGACTCGTCCCACGATTTGATCTCGACGTTGAGCGGGATGCCTGACCCCTTGAAATTCTCGATCACTTCGGCGAGTGTCGGCAGCGGGTGGCCCCCGCAGCGCACCTCCGCCACCTGGAGGCGGTCATGTCGTGGATCTTCTTGCCCTCGTGGGTGCGGTCAAGCTTGGGAACGGTGACCCCGTTCACCACGTAGGACGACACGTCCTTGATCTTGTCATCGTGGTTGACGATGGCCACCTTGTCTTTGGTGAAAACCACGTCCATTTCAACTAGATCGACCCGAGCATCGCGAGCCCGTTGAAACAACTCCAGGCTGTTCTCAGGGGCACCTAACGCCGGCCCTCCGCGGTGGGCTTGGACGATCACCCTGCCCTCTCGCCTGCCGCTTGTGCCTTCGGTGTCGCCCCTGGCGAGCGGATAGCCAGCGCCAAGGTGAGCGCGGTAGCGGATCCCAAAATTTTCAGCGATTGCGCAGCTCTGCTCATTGGTTTCCCCTCCAACCTCATCGCTGTCCCCCACTTGGGACGCCGGGTGGGAGGCAGGCTCGCGTCTTACGAGGGGTTCTAGAGTACTCTCCGAAATCCGCGCACACATAGCCCCAGGTTTCCGGTGTGCACAAAATTCGTGTTGCGGCTTTCTACCGTGCGCCGGGAAGTGCTGCTTCGGCGTCCGATATCACGGCCAGGAACAGCGGCCATCCGGTGCGGGTGTCCAACACCCGCATGACGAAGGGACGATCGACGGTCATCGTCTTGATTTCTGGCGTTGGCGCGGGGGCTGATTCGACCACCGCTACCTCTGTGACGGCTGCCCCGACCGTACCTTTGGCGCTCACCATGAACCGGACCTGCTGCACGAACTGATCGACGATCGCGCCAGGAAAGATCCCGTCGACACTGTTGTCAAACGAAATGCCCTGGGCATCCAACATTGGCAATAGTTCCAGTTTGCCGGTGAGGTCGACCGGCGGCATTGTGAGCGCCACCTTATGGTTCGGTGCGGCGTCCAACCCCTGCCGGACGTCGTCGAGTTCCTGGCTACTCAATGCGGACGGCGACACCCCTACAGCAGGCAGAATCACGTCCATCGCCAACACGTCGTCGTACGGCAACCGCACGGCCTGCCAACCATTCCCCTCCCCGTACGCCACATTGAAGGTGCCTGCCAACGCGTCCACCCGCTTGCTTCCGCCCGGGCCGGCGAACTCTAAGAATGCGTCATCGATCGGGAATTCGTACCGCCACGCAGCAGCGAACAAAATGGCGTCCTGGAGCACCAAAACCAACTCAGGAACTACATTGATCGCCGATTTCTCGATCAACCCGGCGGTGTTTTCGCGCACCCACGAGTCCAACACCGCCTTCATGCCGCCCAACGGCACTTGGGTCGCAGCAACGTCGAAGTAGGTGGCGATCCGATCGAGAAAAAGCTGCTCGACGCTCTTGCCTTCGACCACCACCGCCTGGCTGGCTTGGTGAACCACCGGCACCTCAGGTGGCGCGTTCACATCTACCGAATCCGGGAGCGAGTCGTAGTTTTTCAGTGCCTGCCGCAGCGCTCCGAGCGCCGCCGAACGCTCGTTGCCGCTCAGCCCGAACGCGGCGTCCAGGCTTGCCAGCGTGTCGTCGGTGGCCCCCTCGGCGAGCATCCCCAACGTGATCGCCAGTGAGGACGGCGCGATCACCCTGTTGGCGTCGGTACCGGCGCTCAACAAAGCCCACCCGAGATCTGCACTGCCCCGAGCGGCTTGAGCCACACCTGGTGTCGAGTTGAGCGGCAGGTCGAGTTCGGACGCCTCGCCTCGAAGTTCGGTGGCGACACCCCCGGTTCCTCCGCCTACATCGTCGTTATTGGCGCATGCCCCAAGCCCAACCGCAATTGCGGCCAGACCGCTTAGCGCGAAGATTTGTCGACGTGTAATCATCGAAGCACCCTCCCCTGTTTTACTACCTGATTTTAGTCGCCTGACTCGAATATCCGAAGGGCAGAAACAGGAGATCGAATTCCTTGAAAATAACCGTCTCGCTGGCAGAATTGCTACATGAAATCGCGTCCGAATCTGGTGGTCGCAATTATCGCTGTGGTCGTCCTTATATTGGCGATCATCGCAGGCGTTTTTGCGGCAAACCGGAAGACACCCCCACTCGACCCGACAACCCCAGACGGCACTGTCCAAATATTCGTGCTAGCCGTCGCAGAGGGCAACGACGAAGAAGCCGTCAGACTGCTCGACCCCAAGCTCGGCTGCAAAGCCCCCCTGGAAAACGTGGAACGCCCGGCACGCACCTCGTTAGCGGTAGTGAGTTCGAAGATCACCGATGACAAGGCGACCGTTGTCCTCGACGTAACCCAATACGGAGACAACATGCTCGATTCGTGGTCCCACCGCGAAACGTACCAACTGCGCGCTCGCGACAATGGCTGGATGATCACCGGCGAACCCTGGCCCGTCTACGTCTGCCAGTGAGGGTGAAATGGTACTCGGCATTCTTTCTTCGATTCTTTCGTTCGCCGTATTCATCGGGCTGATTGCTCTGATCGTCAACGCGGCTCGACGTGGCTCAGGTGGCGCAAAAATAGACGCGACCAGCGTCCGCAGATTCTTTCAATATTTGCTTCTGTACATCTTGGTGGTGGTGGTCGGGACGGGTATTTCCGACCTGCTTGGCCGCATGCTTGGCGCTGAAGTCCCCGAATGGCAGGACGCCAACCTGACCCTCGCACGAGGCCTCGCCTTCGTCGGGGTCGGAATTCCGCTCACCGCCGCTTTGGCGTGGTGGACGATGCGCAAGCAGCGCACCGACCCAACCGAAGCACGTTCAGGACTGTTCGCCCTCTACCTCACCGCGGGTGCGATCACCGGTGTGGTCATTGCCGCCAACTCGCTGCCCGGCCTGTTCCGGGCTGGCTTCTCCGAAGGTCGTCTGGACGCCGACGATGCCAGCGCACTAATCGCGTGGGGTCTGGTCGGAATCGGGCATTGGTATGTCGCTCGTCGCAGCCTCGACGAAGACTTCGGCACGCCTCACTTGATGCTGGGTTCTCTCGTCGGCCTTGTGATGGGCACCACCGGCCTGATTACGACGCTTGGATTAGCGGTTGACCAGCTCTGGCAGACGCAAGTCACCGTGCGTCCGACTGCCGACATCGCAGAATCCGCTGGGGTTCTCGTGGCGGGTGCGCTGGTGTGGGGCTTGTATTGGGTGTTTGCGGCGTCCAAACTGCCGCGACGCGGGTTGTGGCTGTTCTTCGTCCTACCGGTCGGCGTCGGGGGTGGCATGATTCTCACCCTGGTGGCCGCAAGCCGCCTGCTGTGGAGAGTCTTAGTTTGGTTCCTCGGAGACCCGGCCAGCCAAACGGCGCGCGTCCACTTCCATTCCGCTTCGACTGAAGCCGCCGCCATCGTGATCGGGCTCCTGGTGTGGTGGTACCACAAGACCATCCTGGGTCAAGCAGCTGGCGAACGCTCCGAGATTCAGCGGGTGCACGAGTACCTGGTTTCTGGGATCGGCATGACCGCTACCGCGTTCGGTGTTGGCACCGTCCTGGTGGCGCTGATCGAGTCCGTCACCCCAGGGACTGACACGGGTGTGTCAACCATGAACACCCTGCTCGCCGCCATCACCCTGCTGATCGTGGGGGTGCCAGTGTGGTTGATCTTCTGGCGCCGGATTCGCCTCGCGCTCGCGGCAGACACCACCGCCGAGGTCGTGTCTTTGAGCCGCCGGATTTACCTGGTCGCGCTTTTCGGGATCACCGGGATCGCGGCAGTCGTCGCCCTGCTCGCGTTGGCGTACGTGTTCCTCACTGATGCGGTCTCCGGCCAACTCGGCTTGGCCACTCTGCATTCGATGCGCTACGCGTTGGGTGTGCTCGCTGCAACCGCCTCGGTCTCGGCGTACCACGGCGCCATCTTCCGCCAAGACCGAACCCAAACCGTCCCCACCCACACCGTTGGCCCCCGCTCGATCACCCTGGTTGGAGCGGTCGACCCCGAACTGGAACGGACGCTGGCGAAAGCGACCGGTGCCCGCACCCAACTTTGGGGGCGGCTCGACCAGCCGTCACCGCCGTGGGACAAGGACGCGCTTCTAGCATTCCTTGACCAATACACAGGGCACGACGTGGTCGTCATAGCGGACGCCGAAGCGTTCCGCGTCCTGGTGGTGGATCCGAGCGGACGCCACTCCGCGAACCCCCAGGCGCCTCAGCAACCACAAGCACCTCGACCGGACGCACCCCAACCGGAAACCGCGATG
>CAYMMF010000160.1:0-4301 GCA_964391475.1 uncultured Propionibacteriaceae bacterium | reverse complement strand
GATAGTAGGACTATCTGGTGTCCATACCGCGTTCGCTCCCGTTATTTGCGTTTGCTCTAGATATATCTACGGCAAACGGACTTAACGGGAGCAAACGCACACAACTGGAGCAAACGCGCTTAACGGGAGCAAACAGACCCAACAGACTCCAAGAACTGGCGACGCAAGCACCAAAGTAATCCGACATCTCAGGTACGAACTCGACAACCGTTAACGCCAGAGCCCGTCCATCGCCCCTTCACGGCGGAACCCGTCAAAGCGGCTACACAGGAGGCTGCAACGCAGCCGTCTAGTAAAAGCGTCAACCGTCCGACTCACGGCTTCGAGACGACCTTTCAGGTCTCCTCAGCCAACCGAGGTCCGCTCCCTGAGGAGGCTGCAACGCAGCCGTCTCGAAGGGCCTCAGCTGTCCGAAGTTGGAGGCTTCGAGACGACCGTCCGGTTCCTCCTCAGCCGTCCGGGGTTCGGTTCCTGAGGAGGCTGCAACGCAGCCGTCTCGAAGGGCCTCAGCCACCTGGTGGTTACAACAGCCCGACCCCCCGCTCAATGTAGGACGCCATCTCTGGGCGAGGAACCATGCTCCCGCCGGTCGCCCACGCCAGGTGCGTCGCACGGGCGAGATTGCCGGCGTCCAGACCCATCCTGTCGAGGTATGCGTCGTCGCCCAGCACCCACCACGGCCCGGGCAGCCCGGCCGCCGCGGACGGCTCGATGTCGATCCCCTCGGTCGTGTGGAGCAGCGCGATGAGGCGGAACAATTCTTCATCTGTCACAGTGAAGTAGCCGTCGAGCAGGTGCTGCAGCCGTCGTCCCACAAACCCCGACGGGCGTCCGACTGCCAGCCCGTCGGCTGCGGTGACGTTGTCGATACCGAAGTCTTGGACGCTGACTTCGTCATGGCACCCGGTGTAGACGCCCAGCAGCATGCACGGGGAGTGGGTTGGTTCGGCGAAAATGCAGTGGACGGCGTCCCCGAACACCGTCTTCAAACCGAAGGCGACCCCACCTGGCCCGCCGCCGACGCCGCAGGGCAGGTAGACGAACAGGGGGTGATCGGCGTCCACTCGCACATCGAGGGTCTGGAATTGGCCAGCGAGTCGGCGTCCAGCGACCGCATACCCGAGGAACAAACTGACGGAATTTTCGTCGTCCACGAAGTAAGCCGTGGGGTCTTTCTCGGCTTCCTTGCGGCCGCTGGCGACAGCCACCGAGTAGTCGGATTCGTACTCGACGACGTTCACCCCGTGTGACCGCAGCCGGTCTTTCTTCCACTGGCGGGCGTCGGACGACATGTGCACACTCGCCTGGAACCCCAGTTGGGCGCTCATGATGCCAATCGAAAGCCCAAGGTTTCCGGTCGAGCCGACCGCCACCTTGTATTGGCCGAATAGTTCGCGGGCTTCGGGGGTGTTCAGCTTGCGGTAGTCGTCGTCGACCGTCAGGAAACCCGCCTCGATCGCCAGCTTTTCTGCGTGCTGCAGCACCTCGTAGATGCCGCCGCGGGCCTTGATCGACCCGCTAATCGGCAGTTCGCTGTCGAGTTTGGCCCACAGTTGCCCGGGGAGTTCGGCGTCGAAATGGGACGCCAACTTGCGTTGCATCTCAGGGAGCGCGGCGAGCGGCGATTCGATGATTCCCGCGCTCTTTTTGGTTTGCGGAAACACCTCGGCGATGTATGGCCCAAATCGCTTCAGACGCGCTGCGGCGTCGTCGATGTCGGACGTTGTGAGCCCAACTTCGGGCAGGGCGTCCGCGTACGGCTTGACCGCCGGGTTGAACCATGCGACCTGATTCAGTTCGACGAGGTCGGAGACCATCGGGTAGTCGGCGATCCATTCGGTGAGCGGTTTGCCCAGGATTTCTTGTGACATGGGTTGCTCCTTACAAGACGAGGTTCAGGACGAGAGCGCCACCGAGGCCGACGAAGGACGCGATGGTGGTTGAGACGGTCAGCGTGCGAAGCGCCTGCGCGACGGACATGTGCAGGTATTCCTTGACCATCCAGAACAGCGAGTCGGTGACGTGGGTGAGGCCGATCGCGCCAGCGCCGATCGCGATGGCCATCACGGCGGGTGCGATGTCGGGGTTGAGCGCCAGCATCGGCAGGACGATTCCGGCGGCACTGATCATCGCAACGGTGGCAGAGCCGACGGCGAAGTGGAGAACCAGCGCGATGACCCAAGCCAAGATGACCGGGCTGACGGGCAGGCCCTGCAGCGCCTGCGCAAGGGCGGGTGCGATACCGCTAGCCATGAGGACGGCGTTGAACGCGCCACCCGCGCCGATGATCAGCAGGATGCCCGCGATCGGCAGGAAGCTGGCTTCGGTGGCCTTCAAGATGTCGGCCATCTTCATTCCGTGGGAAAGCCCGAGAGAGAAGTAGGCGAACAGCACAGAGAGCAGGAGAGCAAAAATCGGGTTTCCGATGAGCCCGACGACCTGACCTGTCATCGATTCGGCGCTCACGAAAAGCAGGACGATGGTCTTAGTAACCATGAGCAGCAGTGGCATGAGAATCGTGAGCAGGGTGATGCCGAATCCAGGCAGGACGCGGTCGGGGCCAACCGAGCCCTCGTGCTCATCAGCGACCGCGGGTGCGGCTGCGCCGACTTCGTCGTTGCGGATGCCAAACTTCGCGTAGAGAGGGCCGCCGATCAGCGAGGCCGGAAGGCCGATGAGCAGGCCGGCGAGGATGACTGTCCCGATGTCGGCGCCCAGGGTGCCCGCGATGGCAGTGGCGGCCGGGTGCGGGGGCAGGATGCAGTGGACGATCATCAGCGATGTTGCCAGCGGAATACCCACCTTGATTCGGGAGACGCCGGCCTCTTTGGCGACGACGAAAACCAGCGGAACCAGCAGGACGAACCCGACCTCGACAAAAACAGGGATGCCAGCGATGAAACCGAGCAGGGCCATCACCAGGGTCGCGCGTTGGGCGCCGATGGCGCGCAGCATTGTGCTGGCGAGTTGGTGAGCGCCGCCCGACACTTCAAGCAACTTGCCGAGGATCGCGCCGAAGCCGATGATCAGCGTCAGGAAGCCCAGCGTGTCTCCGACACCGCCCTCAATTGTTGATGCGATGTCGTCCAGGGGCACCTTCGTTATCAACGCAACTGTGAAAGCAGCGATGATGAGCGCGAGCGACGCATGCAATTTCAGCGCAATGATAAGGAAAATGATCAGGGCGATTGCCCCAATTAGGACTGCCACGAGGGCGCCTGTACCCATGGGAACTCCTTCCCCGGTGTTATTTGCGGAATCTCCGCAGTAACTCATTCCTAGCAGTAGTTACCGGTTTCAGAAGGAAGAGACAGAAAGTTTTGCGCGGGTTTTCACACTGGGGGACGCCTGCCGTAAAAGAATGCGGTTAGCGCTAGTTGGAGGACGTGAGAAGTCGATTCAATAAAGCAATAACAGAGTTTATTGAGATCGTGTTCGACACTATTTCTACCGAGGCCGCAGGGGCACCGGTCAGTCCGCACCCGATAACAAAGCGAGCGGACGTCGCAGGGGCACCGGTCAGTCCGCACCCGAATGGTAAAGCGAGCAGACGTCGCAGAGGCACCGGTCAGTCCGCACCCGATAACAAAGCGAGCGGACGCCGCAGGGGCACCGGTCAGGGCGTGGTCGGGCATTTCCTGCCGGTCGGCGAAGCCGAACGCGCAGGGGGCGGGACCGGTGCCTCTGCGGCGTCCTCGGGACACGGGCGTCCTCGGGACACGGGCGTCCTCGGGACACGGGCGTCCGCGGGACACGGGCGTCCGCGAAGCTTGCTGAGTGTCGCGCCTCTTGGGGTCGGCTTCGTGCAATGCGTCCCAAGCGACTAGAGTTCATGCGTGAATGACGATAATCAGGCCTTGTTCGACGACCTCGGGTTGAGCGAAGAACTGCTGAACACCTTGAAGGCGCTCGGATACGAGCAACCGACGCCGATTCAGGCTGAGACTATCCCCGCTTTGTTGCAGGGGCGCGATGTGGTTGGGCTCGCGCAGACCGGAACGGGGAAGACGGCGGCGTTTGCGTTGCCGATCCTGGAGCGGCTCGAGCCGAAGCATAAGCACGTTCAAGCGTTGGTGCTTGCGCCGACGCGCGAGTTGGCGTTGCAGGTGTCGGAGGCGTTTGAGCAGTATGCCAGCCATTCCAAGGTGCGGTTGTTGCCTGTCTACGGGGGGCAGGGTTACGGCGTCCAGTTGTCGGCGCTCGCCCGCGGGGTTGACGTCGTGGTGGGTACTCCGGGACGCATCATGGATCACCTCGACCGCGGCACCCTCGACCTATCTCACTTGAAGTACCTCGTCCTG
>CAYMMF010000159.1:0-4302 GCA_964391475.1 uncultured Propionibacteriaceae bacterium | reverse complement strand
TCAAATCGTGGGACGAGTCGAAACAATCGCGCGCGTCCAGGCAGGAGTACGCGTCACTGGCGGTGAAGGAACTGCTGGACGGCGGGATGCGCGGCAAGTTCGTGATTTCGAGTTTCGTGTGGCGCGACATTCTACCGACGGTGCGCAAGATCGATACGAGCATCCCGGTGATCGGCTTCGATCGGATTGACGATCCGGACGGGTCAGGCCCGACCGGTTTTGTTCGGCAGCCGAAATCGAGCCAGTACGCGTCCGTGCGCGAGGCGGCTGCGGCGGGTTTGGACGCCTTCGGTTTCGATGGCGACTACGCCCAACCGTCGGTGCTGGCTTTCATTCGCGCTAGTGGCATGGATCTGGCGCTTTACAACCTAACCACGCCGGACAAGATCAAGATGGCTGTCGCGAATGGGCAGAAGTACGTGGGCACCGACAACCCGGTTGCGATCCGGAACTTGCTAGCCGGTTTAGACTCCGATGGCGCGAGTACCTCGTTGGAATCGCTGGACGTCAAACCGCCTTCTCTGAAGTCGAAGACCGTCTACGACAAGTCGATGTCGAAAGGTAAGCAGTCGCACACGCACGTGATCAACAAGTCGAGCATGGTGCCCGCGAAAGCCCAGTAGGGTCTCAAGGACGCCAAGTTCTCTGTGACCGTGGTGCTGAGCGAACCGACTCGTTTTCGCCACCTCATGCAGCCGGTGTGTGACCATGAGCGCATGAAACTCACCGATCCCGCATCGAGGCCCGCATTCGAACTCAAGCCGATCGGCGTCGTCCGGAGCGGACCGTACGTGGAGCAGGGGGACGCCCCTCGGCAGGGCCGTTTCGCTCCAAACGAGATCTTTGAGATCGAGATTTACGAAGCGTTTCGTGCTGGGCTAGGGGAGTTGGCGCGAGCCAGCCACATCCACGTGCTGTTGTGGTTCGACCGCGCGAATCGCGAGTCGCTGGTGGCGCATCCGCCGTACCTTGGCGGGCAATCGATGCCGGTCTTTTGGACCCGGTCACCCAATCGGCCAAACCCCATCGGTTTAGACACCTGCGAGGTGCTCGGGATCAGCGACGGCATCATCACTGTTTCGGGTATGGACGCTCTTCGAGGCACCCCGGTGCTCGACATTAAGCCGTACATCCCGTCTCTCGACTGCCTACCGGACGCTCACGACATGCTCCGGGAGTGACGCTGTCGCGCGTCACTACGAAAGTAACTCCGTGATCAACTGGGTGACTCTGAGATGGATCTCGTCACGTATATTTTGCACCACCTCGATCGGCTGCCCGGCGGGGTCGTCCAATACCCAATCCTCGTATCGCTTGCCCGGGAAGATCGGGCAAGCGTAGCCGCAGCCCATGGTGATCACCACGTCGGACGTCAAGACCGCGTCCGAGGTCAGGAGCCGAGGCGACTGATCGGCGATGTCGATGCCGACCTCGGCCATCGCCTCAACTGCGATTGGGTTCAAGCGGTCGCCCGGAGCCGAACCAGCCGAGCGGACCTCGATTTGATCCCCGGCCAGCGCGCGCAGGAAGCCGGACGCCATCTGCGAACGCCCCGCGTTATGGACGCACACAAACAGCACGCTCGGGCGGTTCATTGACGTGGCTTGTCAGCTCGGATGAACGCGCTCGCGAAGGCGCCCGCCAACGTGTCAAGAGCCTCCTGCGGCCCGACCCCACCGGGCAACGCCTTCGAGCTCAGGTCACCGGCCATGTCGGCCAGTTCATCACGGGTGTAGGTGCGGGTCACCTGGACGCTGGGGTTGGTGAACCCGGCCTTTTTCAGTTTGGCGACGTAGTCGGCGTCCAGCAGAGCGCCTGAGACGCAGCCGGTCCATAGCCCCACCACTGAAGACCACCCCGGCGCCAGCGGTCGAAGTACCACGATGTCGGATACTGCGAGTCGGCCGCCGGGACGCAACACGCGGAACGCCTCGGCCAAAACCCTGTTTTTGTCTGTGGACAGGTTGATCACGCAGTTTGAGATCACAACGTCGACGGAGGCGTCCAGAAGGGGAACGTCCTCAATGCTGCCTTTCATGAAACGCGCGTTGGTGATGCCGGCCTCTGCTCGGTTTCGTTCGGCCAGCGTAAGCATTTCGTCGGTCATGTCGAGCCCGTACGCCACCCCGTCCGGTGCTACCCGACGAGCTGACAACAGCACGTCCAACCCGCCGCCAGAGCCTAGGTCAAGAACGTCTTGGCCCGGCGCCAGGTTGATGAGCGCGGTTGGATTCCCGCACCCGAGCGACCCCGCCAATGCGCCTTCTGAGGGGGAGTCGATGCCGATGTAGAGATCTCTCGCGACCGGATTGTTCGACCCTTCGCCGGGCTTGGCGTGCTCGCAACACCTCTTGCCGTCCGACTCGATCACCGTCAAAGCGGCGGCTGCGTACCGCTGTCGCACTGCCTCGCGCATTTCTGTCTGTTCGGTCACTTCGCACCTCCTTGGATCGACATTCTTCTAAACAGAATCTTCCTTGGTTGTTTAGATACATGTCAAGATAGGCCTTGTGGAGAACTTGCCTCTTCGGAGTAACGCCTGCGTCGGAGTCGCTGCACCCCCCATCGCTGAGGACGATGCCGGGCTGATCGCGCCGATATTCAAGGCGCTCGGTGACTCGGTTCGGCTTAGGCTAACTGCGCTTATAGCTAGCCAGGACGAGATCTGCGTGTGCAACCTCACACCCCACTTCGCACTTTCAGGGCCGACCATCAGCCACCACCTAAGAATTTTGCGCGAAGCTGGAATCATCGACAGCGAACGCCGCGGCACCTGGGTCTACTACCGGATCAAGCCTGATGCGCTCCGGGCCCTCAATGAGTTCCTTCAAGACACGTTGGGTGTCTAGGCGGACGAGCGCGGACGGGAGTACCCCATGGCCAGTGAGTCAACCGCCATTATCAAGTTCGTAGACCGGCGGTGGTGTTGGGTATGTTCACCTGGCCGGACGTCCCGGCCCAAGCCAACCGGGAACTCGACATTGAGTTCTCTCGCTGGGGCCAGGACGCCGCCGCGGTGACTGGGGGGTTCAGTGTTCAAGCCGCTGGTGCGCCGGGTTTCCGGTTCGCTCCGACGTCAGGAGCCAGCGAGCATACCCTTGCTTGGACGCCTGGGCGGGTGCAGTTTCACACCCGGTTCGGCAGCGCCGAACATCGTTGGAGCTACCAGGGCGCCGATGTTCCTATCTCTGGCGGCGAAGTGGCGCCCCGGATGAACCTGTGGTTGTTCCGTGGGGCGTCTCCGAAGAAGCCTCACCAAGTGGTGTTCGAGAACTTCAGGTACACACCGGTTTGAAGAAGGCTGACGAAACGGCCGCCAACCTGTGGACGGTGAACCGTCACCGGTCGAGAACCCTGTCGGCACCGCGTCCTCTTTCGAATGAGGGCGGGCAGTAGGGCGCCGGGGTCACGGTGGCGCCGAAACTGGCGACCGCCACCCCGGTAACGATCGCGGTGTGTTGCGGAAACCATCTCGCCACGCAGTGCGCCATTGTGGATGGTCGGCTTTTCATCTCACCAGTGAGACAATCACCTCATGGACGCCGTCGCGAAACTCGACCTCGAAGCGATCGCGCGCGCCTGCAAGCGCTACGGTGTAGAACGTCTGCGCATCTTTGGTTCCGCCCTCACCGAACGCTTCGACCCTGAAAACAGCGATATCGACTTCCTGGTCGACTTCGCACCCGGGAACACCAACCTTTTTCATGACTACTTCGACCTGAAGTTCGAACTCGAGCGTATCGCCGGACGCCCCGTTGACCTGGTTGACGCCAGCACTGTCCGCAACCCCTACTTTAAGGCGTCTGCCTTCGGGAACGCCCAGGAGCTCTATGCAGCCTGAAACTGAGACCGCCGCCTTCCTATGGGACGCCCTCGCCTTCGCTCGCAACGTCGGCATCGCAGTCGGTAGCACCTCTTTGGAGGTCTACCGGGAGGGAGGCCCCGTAGCCTGGGCTACGGAACGTCAGATCGAATTGGTGGGTGAGGCACTAAACAACCTTCGCAAGGTCGCCCCCGAGCTTGCCGAACGCATTCCCGATGTCCACAAGATAATCGCGACCCGGAACGTGCTCGCGCACGGGTACACCGAGGTAAACGACACCATCGTGTGGCAAGCAGCAACCCAGGCCATTCCCACGTTGATCCCGATCCTGGAAGCGCTGCTCGCCGAGATCGCGCCACCCGTCTGAGCGCCCAGTAGCTCGTCCGGTTACCGAATGTCGGGCCCGTTTCTGTCGACCGCGTCGCGCGTCCTCTTTCGGGTGAGGGCGGGCAGTAGGACGCCGACCAGCGCGATGCTCC
>CAYMMF010000158.1:0-4329 GCA_964391475.1 uncultured Propionibacteriaceae bacterium | reverse complement strand
GCTGTTGATGTAGGTATTGGTCAGGATGCGGTATAGCCACGCCTTCAGGTTCGTGCCGGGCGTGAACTGGTGGAAGGACGAAAAGGCTTTCGCGAAAGCCTCTTGGACGACGTCCTCGGCGTCTGCCGGGTTACGCGTCATGCGTAACGCTGCACCGTAAAGTTGGTCAAGGTACGGCAGCGCCTCACGCTCGAAGCGCTCGGCTCTCTCTGCCGCCGTCTCGGTTTGGAGATCGACAACATTATTCTCTGTGCGCTGGATTCCCATCACATACGAGAGTACCGGGCTCGACCGGTTCTCGCTTTCTCGTACACCCAGGGCAACGCTCACATCGGGCAAAACGTGAAGAGCTGGGCTCTTATTCCCAGCCGAGGTGGCCACTGGAGGTGTTGTCCGGGTAGTAATGGATCTATGAGCACGCCAGCTAATCCAATCCGATGGGCCGCCCCGACCTCGCCAGGCCCGGTGGTCGGTCGGGCGAACGTTCCTGGGTCCAAGTCAGCCACCGCCCGGGCGCTCGTTCTCGCCTCGATTGCAGTGGGTGCGTCGACCCTGCGTGGGGTCCTGTCAGCACGAGACACCCGCTTGATGCGGGACGGCCTGGAAAAGCTCGGCGTGATGTTCACCGACCTCGGACGAGGGGTCGTCCGTGTCACTCCCCCAGCGGAGTTCACGGCAGCCACAATCGACGCCGGCTTGGCTGGCACCGTGCTGAGGTTTCTGCCGCCACTGACTGCCCTTGCCAAAGGGCGTTCCACGTTCTTCGGCGATGCTGCGTTGTCAGCTCGTCCGATCAGACCGCTGGTGGACGCGCTGGCCCAGACTGGCGTGCAGATAAGTTACGACGGGGCGCTTCCCTTGCACGTGGACGGCGTGGGGAAGGTTCGTGGCGGCCTTGTTGAAGTGGACGCCTCGGCGTCCAGTCAGTTCGTGTCGGGCATGCTGATGTCGGCTCCCAGATTCCAAGAAGGCCTCACGCTGCGACACGTTGGCCCGCCGATCCCGTCGCGCCCTCACATCGAGATGACGGTGGCGATGATGCGACACCGAGGTGTGGCCGTCGTCGACAGAGGCGACACCTGGGTGGTGGCCCCGTCCCCCGTCGCAGCCCATGACACCGACATTGAACCGGACCTCACAAACTCAGCGGCATTTCTGGCTGCCGGAATGGTGACAGCAGGCGCAGTCACCTTGGCTTGGCCGGACCATTCGCTGCAGGCTGCAGAATTGATCCTTTCAGTGCTGGAACAATTCGGGGCCAGCGTCCAGCGAACCGCCAGCGAGATCACGGTTGGAGCCTCGCAGCTGACCGGTGCAGACGTCGACCTTGCCCAGGTGAGCGAGCTAACGCCAGTGGTGGCGGCACTCGCTGCTCTGGCGACGGGGCCGACCAGAATCAGAGGTGTCGGGCATATCCGCGGTCACGAGACCGACCGGCTAGCCGCGCTGGAGACCGAATTGAACGCGCTCGGGTGCCGCGTCGTTCAGACTGAAGACGGGTTGAAGATCGACCCGGCGCCCCTGACCGCGGGCACGTTCGCCACCTACGGCGACCACCGCCTCGCTCACACCGCAGCAATCATCGGCTTGGTTGTGCCAGGGGTAGTTCTTGATGACATATCGTGCACTACCAAGACGATCGAAGGATTCCCAGAGTTGTGGGAGGGGTTGGTTCTACCGTGAAAAGGCGTTACCACCAGGGAATTCACAAGGACGAGTCCGAGGGGTTCGGTCGTCCCCCGCGCCGCACGCGCCCGCGCACAAAAGATCGTCCTGACTACAGCGACGCTCCGGTGGGACTGGTTGTGACCGTTGATCGCGGCCGGTACCGCTGCCTGATCGACGACGTCGACGGTCACCGCACCATCACCGCGACGAAGGCCCGTCGTCTGGGTCGCAAGGGTGTGATCGTGGGTGACAACGTCCGGCTCGACGGTGACGTCACAGGTGCGGAAGGCTCGCTAGCTCGTATCGTTGAGGTGGTGGATCGAACCACCGTCCTGAGGCGAACCGCCGACGACGACGATCCTTACGAGCGTCCGATCGTGGCCAACGCCGACCAGTTGGCGATCATCACCGCGTTGGCCGACCCACCGCCTCGCACCGGGATGATCGACCGGATGCTGGTTGCTGCCTACGATGCGGGGCTGGATCCCTTGCTGGTGCTAACCAAATCCGACCTGGCGGACCCAGATGAACTCCTCGCCGCCTATCGTGGGCTGGACATTCCGGTGGTCGTGACTCAGCCAGGAGCGGATCTAGCGTCGCTTCGAGATCAGTTGGCCGACAAGGTCACCGTGTTCGTCGGCCACTCCGGTGTTGGCAAGTCGACGCTGGTCAACGCGCTGATTCCACGGGCACAGCGGGCGATCGGGCACGTGAACGTTGTGACCGGCCGGGGACGCCACACGTCCACATCGGCGATCGCGCTTGAACTACCTGCCCCAGGCGGCTGGGTTATCGACACGCCAGGAGTCCGGTCGTTCGGCTTGTCACACGTCACGACGGAGTCGATCATTGGTGCGTTCAGCGACCTCGCGTCCGTGGTCAACGATTGTCCTCGGGGTTGCCTGCATGATTCGACCGCCCCGGAGTGCGCCTTGGACGTCGCGGTTGCCAAGGGCCAACTTCCGGCGGAGCGGGTCGAGTCGTTCCGTCGGATGGAGCGAGTCTGGACTCAATAGCCCATTCGCGATAGGTAGGGTGAAGCTCATGGCTGACATCACTTACGTGGACGACCTGCGGCTCGCTCACGTCCTGGCTGACCAGGCGGACGCGCTGACTATGGACCGTTTCAAGGCCCAAGATTTGTATGTCAGCACCAAGCCGGACCTCACCGAAGTTAGCGACGCCGACATCGCAGTTGAGGACGCACTCCGCTCTATGTTGGCCCGGACGCGACCCCGCGACGCTGTGATCGGCGAGGAGCGCGATAACACCGGGTATGGTCCTCGGCGCTGGATCATCGACCCCATCGACGGCACTCGCAACTTCGTTCGAGGGGTTCCGGTGTGGGCCACTTTGATCGGGTTGATGGTGGACGACCGGGTTGTCGTGGGGGTTGTCTCTGCGCCCGCGCTGGGACGCCGCTGGTGGGCGCATGCTGGGGGCGGGGCGTTCACCGGCAAGAGCTTGATGTCGGGCACCCGAATCCAGGCCTCCGGGGTGTCTTCCATCGAGGACGCCTCGCTTTCATACAGTTCGATCGGCGGTTGGGTGACGTCCGGGCGGGGGCAACAGTTCGTCGATCTGATGCGTGACTGCTGGCGGACGCGCGCCTACGGTGACTTCTGGAGCTACATGCTGGTGGCTGAGGGCGCGGTGGACATCGCAGCCGAGCCGGAGTTGGAGTTGTACGACATGGCTGCGCTGGTGCCGATCGTCGTGGAGTCTGGCGGCTCGTTCACAAACCTCGACGGGCGTCCGGGCCCATTCGGCCCTGGAGCGGTGGCGACAAACCGCGTCCTACACAACCAGGTGATCGGACGGCTTTCCGAAGCCGAGAGCACCGGCGAGGTGCCTAGGCTGTCTCGCTGACGCTGCCGCCTTCAGCGGATGTCTACCCGGATCGTCTCCGGCAGTTCGCGTAGCCTGTCTAAGATCGCCGGGGTGGTCTCGGTGTTTACGTCGAAAACCACGTAACCCAGGTCTCCCCTGGTCGCCAACGTCTGGCCCTCGATGTTGGCTCCGAGATCAGCCATCACCGTGTTGACGCGCGCCAACACACCCGGCACGTTGTGGTGCAGGTGGGTGATACGGCGGACGCCGGGGCGGACGGCCTGCACCTGCGGCAGGTTGACGGAGAGAATCGTGGCACCGTTCTCGGCGAAATCGACCATCTTGCCTGCTACGAACCGTCCGATCCCCTCTTGAGCCTCCTGGGTTGAGCCGCCAACGTGGGGCGTCAGGATTACGTTCGGCGTCCCTCGCAGCGGGCTGACGAACTCCTCATCGTTACTCTTCGGCTCCACGGGGAAAACGTCCAACGCGGCGCCAGCGATGTGCCCGGAGTCAAGGTGCTTCTTCAAAGCCACGTCGTCGACGATAAATCCTCGGCTGAGGTTCAAAAACAGCGATCGTGGACGCATGAGCCGGAATTCGGCGTCCCCGAAGAAACCCCGGTTGCTGGGGCGTCCATCGACGTGCAGCGAGATGGTCTCAGCTTCGCCAAGCAGTTCATCCAAGCTGTTGCAGCGCTGCGCGTTACCCAATGCTAGTTTGTCGACAATGTCGTAGAAAAAGACCCGCATGCCTAGCGATTCGGCGACCACCGACAACTGGGAACCGATGTTGCCGTAGCCCACGATTCCCAATGAGCGCCCGCGGATC
>CAYMMF010000157.1:0-4407 GCA_964391475.1 uncultured Propionibacteriaceae bacterium | reverse complement strand
GGGCAAGAGTCTGGCCAGCCGAGGGTAGCGGAACCGCATCAACTCGCCAAGTGGCACCCATAATTTGTAGGTGAGGTGACACCAGAACGTAATAAATCCACCGGGTACGGTGGCACCATGTCCGCCTCCATCTTGCGCGCCGTCGGAAGGACTCTGGGTGTTTTGAGCGTCCTCACCTTGTCGGCAGTTGTGGCGATCGGCGGGCCAACTGCGTTTACTGTGTTGGGCGCCCGCGGTCGCGTCCTAACGGTCGCGCAAGCCCCGGCAAGGGAGGTCGCGATCATTTTCGGGGCCGAGGTCTACCCCAGTGGTAAGCCTTCGCCCTACCTGCGAGCCCGACTGGATCTCGGGGTGGAGCTGTACAAGGCGGGCAAGGCGAAGACGCTGATAGTGAGCGGGGTCGATTCCTCGGCCCACGGTAAAGAGTCATCCTCGATGAAGAAGTACCTTGTGGCTAGGGGAATTCCCGCGTCGAAGATCGTGGTGGACAGGTTCGGCAACGACACGTACGCGACGTGCGTCCGCGCGAAACAAGTGTTCGGGGTGACAGAGGCGCTGCTGGTTAGCCAGCGCTACCACCTGTTCCGAGCGGTGACCACCTGCCGGGCGGTGGGGGTGGACGCCGTCGGCGTGGGCGATGTCTCGGTTAAGCGAACCTCCGGGCGCTGGGAAGAGTTCCGGAGGCGGGAGTTCTTCGCCAACCACAAAATGGTGTGGGATTTACTAACCAAACGTGAGCCGAATCTGAAGCGTTGACGACTTTTCTGTATGGGAGCGCGGCGACGAACTGGTTACAGCCCGAGCAGGCGGGGGTCGCCGCCCATCCGGTTGCCAGAATCCAATCGGCTAATGGCAGCCATCTGCTCGTCGCTGAGCTCGAAGTCGAAGACGTCGAAGTTCTCCTCCACCCGCTGGCGTCGCACCGACTTCGGGAACACGATGTAACCCAACTGCAAGTGCCAGCGCAGCACAACCTGGGCGGGTGACTTGCCGGTGGCGTCCGCGATTGCGGCCACCGTCTCGTTGTCGAGGTCGTTTCCGTGGCCCAACGGACGCCAAGCCTGGGTTGCGATGCCCAACCACTCGTTGGCTGCCGCAAGCTCAGACTGGGCGAACGTCGGGTGCAACTCGATCTGATTGACAGCTGGCGTGACACCCTCTGCGATGACCCGCTCCAAATGCTCGATTTCGAAGTTCGACACCCCGATCGACCTGACTAGCCCCTCGTCACGCAACTCGATCAGCGTCCGCCAAGCGTCGGCGTAAGCGTCCTCGCTCGGGATCGGCCAGTGGATCAGGAAGAGATCCACGTAGTCAAAGCCCAGTTTCTCAAGCGACTCGTTGAACGCGGTGCGGGCGTCGCGTTGGCGATCATTCCACAATTTGGTGGTGACGTACACGTCCTCGCGCGGAATCCCGGACGCCCTGACCGCCTGCCCAACCTCAACCTCGTTCTCGTACAAAGCCGCAGTGTCGATGTGGCGGTACCCCACCGACAGGGCGTGCTCGACAATGGCGCGGGTCTGATCGGGCGGCGTCCGCCAAACCCCCAATCCGAACTGGGGAATCAGGTGGCCGTCGTTGAGAGTGATGTTCGGAACGCTGATCATGAGGGAAGGATACGACGACCGAACCAGGGTTAGTTCACCTGCCGGCAAACGTCAGCGGATGCTCCTTAGGCTGTTCGTTCGACGGATGCCCCAGCCACTCGTCCGTGCCGCGGATTCGAGCCGAGTCGAAGCGATCCCACATGATCGCTGCACTGTCAGCTTCAACAGTCAACGACAGTTGCGGATTGGGCAACCACATCGTCCCAACTACCCGCTTGGAGCCGTCCGGTTGAGTGAGCGGCTTCGAGGAGGTTTTCAGCCATCCATTGACGGGTTCGCGGTCGATCGACACGTAGTACGTTTTTAGCAGCTTCTGGCTGTCGAACTTCGACTTGTAGTGCTTCTCTGGGTCGATTCGGTTCTTCCAAAAGCGGTAACGAATCTTGGCGTCACCAACCTCGCAGGTCCACATCACCGTGGTGTCTGTGTAGTGCTTAGTGGAGTCGATTTGCTCGCAACCGGTGTGCCTGTCAATCGACGGGAAGACGTAGCGCAGGTACGACCAGGCTTCGTCCTTCGTGGCCGGGGCTTGGCATTCGCCTAGATCGTCGACCACTTGGCCGCCCCAGCAGGTGAACTCGTCAGGGACGGGGGGCGAGGTGAGTGCCGCTTCTTGCTCTGGGGTTTGCGTAGCTGCGACAGGTTCAGATGGAGCGGCTACGTCGGACGTAACCGTCACGGCTGGCTTGACGCGTGCGCTCGACGGGCCGCCTATCAAGCCGGACGCGAACACAATTCCGACTCCAACCCCAAGCAATACCAGCACTGCGACCACTGCGACGACCGGCCAGAGCTTCCGCTTATTTTCGGGGTTGGGGCTAGGCGTAGGCGGTTGGGTGCCGCTTTGCGGCGGAGTGGCCTGCCATGGGGAGTCGGAGTAGCCGACTGCGGGTTGCTGGATCCTGACGTAGCCAACAGGGTTGCGAAGAACCGTTTCTTCCGCCGTCCCAATGACGGTGTCGTCGCTAGCGAAGCCACTCGGCACCCCGGTGATGGGGCTGCCAGCCTGTGGGTCAGGAGACGGGGTTGGCTGGGAGCCGACGAGCCCAAGCTCGGCCAGCTTGGCGTCCACACCAGGATCATGCAGGTTCCGCAACCAATCGAGCAAACCCTGATCGACGCCCGGGTAGGCCGCGACGTGCGGCCGCAGTTGAGGGAATTCGACGACGATGGTCCGCAGGTCTTTCAGCGAAACCTTCCCGTCCGCCAACGCGTCGTAGGCGGCTTGGGCGTCCTTGAATTGCATTGCGTCCCCCTACAGTCGACGACAGCTGGTACACCCTCAAGTTATCGCGAAGTTGCCCTATCAGCCTGCTCGCGTGAGGCGTGGGAAGTTCTCGCATCCCAGGGTGAGTGCAGCCCTTGTTTTTAGGCGTGAGAGAATACCGCCCATGCTATCCCTGCTTTCTGTCCTGACTTCGCGTTTTGAGTCGGCTGTGGGCCTCGATCCCGAGATGCGCCCGGCGACCAAACCGCAGTTCGGCCACTTCCAGTCGAACGTCGCCCTGCGACTGGCCAAAAGCCAGGGACGCCCACCGCGCGAGGTTGCAACCACCCTGGTCGAGCGCATTGATGTCGCCGATCTATGCGAACCGCTCGAGATCGCAGGCCCAGGGTTCATCAACGTGCGCATCCGCGACTCCGTGTTGGCGGACGTGGCGTCCGAACTACTGGGCGACCCGCACGTCGGCATCGACCAGACGGACACCCCAAAAACGGTAGTCATCGACTACTCGGCGCCCAACGTCGCCAAGCCCATGCACGTCGGCAACCTGCGTTCAACGATCATTGGCGACTGCTTTCACCGGGTGCTTCGCGCCCAGGGGCATACGGTGATCGCACAGAATCACATCGGCGACTGGGGCACCCAGTTCGGCATGCTGGTCGAATACATCCTCTCCGAGGGGGTGGACGCCGCAAGCCTCACCCTGGATGAATCCGTTTCGCTGTATAAGCGCGCCCAAGAGAGGTTCAAGGCCGACGAGGAGTTCGCGGACGCTGCCCGGCTGAGGGTGGTCGCGCTACAGGCCGACGATTCCGAGACGCTCGCCATCTGGCGTGCACTTATCGAGGTGTCGAACGTGGGCTTCAACGAGGCTTACGACCGCCTCGGCGTCCTGCTTACCGACGACGACCTGGCAGGGGAGTCGATCTACAACCAAATGCTGCCTGAAGTTGCCGCCGACCTTGAGGGTCGCGGCATCGCCGTGATCGACGACGGCGCACTGTGCGCGTTCGTTCCCGGCCAAGAGGCGCCGATGATCGTCCGCAAGGGCGACGGCGGGTTCGGGTACGCGGCCACCGACCTGGCGGCGATCCGCTACCGGGTGAACGAGTTGGGCGCCAACCGCATCATCTACGTGGTGGGAATGCCGCAGTCGTTCCACTTCGAGCAGGTGTTCGCTGTGGCCAGGCTGGCTGGATACCTGCCCGAGGGGGTGTCGGCCGAGCACGTCGGCTTCGGCTCTGTACTGGGGCCGGACGGCAAGATGCTACGCACCCGATCGGGCGAAACCGTCACTTTGCAAAACTTGCTGGACGAGGCCGAGGCGGTCACCACCCGTCCGATAGCGATGGCGGCGGTCAAGTACGCCGACCTGTCGAACAGTCTTCACAAAGACTACGTGTTTGACGTCGGTCGAATGACCGCCACGACTGGCGACACCGGGCCCTACTTGCAGTATGCGCATGCCCGGGCCAGCCGGATCCTGGCCAATGCGGACGCCGAGGGCATCACCTTCGACCGCATCACTGTGATCGGGCACCCCGCCGAGCAGGCGTTGGCGCTGCAACTGTC
>CAYMMF010000156.1:0-4453 GCA_964391475.1 uncultured Propionibacteriaceae bacterium | reverse complement strand
CTTCGCACGATCGATCATCTCGGCGTAAACGTCGGGGGTTGCGATAGGCATATTCACTCCTTGGAGGACGGATTTCACTTCCGCCCCCATTCTGTCACGTCTTACACGTCAAGGGCTGAGAAGTCGATCCAAACCCTGCCGCCCGACAGCGCGCGAACGGCACTATCCAAGGTGCCCGGGCCGATCGCCAGGTGCTCGATCGGCAGCCGCCACGGCTTCCCTTGGTCGTCGGTGAGCATCAGGGACGCACCCCGTCCCCTCCGAGCCGGGCGCACGGACAACCCACCAACCTGCGTCCAGGCGAGGTACGACCCGCTGATCCAGATTCCGTCACGACCCAAACCAAGCGCCATCCCGTCGGTGACTGCGCTGGCTTCAGAACGTGCTCCTGCCTCACAAACCAGCGCCCACACCAACTGGCCCAACGGCAGCAGCAGGCTGACGCCTGCAAACCACCAATAGACCTCTGAAAAGTGCTCACGAAAAATGAAGAAGACCGCGATCACGATGCCTAGCGACATCAGCAGCGAAATCATCCGATGCCTGCGGTTAGTTCGAGCGGAACGCCACTGGTGCTGCGCTGAAGCCGGATCGAACATCACCGGGTATTCAAGCCACTGCGATGGCGAAGCCCCCCAGGAGGAGATCTGCTCTGCGGGCGGCTGAATCATGGTGTCATGGTAGCGGGGACGCCGCACCGAAACCCGCCCACTGCAGCGCCCACTGGTACATGGCGATCGCAGCCGCTGCACCAGCGTTGATAGACCGGGTTGAGCCGAACTGGGTGATTGCAACCAACGACCCGCAGGCCGACACCACGTCGTCGGTGAGCCCGGGGCCCTCGGAGCCGAACACCAAGCAGCAGCGCTGCGGCAAGGAAGCGGTCTCCAACGGAACCGAACCAGCGAGGTTGTCGACCCCCACCAGGGCCACGTCGGCGTCCTGCGCCCAAGCAACGAAGTCACTGACCGTGGGGTGATGGTGGACGTGCAGGTAGCGGTCGGTGACCATGGCCCCTCGACGATTCCAGCGGCGACGCCCCAAAATGTGGACGCCCGCCACGTTGAATGCGTTAGCAGTTCGCACCACGGATCCGATGTTGAAGTCGTGCTCCCAGTTCTGGATTGCCACATGCAGTGGATGCCTTCGCGTGTCGAGGTCAGCGACTATCGCCTCGACCGTCCAGTAGCGGTAACAGTCGATGACGTTGCGCCGGTCACCTTCGGCCAAGAGTTCCGGATCGAACCGTGGATCGTCTGGCCAAGGCAGCGGGTGAGGCCCGACGCCGGGATCTGAGAGCCGGGCGATGGCGTCCTCTGACAACGGATCTGATCGTCTTTTCACACCCGCACGGTATCCTCGTTCCTCGTGCACACGCTGATTGCTCTCACCCCACTGCTGATGCCGGACTGGCTCAACGCCGAATACTTGCTCACACTGCTCGGAAATTGGGCGTTGTGGGGTGCCGCTCTAATCATTTTTGTTGAGTGCGCAATCTTCCCCGTGCTTCCCGGCGATTCCCTGCTGTTCGCGGTCGGCATGTTCATCGCCAATGACGCCCAGATCATCCGATTCGGTGACATGAGCCGCCAAGGGGTGCTCGCCCTAGCTGTGGTGGTCCTCGTGATCGCGGCGGTGCTTGGAAACATGGTTGGGTACTGGGTCGGAAAGACCATCTCGCCTTGGCTGTTCAAACCCCGGGAGGGCATCATCGGGCGGATCTTCAGCCAGACCCACCTTCAACAAACTCACGATTTCTTCGAACGATACGGATCCAAAGCCTTGGTTTTGGGTCGGTTTGTACCGTTTGTGCGCACCTTCGTGACCATGGTCGCCGGCGCTGCGGGAATGACCTTTCGCCACTTCATGTTCTGGACGGGGATCGGGGCCGTCGTCTGGGCCGCCGGGGTAACGTTGTTGGGTTACTTCCTGGGATCGTTCGACTTCATCCGCCATAACATCGACGCCGTGCTAGTCGCCATCGTGTTTGTGTCGGTTCTGCCGATGGTGTTCGAAATCGTTCGCGAGCGCATCAAGGCCAAGCGCGCCGCCTGATCCGATTCCATCGATTGCAACCACTCGCGAGAGATACCCTTCTCACATGGCACCAAGCCAAACGAGAATTGGCATACCGTTCGCCCGCTGGTGTGCCGCCGCCTTAGCGCTTTTTGTGGCGCTCACGCTTACGCTGCTAGGCCCGCTCCCCGCGCACGCTGCGGGGGACCCGAAAGACGACATCGTCCGGAAGGTTGACATCGCGATCGTGTTGGACGCCGAGGGCGTCGCCCACGTGACCGAAAAGTACACGTGGGACTTCGGGACGCGCGACGGCTTGGGCTTCTACCGCACCCTTGTGGCGTACATGGGGTGGGAGAAAGACCCGAACCTGATGCGCGCGTACCAGTACTCGAACTTTGACGTGTCCAGCCCCAGTGGCGCGCCCGCTGAGGTGTGGGTAGACAGTGAAGACGGCTCAGTCATCAAACTGGCCGTAGGCGCCCCGGACGGCTCAAGCGACACCCGCACCGGGGTGCAGAAGTACGACCTCACCTACGACATTGAAGGTTCGCTCAACGCAGTTCGCGACCAGTCCGGCGTCGATGATCAAGACGAGTTCTACTGGAATATTCTGACTGATTGGGACGTACTAATCGAGGCTGCAACCGTCACCATCACCGGCCCGGAAGACGTCGTCGACTTCGCCTGCTACCAGGGGCCACTCGGATCGACAGACCCGTGCAGCAGCTACTCGGCAAAAGGTGCCACAGCTACTCTTAAGGCGCTCGACTTACCCGCTGGCGACGGTTTCACCGTTATGGCGGCGTACCCGGCAGGCACCTTCACCAACACCGAACCGATTCTGGTCGAGAACACGTCGAACGAGTGGGAGGTCCTTGAGGACGCGGCCACGAGCTGGACGTCCAGATTCTGGCCGTGGCTCGCCGCAGCTTGGACCTTCCTGCTCGGCGGCGTCACGTTCCTGCGGTGGCGAAAGGGACGCGACCTGCACTATGTGGGGCTTCCACCGAACCTACTTCCGCAAGCAGGGACTGAAGCCCAACACCCGGTGGCGCCGCTGCGTCACTCGCCACCGGTGATCGTCCAGTTCAATCCGCCGACGGGCGTCACCCCAGCTGAAGGGGCTGTTCTCATTGAAGAGAGCGCCAACCCCAACCACATCACTGCGACAATCGTTGATCTGGCGGTCCGTGGCTATTTGACTATCCAGGAAGCGGGTAAAACCCTTTTCGGGAAACCGAACGATTGGGTTCTGATGCGCTCGCCAAACCCGCCCAAAGTCTCCGGTCTGAATCGGTACGAGGCGACGCTACTTTCAGATCTTTTCAGTGGCCGAGAATGGGTGGTCGTCTCTGAGTTGAGAGGGAAATTCGAACCCAAAGTCACCAAATACACCAAGGGACTCACTGAATCGTCTGATGCCAACGGATGGTACACACGAGCCGGTCTCGTGAGCGGCGGTGGCTCGGGCGGCAAGTCCTTGATCCGGGTGTTCATCTACCTGGGTATCGCCTTCATGGTCTTATTCGGCGGAACAATCCCGTCGTTCCTTTTTGGGGGCGGTTCGTCACCCATGTCTCCGATGATGTTAGGCAGCGTTGCGCTAGTCAGCCTCATACTCGTCTTGGCCGGAACGGCGAAAGTCGCGCACGCACGTAGCGCGAAAGGCCGGGCTCTCTACGAGCAGTCGCGGGGGTTCCGCCAGTACATCAGCACTGCCGAGGCGCACCAACTCCGGTGGGAGCAGGGGGAAGACATCTTCTCGAAGTATCTTCCGTGGGCCATGGTTTTCGGGGTAGCGGACCGTTGGGCGAAAATGTTCGAGCAACTGGCTGCCGAGGGGATCTACACCTCGACGCCCACTTGGTACGTGTCTTCTGACCCCTTCCGACCTTCCTCTTTGAGCAGCATCGGCCACTCAATGAGCAGTTTCGCCTCGTCGGCGTCCCAGACCTTGACCTATACGCCAGGCTCGTCTGGTGGTTCTGGTTCCTTCGGCGGCGGTGGCGGTTTCTCTGGCGGAGGCGGCGGCGGTGGTGGCGGCGGCGGACGCTGAACCCAGCGTCCTTCCCCCAGGACGCCCGCTACTACTGTGGCGGGTTGTACCCACCGGGAGGCTGTGGCGGGTTGTACCCACCGGGGGCCTGTGGCGGGTTGTAGCCACCGGGGGCCTGTGGCGGATAGTAGCCACCGGGGGCTTGCGGGTTGGGTAACGCGTTCGGGTCGGACGCCATGGGCGGCGGCGCCTGCACCTGAGGCTTAGCCTGATCACCGCGGTAGCTGATCTCGCCGAAGCTGACATCTGGGGCGCGCCGAACGGCCGCCTCGTTGACCTCGAAGTAGGTCGCCTTAACGAACTTGAACGTGTTCGCGATGATGTTGCTAGGAACCGATTCGATGCGGGTGTTGTAGTTGCGGACGTTGGCGTTGTAGT
>CAYMMF010000155.1:0-4608 GCA_964391475.1 uncultured Propionibacteriaceae bacterium | reverse complement strand
GAGGATGACCTCACCGTCGTCGGCGAAGCGCCCAACGGCGCCGAGGCCGTCCAGGCCCTCACCCAAAACCCAAGCGATGTGGTGCTCATGGACATCCGCATGCCGGTCATGGACGGCGTCGAAGCCACCCGCAGGATCGTCCACGCCGGGTTGAGAACCAAGGTTCTGGTGCTAACCACTTTCGACATCGACGAATACGCGTTCGCAGCACTGCGTGCCGGCGCGTCCGGTTTTATGCTCAAGGACGCCCGCCCAACCGAACTGCTCAACGCGATCCGCAACGTCGCCGCCGGGGACGCCGTGATGGCCCCCACCACCACCCGGCGCCTGCTCGACTACGTTGCCCCAAGTCTGCCCACGACCCCTTCCGCCCAAGACGAACGCCTCGCCCAGCTGACCGACCGAGAAAAAGAGGTGCTCGTCGAGATAGCCCGGGGGGCCACGAACTCTGAGATCGCAGCGAACCTGTACATGGCTGAAGGCACGGTGAAGACCCACATCGGACGCCTGCTCGCCAAAGTTCCGGCTCGGGATCGGGTTGGGCTCGTGTTGTTCGCCTACGAGACCGGACTCATCAAACAACCAGGATAAGACCACACCGAACTTACCCCGCCACACAGGCCAACTCCGCTGCATGTCTACGCATCTGACGCACCGCCCGGCTGCACCGCGCTCGCACGGCGTCCGGCGACAGCCCCAACTCTTGGCCCGCCTGAGCTGCGGAACGGCCGTCCAAATAAACCA
The DNA here is from genome assembly GCA_964391475.1 of uncultured Propionibacteriaceae bacterium. Lineage (GTDB taxonomy): Bacteria > Actinomycetota > Actinomycetes > Propionibacteriales > Propionibacteriaceae > Propioniciclava. Next base: position 3,864 of record CAYMMF010000155.1, on the reverse strand, counting down.
CTGAGAGCACCTCTTTGGTTTGGTCATCGATCACCCCAAGAAAGCGAGCCCGATTGAGCACCCGGGCAGCGCCACCGCGGGTGGTCTGCTCTGCCTCGGTTGCACTCGCCAACCCGGCGGGCATGGCCCAGTCGGTCAAAACAACCGGCTGTTGCACAGCTGTGCGCTGCCCAGTCGACTGACGCTTCACCATTTTTAGGGTGTCCAGCGCCAGGTTTGCCGCAATCCGATTCGGACGCCGCCCTAACGGATAGGTCTGGACGCGCTCCCACAACGCGGCGAGGTAGGCGCCCAGATCGTGTTCGGCGTCCCGCTTCGCCATCAAGATCATTTTCGGCAGCATCGCCTGAATGACGACCCTGCCAGCCGACGAGTCGCCGCCCAGGCTGGCAGTCACCAGGGCTCGCAGCACTTTGTCGGGGTGAGAACGCACTGCGTCCAAAACCTCAGACAGGGTCTGCGCCCTCGCAGGGCAAGCGCCACCCACCCGCCAGGCGTCCGGGGCGTTCTGCGAACTCAACCTGCCCCACTCAGCGTTCAACGCCGCAACTCGCCACTGCAAGCCCTCGATAGTCATGACTCCAGCTTGACGAGCAGGTGTCTCCCGAAGTGTTGTCCGAAAGGGCTTAGGTGTTGTCCGGATCAAGAAAGTGTTGTCCGTTTCCCTAATCACACGTAACAGGCAAGTTGCAGATTCATCGTCACCGTCGCCGACTACCCACATGCAGACGTATTCTTAATAAGCCTGGGTGGTTGCCGCGCTCGACCCCGCAGCCACCCAGAGCCTAACGTTCACCCCCAGGAGACATCGCTCACAGACCCAAAGCGCTTCGCAACTCCTGCTTGATCAGATCCAACCTTCGGCGTGCGGACGCCTTTGCGTCCGCCAATTGCTCCGTCGACCCCACCGGAATCACCACCTGCAAGTAGCACTTCAGCTTAGGTTCGGTACCGGACGGCCTCACCACCACCCGGTCGCCAGCCTCAGTCTCGATACGGACGCCTTCGGTAGGCGGAAGACCCTCAAACCCGTCAGCCAGGTCGTCAAACGCGATCACAGACGCACCACCCAGCGCGGCAGGAGGGTCCCGTTGGAGAGCCTGCCCGATACTCGACAGATCATCTACCCGGAAGGTCAACGGACTCGTGGCATGCAACCCGTGAGCCAGTGCCAGATCGTCCAACAAGTCGCCCAACCCACGCCCCTTCGTTCCCAACTTGGACGCCAATTCGCACACCTTCACAGCCGCGCTTACCCCGTCCTTGTCGCGCACAACAGCCGGGTTCACGCAGTAGCCCAAGGCCTCCTCGTACCCGAAAACCAGCCCTGGAACTCGCGCGATCCACTTGAAACCGGTCAGCGTTTCGACGCTCCTCAAACCGTGGGATGCAGCGATCTTCCCCAGCAGCGACGAAGAAACGATCGAGCGGACGAGTGCGTCCGAGGCGTCCCCCGAATGGGCCGCAGCAGCCTGCTCACCCAACACAGCACCCACCTCGTCGCCCGTCAGTTGGCGCCAGCTGTCGCCGTCCGGAATCGCCACCGAGCACCGATCAGCGTCCGGATCGAGGGCGATGATTACGTCGGCGCCCACCCGAGTTGCAGTGGCGATGGCGAGATCGAGCGCGCCCGGCTCCTCCGGATTAGGGAACTCCACCGTCGGGAAGTCGGGGTCGGGGTCGCACTGCTCAGCCACCGGCGTCACGTCAGCGAAACCGGACGCCAACAGCGTCCGCACCGCCGTGGCAGCCCCCACCCCGTGCATGGCGGTCAACACGATCCGCAGCGGGGCGGGCTCACCCGCGATGAGGGACGCCGTGGCCGCCACATAGTCGTCGACGAGTCGACGCCCCACAACCTTCCATCCGGAGGCAGCAATGCAGATCTCGGACGCCAGACCAGCAGCCGAAATCGCGTCGAAAATGCGGGCATCCATCGGCGGCACGATCTGGGCGCCAGCGCCACCAGGCTCAGACATGCGAGCCCCCAGATACACCTTGTAGCCGTTGTCGTCGCGAGGGTTGTGCGACGCGGTGACCATCACCCCAGCGTCCGCGTCCATCGCCGCCACGGCGTACGCGAGCAGCGGGGTTGGTAGCGGCTCGGGCAACATCGACACCCGCCCACCAGCCGCGACGGCGACCCCCGCGACAGTGGCAGCGAACTCGTCCGACCTGTAGCGCGCGTCGTAGCCGACCACAAGGTGAAACCCGGAGCCAAGATCGTCGGCAAGCACGGCGCACAACCCGGCGGTGGCAAGGGCGACTACCGCAGTGTTCATGCGATTCGGGCCAGCTCCCATCCGGCCGCGGAGACCCGCCGTCCCGAAAGTGAGCAAGCCAGCCATGCGGTCGGCAAGCTCGGACGCGGCAGCCGCGTCCCCCTGCTCACCCGCGTTCACTAACCGTGAAAGCTCGGCGCGATCTCGAGCGTCCGGATCTGCAGCGATCCACGCGCGGGCTTCGTCGAACACCTGTTGCATCGCACCTCCCTGCTGGACGCCGCCCACGCTACCCCAGGCGGCTGGCCCGCCGAAGTGCGACAATCGCCGGGTAGACAAGTCAACCGCACACCAAGGAGCCACCCGTGGCCACTCCCCACATCAGCGCCGCTGTCGGCGAGATCGCCCCCGCCGTCCTAATGCCCGGCGACCCTAAACGCGCCGAACGCATCGCCGAGTTGATCCTCGCGGACGCAGCGGTGGTCAGCGACGTTCGCGGCAACAAGGTGTACACCGGCACAGTCAGCGGGAAACCGCTGTCGGTCATGGCGTCCGGGATGGGCATGCCGACCGCCGTACTTTACGCCACCGAACTGTTCGGCGAATACGACGTGCAGCGGATCGTGCGGGTCGGTACCGCCGGCGGCATCGCATCCAACGTGCGGGTCGGTGACGTGGTGATCGCGGTGGGGGCACACAGCCAGTCGAACATGAACCAGCACCGACTCCCTGGCTACTACTTTTCTGCGGTAGCAAGCTTCAACTTGGCGTCGGTGGCAATGGCGGCTGCGGCGTCCTCAGGGGTCCCGGTCCACGCGGGCACCGTCGTGACGAAAGACCACTTCTATCTACCAGGACCCGAAGGGGAGATCGCGCGGCTCGGGAAATACCAGGTGCTAGCCGTCGAAATGGAAGCTGCCGGTATCTACGGGGCGGCCGCCGAATTCGGACGCGAAGCGCTGGCAGTCGTGACGGTCAGCGACCACCTTCTCGACGGAGCTTCCGACATGACCGCGGCGGAACGCGAAACCCGATTCGCCGACGCCCTCTCGCTGGCGGTCGCGGCGGCGCTTTCGTAGCCGAATGGGCGAGCGTCAGCGCGCGTTGCCGCCAGCCCGGTCCAACACGCGCTGAAGGAACTCGACCAGCGGGCCACTCTCCCCGTCACGTCCGCCGCGGGAAACCTCTAGCGACGGTGGGGACGGCTCGATCTTGACCCCGGTGAACCGAGCCCAACGAGTGCTAGGAACCACAAGGACGTAGTACTCGCCGTTTTCGCCGATAGCCAACGAACGGCGATTGTTCACATACCAGCCGCGCCGGTCGGTCTTGGCCGTCTTACCACTGATAAGAGTCGCCTCTAGCTGAACAGGATCCAGCCCGATCTCGCGGGCTTTCACCATGAAGTCGTCGATCACCTTCTGCGCAGCGATCGCCTCGGTTCGCCGGGCGCCAGCCTCCAACTCGTGCCGCAACCGGGCGGCTTCGATCCGATCGGATTCGCTCATACCCGGCACAGTATCGCGGTTAGCAGTGTCGAGTCCGCGGTCTGCTTAGGGACGCTGGTCTCGCCCCTGGTTTCCGGTCGTTTCGGGGGTGCCGGTCCCGCCCCTGGGTTTCCGGTCGTTACGGTGGCGCCGGT
>CAYMMF010000154.1:0-4615 GCA_964391475.1 uncultured Propionibacteriaceae bacterium | reverse complement strand
CCCGAACGGACGGCGTCCCAACCCCACGTTCGGCGAAATCGTCGCGGCGGTGACTCCCGGCGTGCTGATCGCCCTAGCAGTGGGAATGCTGATCAGCACGCTCGCGATTCCGCTGCTGATCGTCGCCCATGCCCTATCAAGCAGGGTTTCGTACCGACGAGCGACCATCCATCGGATGTTCATTGTGGTCGAATCGATCATCGCTTTCCTGGGCGGATTCACCATGTACGCCACATACGGTTTCGCCGACCCCATGCTGTGGTGGCAGTCGGCAAGCGGATGGACGCAACTGGGCAACTTCATCCTCATCATCGTGGTAACCATCGTCGTAGCCCAAGGCGCGCTAAGGGGAGAGGCCAAAGAACCCAAGTGACCGAGCAATTCCGCACCCGCCGGTTCGTCAAAGTCGCACCTGGGGACCGTCCCCGTCACCGCAGGGCGGCCGTCCGAATCGTCGTGACCGACGGCGAGCGCGTCCTGATGTTCGCAGACACCGACCCAGGAATCCCAGGGAGCCGCTGGTGGCTGACCCCCGGCGGGGGAATCGACCGCGGCGAGACCGAGGTCGCCGCTGCGCTGCGCGAACTGGCAGAAGAAACCGGGCTGAAGGTCGCGCCAGAACGACTCCTCGGACCGGTGATGCGGCGCACGGTCGTGCACGGCTTCTCGGATCAGATCCTGACCCAGACAGAAGCTTTCTTCGTGCTGCACCACCCGGCTTTCGAGGTGGACGTTTCGGGGCATACCGCGGACGAGCAGATCACCCTCGACGGCCACGCCTGGCTGCGACTGGACGAACTTGGCAGCCAACCGATTCCTGTTTGGCCCAGCGATATGACGGTGCTTGTAGACCTTGCCCGGCGTCCCGAAGACTGGCCTTGGCAACTCGGGCTCGTCGAAGAATCGACTGTGCCAGCTGGGCTCGCTTAGCCCATCGGCTAAGGTGCTCGACGGGAAAAGGAGATTCCGATGAGCCTTCAACAGGCACAAGAAAACGAACAGGTGGACGCGCGCTACCTGATGCGATTCTTGTGGTTATCGGTGATATTGGCCCTAGTCACAATGGCAATCAAGGGCGCCGCCGCCTACATGACCGGCTCGGTCGGCATCCTGTCTGATGCGCTCGAATCCGGTGTAAACCTACTGGCCGCACTGGTCTCATTGTGGGCGCTCAACCTGTCGGCGAAACCTGCCGATGCCAACCACCACTTCGGCCACGGAAAAGCCGAATACTTTTCGGCTGCCGTCGAGGGAATCCTGATATTCATCGCGGCGTCGCTGATCATCGTTGGTGGCGTCGAACGGTTGATCAATCCCCAGCCAATCGAAGCGATTGGGCTTGGTTTGCTGTTGACGGTCGGGGCGTCCGTCCTGAACGGGCTGGTCGGCGGCCTTTTGGTATGGCAGGGACGCAAACACCGTTCGATCACCCTTGAGGCCGACGGACGCCACCTGCTGACCGACGTGGTCACCTCAGGCGGGGTGATCGTCGGGATCGGCCTGATCTGGGCAACCGGGTGGCATTGGCTCGACCCCGTGATCGCGATCGTAGTAGGTGTCAACATCCTGATCACCGGTTCGTCGCTGGTCCGCCGGTCAGCAATCGGCTTGTTGGACGCCGCCCTCCCCGACGCAGACGTCGAAGCCGTCCGCAACACGATTTGTGAAATTACGATCCCCCGCGGCGGACGACTTGGCGAACTCCTGACCCGCGAGTCGGGGCGTCAACGCTTCGTCCAGGCGACAATTCTGGTGCCCGGGGAGTGGTCAGTGCAGTTTGCCCACGACTTGACCGACGATCTTGAGGTCGCGGTGGAGCGCATGCTTCCGGGCACGGTTTCGGTCATCCACGTGGAGCCCGACCCCGACGCCTGATCTCTGCGCTCAACAGCGTGGCCCAAGAGCGGACGAGTTTTTCGTCCACGGTGGCCTTCTTGGAGCCTTGCGGGCGTGCCTGCTGCTCGATATGAATCTGGTTGACGCCAGCGCGAGCCAACCACGGAACGTGCTCGGGACGAACCTCCCCATCGGCCATCACCAGGCAGGCGACATCGGCGTCCCTTTCTGCCCGGCGAACCAGTTCGTCAAGCCCGTGCTCCAGGTCGCGGGCAGATCCGGCGGTGCGCACGGCGTCCAGACGCGGAAGGCGGAGAAGAACGTTCCAGGCGCGGTCGGCGTTCAAGCAGGAGTCGACCGCGCGATGAAACGTCCAGGGGCAAGGGGTTTCCTCCAGGATCGCACCGAGCACCTCGGTGTCTATCTCGCCTAGCCCGTTGAGGAATCCGCACGTGACGCCATCGGCGCCGGCGTCGATATAAGCCGAAACCAGCCCCGCGAGCCGAACCGCCTCTCCCCCGTCGGTGCCGAAGCCCTTACGGAGACGCACCAGCGGGCGCAGCGGAAGATTCGTCCGCCGACTGATCTCAGAGACGAGCCGGGGCTCGGGGGAACGCCCGCCGTCGGCAGATGTGCCCACCACCTCCAAGCGGTCGGCACCACCAGCCTCAGCGGCCACGGCGTCCGCGGCGGTGAGAACGCGCACCTCAAGCGTCCCGCTCATGGCCCCATGATGCCGGACGCCGCGTCCCCTCTGGCCCCGCGACACTCAGCAACCTTCAGCAGGAGACAGAACATATCCGTACTTTGGCGAAGGTTGGTGAGTGTCGCGGGGGTTTTGGGGGTTTGGGGGGGACGGGAAATTCGGCAGGAAATTCGGGGGGACGTGCGCCAGCGATTACGATTCGGGCATGACGCGGACCCTTCCTGAACTGGACGCCATGGACCAGCGCATCTTGGGCGCCTTAATGGAGAAACAGCGCACTGTGCCTGCCACGTACCCGCTGTCGATGAACTCGCTCCGGTTGGCTTGCAACCAGACCACCAGTCGAGATCCGGTGACCAGCTACAACGAGGTCGAACTAGAGCAACGCCTTCAGGATTTGAAGAAGCGCGAGCTAGTGCGAATCGTTTGGGCTGGCCGTGGTGCGCGCACGCTGAAGTATCACCAGCGGTTGGAGGAACTGCTCGAACTCGACGAGCCTTCCCTCGCACTTCTTGCCGTCCTTCTGCTTCGGGGAGCGCAATCTCCTGGAGAGTTGAAGACCCGCACCGATCGCCTCCACAAGTTTGCCGATCGGGACGAGGTCGCGCGCCAACTCACCGCTTTGGCGTCCGCCGACCCGCCGCTGGTAGCCGAGCAGGAGCGCCGACCGGGCCAACAAGACAACCGCTGGATCCACCTGCTCGGGCCGGCTCCCACCACCGAGGAACCGCAACCCAAGGTGGACAGGGAAGGCGTCCTGTCTGAGGGTGTCTCCGCGAGGGACGCCGCCGCAGTCGCGGCTTACGACGAGGCCGCGGCGGCCTACGCGGACGCTAGCTCCACCGCGTGGGAGGCGTCCGATTTCGACCACTGGCTGCTGTGGCGAATCGAGCAGTGGTCGCGCGGCTGGCCGATCGCCGACATCGGCTGCGGCCCAGGCCACACCACCGCCTATCTGACCGACGCCGGGGCTGAGGTCGTGGGATCGGACGCCTCACAGGGCATGGTCGAACAGGCTCGCGCGCGCTACCCCGAGTTGACCTTCGAGGTGACTACGTTCAGCCAGTTCATGCGCCCCAAAACCGCAGCCGGTTGGGGGGCTGTGATCGGATGGTCGTGCCTTGGCCATTTGGCCGCATCCGAGATCCGGCCACTCATCTCGCAACTCGCGGCGACTCTCCGGTTGGGAGGCGTCCTGGCTCTGAAAGTTGAGGTGGGCAAAGAAAGCCGTCCAGCAACAAACTGGTTCGACATTGAACTGCCGATCCCACAGGTTCTCCACGACCCCGGATTGTTGGTGGACGCAGCCCTGTCTGCTGGGCTGACAATCGCAGAGCACTACCAAGTGGGCCCAGCTGAATCCGGGGCGGAACGGTTCTACCTCATCGCCCGCCGGGAAAGCTGACACCCGCGTAGCTGCGCACCAACGCACTGCGTAATAAAATCAGCGCCAACAAACAAAACGTCGAACGCCCCCGCGTTGAGCGGGGGCGTTCGACGTTGCTTGTCGGGCAAGGACTCTAAAAGTCCATGCCTCCCATGCCGCCGTCAGCACCTGGCATCGCGGGAGCCTTCTCAGGCTTGTCCGCAATGACCGCCTCGGTGGTGAGGAACAGCGCCGCAATGGACGCCGCGTTCTGCAGAGCGGAACGCGTCACCTTCGCCGGGTCGATGATGCCGGACGCTGCCATGTCGACGTACTCGCCGGTGGCGGCGTTCAGGCCCTGCCCAGCCTCCAGGTTGGCAACCTTCTCGGCCACAACGCCGCCCTCGAGGCCAGCGTTGATCGCGATCTGCTTCAACGGTGCGGAGCATGCGGTGAACACGATCTGCGCGCCAGTCGCCTCATCGCCAGTCAGGCCTTCGACCTTGGCCGAACGGGCAGCCTGCAGCAGGGCTACGCCACCGCCGGGCACGACGCCCTCTTCGACGGCCGCCTTGGCGTTACGCACGGCATCCTCAATGCGGTGCTTGCGCTCCTTCAGTTCGACCTCTGTGGCTGCGCCAACCTTGATGACGGCAACGCCGCCGGCCAGCTTGGCCAGACGCTCCTGCAGCTTCTCGCGGTCGTAG
>CAYMMF010000153.1:737-4670 GCA_964391475.1 uncultured Propionibacteriaceae bacterium | reverse complement strand
AGAGGCAGGCGGCTTAAACCCGCCACAGTATGGGTTCGAATCCCATCGGGGGCACTTAGCTAGAATCCCATCGGAAAACAGTCGTGACGCCATGGGAACACCAGTCCGTCTTGCGGCGTTACCTATCATGGACGCGTACAACTAGGGGAGGATCCTCACCAATGCATAGCACGAATCCGGTTCTGTCCAGGCCCGACGCCTTCGCGCCGGCCCAGCAGACCCAGCCCAACCAGCCATACGGCGCCCCGGGCCAGTACGGCGCGCCGGGCCAGTACCCAGCGCAGCCGCAGCCGCCTGCTGCGGTCATGACGATCGACGACGTGATCACCAAGACCGCGATCGTCATGGGAGTGCTATTCCTGTCTGCCGCAGCGTCGTTCATGCTGCTGCCTGTCAGCGCGATGCTTTATGGCGTCCTGATCGTGAGCGGCATCGTCGGTTTCATCACCGTGCTGTTCGTGGCCGCTCGTCGCAAGATCAGCCCCGCGTTGGTGCTGGTCTACTCGGTGATCGAGGGCGTGTTTATCGGGGCGATCAGCCTGATTTTCGAGGTCATGTATCCCGGAATCGTGGTTCAAGCGGTGCTCGCCACCTTCGTAGCCGCAGGGGTCACTCTGGCTGCCTACAAGTTCTTCCGGATCAGGGTGACCGACAAGTTCCGCAAGATTGTTGTGATGTCGACGTTCGCGTTCCTTGGCGTCGTCGTGGTGAACTTGATCCTTTCGCTCTTCGGCATCAACCTCGGGATCCGCACCATCGGTGGCGGTTTCAACGCTCTTGCGCTGCTGGTGTCGCTGGTTGCGGTTGTTCTAGCTGTGCTCAACCTGATTCTCGACTTCGATTACATCGAGCGCGGCATCGCGATGCGCGCCCCGGCGTCCGAATCGTGGCGTGCAGCCTTCGGTCTGACCGTGACCATGGTGTGGCTCTACACCGAACTGCTGCGAATCCTGTCGTACTTCCGCAGTAACTAGGCACTTAGCTAGCAAGCGTCCGAGTTTCGCCTGGCCTGCCGGAACAGGCGAAACTCGGCGTTTGCATGCCTGGTCAAAAGCGCTCGTGCGCCGGTCACCCAATGGAAGTCGCGCCACTCGGCCATCGGAACCCACCTGGAGTCGGCGGTGGTGCCTCCCGAATCGTGGACGACCGGTTGGGTCGGATCAAAGCAGCACGCGGCATAGATCAATCGCACTGCGTGGAAGTCTTCCAGCACGCCTGAGGGCGAATTCCCGATCCAATGGTCGGTCTGAAGATCAATGAATCTACGAACTTCGACGCGTTGTCCGGTCTCTTCCATGACCTCACGCTGAACGGTGGTTGCGGGGTTCTCCCCGGGGTCGAGCCCGCCACCGGGAAGGCTCCAAAGCCCCGGCACCGCTGTGCGTTCTGAGAACTCCGTCGCCAGGATCCCCCATGGCGAAACCACTAGGGCGTAGGCAGCGAGTCGCTGCCGGACGAGCGGGTCCTCGCGGGTCAGGTTTTCGCTTGGGACGAGCGTGCGAGCGCGTTGGGGGCCGCGGGGGACGATCCGGCGTCCATGCCGGGTTACTTGCAGCGTCACCGTGAGGTCGTCGCGGGTGCCGGTGGCCGACAGGGGACGCACGATCCGGTAGCCCTGCTCCCAGGCCCACTGGTGTGGGTCTTCTCCGTGGGCAAGGCTAAAAGAGAACAGCGGAGCTGCCCCTCCGACCTCGACACCCACAATCTGCATTCGCCCATCATCGCTAAGCGGGCACTCACAATCCAATCGACGCACGCTGCGCGGCGTCCCAAAAGAAATTTGGCGTCGCCGAGAACCGGTTTGCCGGACGCCGAAACAGGCTCTCGTCGTGCCCACTGCCTCTTGGCTGTGCGCACGACTATGCTCATCGCCAAGACATGCATGAAGTCGGAGGGCATTGTGCAATACAACGAGAACGCTCGGCTAGATCCGTCTCAGGTACGCAGTGGGGGCGGACGCAGAGGCACAGTTGCGGTGGGCGGCGGCATGGCGTTGGTCGTGGTGATACTGGGCTTGTTGCTCGGGTTCAACCCGATGGAACTGCTGGGGAACATGCCCGATCAGCCGTCGGCGCCGGGTGCGGTGAGCGATTTCGCCGAGTGTGAGACGGGCGCCGATATCGCGACCAAGCGCGAGTGCCGGTTCGTGGCCTACACAAACTCGATTCAGTCCTACTGGCAAGCCACGTTGCCTGGCTACGAGAAGGCCGACACCGTGATGTTTTCCGGTGTTACCCAGACCGGCTGTGGCACCGCGACGTCAGCGGTGGGCCCGTTCTACTGCCCGGTTGATCGCACGATCTACCTCGATGGCACCTTCTTCGACGACATGCTCAAGGGCCAACTCGGCGCCGCCGGTGGGGACGCGGCCGAGGCGTACGTGATCGCCCACGAGTACGGTCATCACATCCAGAATCTGACTGGGATCCTGCCCAAAGTTCAGGCTGCCGGCCAGCGATCTGGGCCTGATTCTCCGCAGGTGAAGCTCGAACTCCAGGCCGACTGTTACGCCGGGGCGTGGCTCAGCAATGCAACAATGGATCCGAATTCGCCGATCACGTCCGTAACCCAGGACGACCTGGATCGTGCGGTTAATGCCGCAATCGCGGTGGGCGACGATCGAATCCAGCGCGCACAGACCGGGCAGGTGAAGCCGGACGCCTGGACCCACGGCTCTTCAGCCGACCGCAAACACTGGTTCGGCGTTGGGTTCAACACCGGTGATCCCAGCCAGTGCAACACGTTCGCCGCGGGCGCATTGGGGTGAATCCGGGCATCTGGTGATTGTGTGATCAAGTATTTGGGGTCAAAGCGCGCACTAGTGGGTGTGCTCGGCGAGCTCGCGTCCGCGGTGGACGCCGCGACTGCGGTCGACCTGTTCACTGGTACGACCAGGGTCGCTCAGGAGTTCTGCAAGCGGGGCGTTTCAACGATCGCGGTTGACACGGCGTCCTACTCCCACACGCTCGCGCAGTGTTTCGTTGAGATCGACGCGACGACGATCGACATTCGCGAGGTTGACGAGGCGCTCGCGCGGCTAGCCGCGCTGCCTGATCGTCGGGGGTACGTGACGCGGGTCTTTTGCGAGCAGGCCCGCTATTTCCACCCTGACAACGGCCGACGCATCGATGCGATCCGCGACGGGATCGATGAGCTTTTTGGAGCTTCGCCGCTTCGTCCGATCCTGCTGACCAGTCTGTTGTTGGCTGCGGACGCGGTCGATTCGACCGTCGGTTTGCAGATGGCTTACCTCAAGCAGTGGGCGTCCCGAGCGTTGCGTCCGCTTATGTTGGCGCGCCCCGAACTGACGCCCGGTAAGGGGCTCGCCGTTCAGGCGGACGCCGTGAAGTGGGTCGAAACTATGCCGAGGGTCGACCTGGCCTATCTGGATCCGCCATACAACCAGCATCGGTATCTGGCCAACTACCACGTCTGGGAAACCTTGGTTCGCTGGGACGACCCCGAGCACTACGGCATCGCGTGCAAGCGGGTGGATCTCCGCGATGAGCAGAATCGCAGCGCTTTCAACTACCGGGGGACTGTCGATGCGGCGCTCTCGGGGGTGATCGCCAGCGCTAAGGCGCGGGTGGTGGCGGTCTCGTTCAACGCTGAGGGGTTCGTTCCGGTAGAGCGGCTGGTCGAGTGGTGCGCGGCTAGGGGGGACGCGGTGGAGGTGCTCGCGTTCGACACCCCCCGGCACGTTGGGTCGGTGATCGGGGTGTACAACCCGGCTGGTGAGAAGGTCGGAAAGACCGGACGCCGCCGGACGACCGAATTCATCGTGCTTGCAGGGCCGTCCGACGACCTGGCTGCGGTGGTGGACGCCGTGGGTGCCGACCACCTGTGGGTCAGGGGCTGACGTCGGTGCCGTCGATGTCGGTGGTGAACGATTGAGTCCCGATCGTGAAGCTCAACCGGACGCCTTTGCCGGCG
>CAYMMF010000153.1:0-727 GCA_964391475.1 uncultured Propionibacteriaceae bacterium | reverse complement strand
ATCCGGCACGACCACTGGTCGTTCAGGCGAAACTCGCCGGAGCGGTGCTTGGCGTCCAACACCCGCCACACTCGCTCCGATAGGTCTTGTGGCACGACGAAAGACTCCAAGACGTCAGAGGTGGGACGGGTGGCGACCGTCAGGGGAAGCCAGGAGCCGCGGGAGCGGCGCGTGATGTTCTTGCCGCCGTCGCTTCGATGCTCGAAGTAGACGTTCTGGTTGCCGAAACCCACCTCGAGCGCTGTGACTTGAGCGTCGGCAACCTCATCGAATGCTGCCGCCAACCCCCAGCCACTGGTCAGGTCGAGGGTTTGCATCAAGGTGCCGTCGCGGTTGAAGAACACCGGCCGGGATTCCGGGTTCGTTGAGACGCTCATTCGGATCTCGCCGCCAAGGGCGTCCACGATTTGGAGTTCTTGCCCGCTGTCTGAACCTGAGACTGCGACCGCAGCCCGGAACAGCACGCCCAGGTCGTCCAGGTTCCAGTCGTCAATGTCGAACGTGGCTTGATCGACGTACGCCAAGTCGGTTTCGACCTGCGTGGCTTTGCCTTGGCGGAACGACCAAGTTTCCGCCTTCTTGTCGCGTAGCACGCTGACGGTCACATCCAGTCGCTTTACCGAAACCATGAGGACGTCGTCGGCTCCGGCGGCGTCCAACAGTTCGTCGATCGCGGCAACCGCCTTGCCTGGCTTGGTGTAGTCGGGGACTGGTGTTTGCGAAATGG
>CAYMMF010000152.1:0-4670 GCA_964391475.1 uncultured Propionibacteriaceae bacterium | reverse complement strand
GGCGGCGGCGTCTCGGCGAAGTCGTCCGACTCGATGTAAAGCTCACCAGAAAACGCCACCAAACGGACGCCGTCAGCCTGGTTTTCGGGGTTGTTGGCGACCTCGAAGTGTTCAACAACCGGAACCCCGTCGGAATCTGTCGGCCAGTTCGTAATCACGACCTTCAGCGGCCGGATCACGGCCATCCGCCGCTGGGCGGTGCGGTTGAGTTCGCGTCGCACCACGGCCTCTAACGCCTCGATGGCTTGTCGGGAGTTGGTTCGGGTGGTGCCGATCTCAACGCAGAACGCCCGAATGGCAGCTGGCGGGTAGCCGCGGCGCCGAAGCGCGATCAGGGTCGGCAGCCGGGGGTCGTCCCAGCCGTCCACCAGCCCCTCGTCGACGAGTTTCTTCAAGCGTCGTTTGCTGGTGACCGTGTGGGTGAACTCCAGCCGCGCGAATTCGATCTGTTTGGGCTTCTCGTACGGCAGCGGCAACTGCGCTAAATACCAGTCGTACAGCGGCCGGTGGCTGTCGAATTCTAGGGTGCAGATCGAGTGCGTGACGCCCTCCAGCGCGTCGGATTGCCCGTGCGCCCAGTCGTAGGTGGGGTAGATGCACCAGTCGTCGCCGGTGCGGTGGTGGTGCGCGTGGCGGATCCGGTACATGACCGGGTCACGCATCTGCATGTTTTCGTGCTGCATGTCGATTTTCGCTCGCAGGACGCGCGTCCCGTCAGCGAATTCTCCGGCGCGCATGCGGCGGAACAGGTCGAGGTTTTCTTCAGGCGTCCGGTCCCGGTACGGCGACTCAACCCCGGGTTTGCCGTAGCCGCCGCGTTGCGCTGAGATGGTTTCGCCGTCGGAGTCGTCGACGTAGGCGAGCCCCTTCCCGATGAGGTGTTCGGCCCAGTCGTAGAGCTGCCCGAAGTAGTCGGACGCGTGCAGCACCGATTGGGGGTGGTATCCCAGCCATTCGATGTCGTCGACGATGGAGTCGACGTATTCGGTTTCTTCGGTGTCTGGGTTGGTGTCGTCGAAGCGTAGATTGCAGGTGCCTCCGAAGTCTTCGGCGACTCCGAAGTCTTGGACGATGGCTTTTGCGTGCCCGATGTGTAGGTATCCGTTGGGTTCGGGTGGGAACCGGGTTTGGACGCGTCCGCCGTAGACTCCCTGTTCGCCGTCTGTTCGGACGATGTCGCGGATGAAGTCGTTTGCTGATGTCACGGATTGCGTCATGGGCGTTAGCCTATCGAGCCGGGTGCGTCCGCCTGCCTGGTGGCCACTCGCACCCCGTCAGCCCGCGTCCGCGTCTCTCGTCCACCTCGTAACCCGAGCCTCGGCTCCCCGTCCGCCTGCCTGGTGGCCACTCGCACCCCGTCAGCCCGCGTCCCGCCCCTACCCCAACTCCCGCGTCCCCCAATTCACCCGCAGATCAGGATCGTGATGGGGAACAATGTGAAACATGGTTGTGCGTCACATCCTTTGGGACATGGGCGGCACGCTGCTGGATACGTATCCGACGGTGGAGCACGCGTTGAGCGAGGTCGTAGCCGGGCATGGGGGTGTGGTGTCGGACGCCGACGTCGCGGCTTTGACCCGCGGGACACCCCACGGATCAATTGGGGGTGCAATGTCAGAGTTGGCAAGGCGCTTCGACATCGATCGGGCAGAGTTCGTCGCCGCCTACGACGCGTTGAAGAAGGCCTGGAAAACCAAACCGCCGCCGGTGATGCCTGGTGCGGCTGCGGTTTTGGCCGAAGTGCGACGGCTGGGCGGGCTGAATCTGGTGGTCACGCACCGCGATCGGGCCAGCGCCGAGGCGCTGCTGGCGGCCACCGGGTTGGTGATTGACGACATGATTTGTGCGCCGGACGGCTACCCGCGTAAGCCTGATCCGACGATGTGTAACGAGATGCTTCGCCGTCACGGTCTTGACCCGCAGGAGTGCATTGCGGTCGGTGATCGGGATCTGGATGTGCTGTCTTCGATGGCGGCCGGTATTCCGTCGGTTCGGTTGGCGACGTTTGCTGTTCCGCCGCCAGCGCCGAAGGGCGCGACGACGATCAAGAGTTTGGTCGAGTTGCTCGCCCTGCTCGGCTGACACCGCTCTGCTCGCGTTCCCCCACCCACCCCCCACACTGCACCCCCGGTTTCGCCCGATGCGTCGTCAAGATTGTTTGGGTGTGTCAGAGTTGGGCAATGACCACTTTGGCGATCAATCTCAACTCTGCGTCTTCGGCTCGTCCGCTGGTTTTGTTGCCGCCATTCCCGCTGGATTCCAGGGTGTGGGATCGGGTTTTGGCGCGTCTTAATGGCTGTGCGATCACGGTCGATCCGCCTGGGTTTGGACGATCTGCCGTCCCGGAGGAGGCGTCCATGCTCGCCTACGCGCGGGCGTTGTTGGCGTCGTTGGACGCCGCGGGCGTGACGGAGTTCTCGCTGGCAGGAAACTCCATGGGCGGGTATGCGGCGCTTGCCGTCGCAGAACTCGCTCCGCAACGGCTGGTCGGAATCGGTTTGCTGGGCACAAAGGCGTCCGCTGACAACGAGGCAGCCCGAGCCGGACGCGGAGCCATGATCGACCAGGCGAAGGCTGGTAGTTCCGCCTACAAGCTGGTCGGCTCGATGGTCGAGACCCACATTTCATCCAAAACCAGGCAATACCAACCCGCCGTCGCCGCTGAACTCGAGGGCTGGTTGGTGTCCGCCCCAACCGACGGGATCGTCTGGGCGCAGCGAGCCATGTCTGGTAGGCCTGACCGGCTGGATGTACTCAAGGCGCTCCGCGTCCCAGGGGTAGTAATGCATGGCCGCGACGACACGCTGATGTCGGAAGCCGACATGCAAAAGCTGGCCGACGCGCTGCAAACCGAACTCCAGATCGTGGACTGCGGCCACATGCTTCCTATCGAGGCGCCAGACGCAGTGGCTGAAGCGTTGCGCAGCCTGCTATAACAGTCCGCATTCCATTCGGCTTCGAACCGCCACGAACGAGGAAACCATGATCGCTTTAGCCTCGATAGGAACAAGCTCGATTGCCTCGCAGTTCGTCGCGGCGTCGGCAAAGGTGCCTGGGGTGTCGTTCACCACGGCCTATTCGCGGGATTCAGGTCGAGCGGCCGAGTTTGCAGACGCAAATGGTGTGGCGGGACATACCGATGACTTCGATGCGCTGCTGGCATCTGAAAATGTGGACGCCCTCTACGTCGCCTCCCCGAATTCGGTGCACTTCGAACAGTGCATGGCCGCGATAGAGGCGGGCAAGCACGTCCTGGTGGAGAAGCCCGCTACCGCCGACGCTGACTCGTTTGCTCGTCTGGTGGACGCCGCCACCGCCCGCGGGGTGGTACTGCTTGAGGCGATGCGCAACGTCTTCGACCCGGGAATGGCCGCGGTGGGTGACCTGCTTGGTCAATTGGGCACGATCCGGCGTGCGTCGCTGGCCTACTGCCAGCGTTCAGCCCGATACGACCTACTGCTGGCCGGGGAGCGCGTCAACATCTTCGACCCCAAAATGGGTGGCGGTGCGCTGCTCGACCTAGGGGTTTACTGCCTGAGCGCAGCGGTCGAACTGTTCGGTCGGCCAACAGCGATTGCAGGCCAGTCGGTTGTGCTGCCCAACGGGGTGGACGGCGCCGGGGCCGCGTTGCTCGGATTTCCCGGATGCGTGGTGGACGTCAGCTACTCCAAGATCAGTCACTCTGGGCGCGAGGCCGAAATTCAAGGCGAGTTAGGGACGTTGTACATCGACCACATCGCCGAGCCGCGGCGGCTGCGGCTGGAGTTGCTCGATGGGGCGTCTTTGGAGCAGGTGATAGACGAACCTGCTGGGAATCTGCATTTCGCGTTGGCGCGGTTTGTGGCGTTGATAGAGGGCAGGGCTGACGCGGATGTCGACAACGCCCGGACGCTTGAAACGCTCAAGATTGTGGATAAGCTTCGCTCGCAAGTCGGCTAGACAGGAAGACTGTGAAGCATTTAGCGAGTGAGCACGCCATTTATGGGCTGATTATGGTTGCTGGCCTTGTGGTGATCGTCGCTGACAAGGCGGAGGCGTCCTGGGAGATCTTGGTGAAGGTCGCGGTCACGGTCGTCGTGTTCTGGGTGGCTCACGTTTTTGCGGGGACGGTGGCGCACCTCAGCGACGAGATCGGGCCGGAAATTCCTGCCGTGGGCCATCTGGAAAGCGCGTTTCGATATTCGGTGGCGCATTCCTGGGAGATGTTGTTCGCTGCGGCGATTGCGTTGATCCCGCTGGCGTTCGGCGTTGTCAACCTGCTGGACGATGATGTTGCGATTTGGGCGACCATGTGGGTGACGGTGTTCGCGCTGGGCGTGGTCGGGTTCGCGAAGGTCGCCATGTGGTCGGACGCACTCACGCACCGGCTACTAGGTGGGGCTTCTATCGCCGGGCTGGGAGTGGTGTTGATCGGCCTGAAAGCGCTCGTCCACTAGCTGGGGGAAGGACGTTGGGCTTTCCGAGGGCTGAGGCCCTTGGTTCGGTTGGCTGAGGAGCCGCGGGGTTGGCTGAGGCCCTTCGCCCGGTTGGCTGAGGAGCCGACGAAGTCGGCGTCTCGAAGCCTCGAAGCTGGGTCTTTCGCGGCCGTCCCCGGGCCGCCGGTCTCGCCCGCGGTCGGTCTGCTTTCGCAGACTGACCGTTTTATGCCCGGCCACGCCCTGACCGGCGTC
>CAYMMF010000151.1:4068-4688 GCA_964391475.1 uncultured Propionibacteriaceae bacterium | reverse complement strand
TTCCTGGCCACCATGACGACCACGTCGTTTATCGTCGCCGATTCTCCGTCCGGACGCCTCGCCGGTTGGCTGCGAATCTCTGCTAGCACGGGCTCGAAGGACGCCGGGTCGAGGCCCAGCCCTGTAACCTCCTGCTGCGGGGTCAGTCGGCGTTGCTCGGACGCCGGAGCCCAGGGTGGGAACTCGGCGTGGGAGACCAACAGTAGGTGGCCACCTGGGGCCAGACGGTTTGCCGCCCGCTGGAGGATTCGGGTGCGGTCGGGCTCCATGCGCGAGTGGAAGAAGAAAGCAGTGACCAGGTCGAACCGTTCTCCGTTGCCCCAAGTGTTTAGGTCTGCGGATTCGAAGCGGACGCCCGAAAGCCCGGCAGCGTGGGCGGCGTCCGTCGCCCGCTGAACAGCAGTGGGGGAGATATCGACGCCCATGGCGTCCCACCCTTGGGAAGCCAACCAGATCACGTCAGCACCTTCGCCGCAGCCTAGATCCAACGACCGGCCTGCTTTCAGGGTGGGCGCGATCTGGGTCAGAGTGGCGTTGGGACGTCCGGACCAAACTCGACTCGACGTCGCGTACCGACTCTCCCAAATTTCGGCCATTGACGGTTGCGAGTTCATGTACTC
>CAYMMF010000151.1:0-4058 GCA_964391475.1 uncultured Propionibacteriaceae bacterium | reverse complement strand
CAATCCGGAGACCCCAGGATGCGAGGTAGGCAGCGATTCTGCGAAGACAGTTTTTCGAAACTAGGCTGTGGCTAGTCAAAGCGTTCGCTGGGAGGAAACCATGAAGCTGGGTTTGATAGGACTAGGAAAAATGGGCGGCAACATGGCCGAACGATTGCGCCGCTCCGGGCACGAGGTGGTGGGATACGACAACGATCCTGCCGTCTCAGAAGTCGCATCCGTGGAGGATCTGGTAGCCCAACTCGACGCACCCCGCATCGTATGGGTGATGGTGCCCGACTTCGTCACCGACCAGGTGATCGATCAGGTTGCCGGGATGCTAGCCCCCGGAGACATCATCATCGACGGGGGTAACTCCAAGTGGACCCACGACGCCAGGCACGCGAAGGCGCTGGGGGAGAAGGGCATCAAATTCCTCGACTGTGGCGTGTCCGGTGGCGTGTGGGGTTTGGAAAATGGCTACGCCCTCATGGTCGGAGGCCCCGCAGAGGTGGTGGCAGAGGTGCAGCCGATCTTCGACGCTTTGAAACCCGAGGGTGGGTCGGGGTTCGTCCACGCTGGCGGTACAGGAGCTGGGCATTTCGCGAAGATGGTCCACAACGGCATCGAGTACGGCTTGATGCAGGCGTACGCAGAGGGTTGGGAGCTGCTTGAGAAGTCAGACATCGTCACGAACGTTCCGGAGGTCTTCTCGTCGTGGCAGGTGGGAACGGTAATCCGCTCTTGGCTGCTGGATCTCATGGTGTTGGCTTTGGAAGAGGACGCACACCTTGAGCGGATCGAGGGCTACGCTGCCGACTCCGGTGAGGGCAGGTGGACGGTGAACGCCGCGGTCGACCTCGGCGTCCCCGTACCGACGATGTCGGCGGCGCTGTTCGCCCGCTTCGTGTCGCAGCAGGCGGACAGCCCCGCCATGAAGATGGTGGCCGCTATGCGTAACCAGTTTGGGGGTCACGCGGTCAAGGCGGACTAGTGAGACCCCAGGCGGGATGCCCCGTGGCGTCAGCCAAGCGAGGCCGCTCGGCGGGCTAGTTCTGTGATGGTGTCCCAGTCGCCTCCGGCGACGAGGTCTGGCGGGGTTAGCCAGGTGCCGCCGCAGACTGGGACCGTGGGGAGGGCAAGGAAGTCTGGTGCCGTCGCTTCGGTTATTCCCCCGGTGGGGCAGAAGCGCACGTCCGGGAACGGCCCCGCGAGCGCCTTTAGGGCAGGGACGCCTCCCGCGACGACCGCCGGGAAGAACTTGAAGAACCGGATGCCATCGGCGTAACCCGTCATCAGTTCGGACGCAGTGGCGACACCAGGCAGGAGTGGCAGGTCAACGTTGCGGCACGCCTGCCCGAGTTCTCGGGTGTAACCCGGCGAGACTGCGAAGCTCGATCCGGCGTCTTTGGCCGCACGAGCGTCGGATGGGACGCGCAGGGTGCCAGCTCCGACGGTGGCCTGGGGCACGTTGCTTGCGATTGCTTCGATCGCCGCGAGCGCGTTTGGCGTCCGGAGGGTTATCTCGAGGGCGGACAGGCCGCCAGCGACGAGCGCTCGGGCCAGGGGCACTGCGGCGTCAGCGTCATTGATGACGATCACAGGGATGATCGGACCCCGGCCAAGCCAGGGTTGGTTTGCAGTTTTCATGAGTAGAGCTACTCCTTAGTCGGTTGCGCGTGAGCGATGGGATCTGTGGTTGGCTGGGTCGGCATGTAAGGCAGCCAGGTGCAGGCGCCCTCCTCGGCGCTGGAGATGTTTGCACGCATTCCTGCGAACAGGTCACGGCCCAGGCCGAGTGGTCGCAGTTCGCTGATGTGGGCGAGTGGACGGCCCAGGAGCGCATCTGCTCCTCCGAGGACATCAATCGTCCCGGCTGCCACATCGAGTCGGACGACGTCGCCGCTCACGACGGCAGCGACTGGCCCGCCTACTGCCGCTTCCGGTGTGAGATGGATGGCTGCCGGGATTCGACCGGAGGCTCCCGACATTCGTCCGTCGGTGATCAGTGCCACTTGGTATCCGGAGCTTTGGAGGGAACCCAGGATTGCGGTGAGCCGGTGCAGTTCAGGCATTCCGTTGGCGCGGGGTCCTTGGAATCGGACAACGACAACCACGTCACGGTTGAGTTCCCCAGCCTCGAAGGCCCGAACGACGTCTTCTTGGGAGTCGGCTACGAACGCTGGAGCTTCGATCATCCGGTGTTCTGGTGCGACCGCGGCCACCTTGATCACTGCCCGACCGAGGTTACCCTGTAGCAGTGCCAACCCGCCCGAGGCGTCGAACGGGTTAAAAGCCGACCGGATCACCGTTGTGTCGCGGCTGGATTCCGGTTGTTCGATGAACTTCAGGTTTCCGTCCACCAAAGTTGGGCGCACGGTCTGAAGCTCCAGCCCCTCGCCGGAGATAGTCGCAACGTCGCGATGAAGCAGCCCGGCGTTTAGGAGTTCGCGGAGCACGAAACCGGTGCTGCCGGCTCTCTCGAAATCGTTGATGTCAGCAGGGCCGTTTGGGTAGACCCGAGCTAGAAGTGGGACTACGCCTGAGAGCTTGTCGACGTCCTCCCAGTCGAAAATGATGCCTGCTGCGCGGGCGACCGCCACCCAGTGGATCAGGTGATTGGTCGAGCCTCCGGTGGCCAACAAGGTGACCAGCGCATTCACGATCGACCGCTCGTCCACCAGCTCGCCGATGGGCGTGAACCTCTGGCCAGGGCGAATGTCCAGTGCGGTACGGACGGCCTGCCGGGTGAGTTGTTCGCGCAGCGGAGAATACGGCGGAACGAAAGCCGAACCGGGTACGTGAAGTCCCATGGCTTCAAGGAGTACCTGGTTCGAATTCGCCGTACCGTAGAAGGTGCAGGTACCGGGCGAATGGTAGGCCTGTAGTTCGGTCTCAAGCAGTTCTTCGCGGGTAGCCTCACCCTTGACGAACGCTTCTCTTACCTTGGCCTTTTCAGCGTTGGCGATCCCACTGCCCATGGGGCCGGCTGGGACGAACACACACGGCAGGTGGCCGCACGACAAGGCCCCGATTAGCAGCCCGGGGACGATTTTGTCGCAGACTCCGAGCAGCAGGGCGGCGTCGTAGACGTCGTGAGTGAGGGCGACCGAGGTGCTCATGGCAATCACGTCGCGGCTGAATAGCGACAGTTCCATGCCCGGAGTGCCCTGGGTGACGCCATCGCACATCGCCGGAGTGGCGCCTGCGACCTGCGCGGACGCGCCGTTTAGCCGGGCCTCGTCCCGGATCAGTTCGGGGTAGCTTTCATAGGGACGGTGTGCGGAAACCATGTCGTTGTAAGAGGTGACAATGCCGAGGTTCGGACGCCGTTGGTACAACACTGGTGCTCGCTCGTCCTCCGGCATGGCGGCGAATGCGTGCGCGAGGTTGGCGCAACTCAACCGAATCCGTGAGTCCGCGCGGGACGCGTCCTCACGGATTCGCGCCAGGTACGCATTGCGCGTGCCCTGACTGCGCCGCCGAATACGCTCGGTGACTTCGGCGACGGCAGTCAATAGTTGGGGTGCTGGCACGGTCAGACCACCAAGCTGAGCAGCATCACGAATGTTAGGCCGGTGACTGACAGCACGGTTTCCATCAGCGACCAGGTTTTGAAGGTTTGGCCGACGGTCATACCGAAGTATTCCTTCACCATCCAGAAGCCTGCGTCGTTGACGTGGCTGAGGAACACTGATCCCGAACCGATCGCAAGAACCATGAGTGCAGCGTGCGTGGGCGAGATCCCTGCTGCGATTGGGGCCATGATGCCTGCAGCGGTGATTGTGGCGACGGTGGCAGAGCCAGTGGCCAGGCGGATCAGCACGGCGACGATCCAAGCTGCGAGTAGAGGAGGCAGTGCAGCTTCAACCAGTCCTTTGGCGATGACATCTGCGATGCCGGACTCTACGAGAGTTTCTTTGAACCCGCCGCCAGCGCCGACGATCATCAGGATGGCTGCGATTGGTGCGAATGCGGAACCGACCTGCTTTCCAACCTCATCCAGGGACTTGCCTAACAGGTATCCGAACAGGAACATGGCAACGACAGTGGTGATTAGAAGAGCGATGAGTGGCGTT
>CAYMMF010000150.1:0-4779 GCA_964391475.1 uncultured Propionibacteriaceae bacterium | reverse complement strand
GAATGGGACGCGGGAGTTGCCGGTGGGCGAGTTGCAGGCCGTCATCGTCGGCTGATCCAACTACCGGCACCCCCAATGCGTCTACCCCCGCGACTTACTCGAGCGGGAGCGATACTTGCGGCGTCCCCCACCCGTTCCACTACCTCCATTGCCGCGCGATTGGTTCGCTGCCGTCGGCCGCTTTCGGGATGGCTGGTTGACCGGGGCTGTCGGCGTCCGCTCGGCCACTTCCGCCGCAGACAAGACGCGGCGCTCCCCCGGCGCGAGTTCGTGAAGCGTCCCGGCCGACGCGTCCGTGATGCGAGGCGTGATGCGGGCCGCCCGCATGAGTCCCTGCACGTCCCTGCGCTGCGCGGGCGTCGCGAGCGTGACCACCGTCCCGGCGTTACCCGCCCGCGCCGTCCGTCCGGAGCGGTGCAAGTAAGCCTTGTGCTCGCTCGGCGGATCAGCGTGGACGACGAGCGCCACCTCGTCCACGTGAATCCCCCGGGCCGCGATATCGGTGGCGACCAAAGCCTCAACCCGCCCGGAACCGAACGCTTCCAGATTGCGGGTTCGGGCGTTCTGGCTCAGATTGCCATGCAGATCAACCGCGGGGATCCCGCGTCCGACTAGCTGCTTCGTCAACTTCTTAGCACCGTGCTTGGTGCGGGTGAACAAGATTGTCCGCCCGGGCGCGGAGGCCAGATCGGCGATCACGTCGGCGCGCTCAGCCTCAGAAACGGTGAGCACGTAGTGGTCCATCTTCTCGACGGGTGCCCGCGCGGAATCGGCCTGGTGGACGACCGGGTCGTGCAGGAACTGCTTCACCAGCACGTCCACCGCATTATCGAGAGTCGCCGAGAACAACAACCGCTGCGAGCGTCGGGGCGTCGCGGTGAGGATCTTCTTCACGCCGGGAAGGAAGCCCATGTCACTCATGTGGTCCGCCTCGTCGATGACGGTCACCGCGATATCGGACAACGAAAGGTGACCTTGCTCGCGCAGGTCGAGCAGTCGCCCAGGGGTCGCAACCAAAATGTCGACGCCGCCCTTCAGCGCGCGCACCTGGGGGTTTTGGTTGACGCCGCCAAAGATGGTGAGCGTCGTCAACCTGGATGCCTGAGCCAGCGGCTTCACCGACTCTGAAATCTGGGCGGCTAGCTCACGGGTCGGCGCAAGGATCAGCGCCCGGGGACGCCCGGGAGCGACCCGGACGCGATCCGCGCCGAGACGAGTCACTACCGGAAGCGCGAACGCGAACGTTTTGCCTGACCCGGTGCGGCCGCGTCCGAGGACGTCGCGACCCGCAAGCGAATCGGGCAATGTGGCCTTCTGGATCGGGGTCGGGGTGTGAATTTCTTGCGCCGCAAGCACGGCGACAAGGGTGGATGGCACGCCGAGGCGTGCGAAAGCTGAGGTCATGTTGAAAGTTTCTGGTTCGTGGGCTCCCGCCCGGCGCGCTCGTGCTGGATCCAGTCCGGATGACTGGTGCGGCGCGGCCAGTGACCTGGTCGGAGCGCGGGGCGCACGTGCAGTTCGGTCACATCACCTGACGATCCTCGGCGAGATTGGAGTGATCGCTGCGACTAATAGTAGCGGACGCTGAAGAAATCCAGTTAGTCGGGCGGTTCCTGAGGAGGAGCGCAGCTCCGTCTCGAAGGGCTCAGCCAGCTTCGAGACGCGCCTACGGCGCCCCTCAGCCAACCGAATGCGACGAGGAGTGTCTCTCGCGTGCCGTCATCAGGTCGACGAACACGTCCTCAAGCGAGGGAGTCCGACCGCCGCTGCTGTGCTGCTGCCGGATCTGGTTGGGGCTTCCTTCGGCGATGACCCGCCCGGCGTACATGAAGGCCAACCGGGTGCAGTTCGTGGCTTCCTCCATGTAGTGAGTCGTCACGAACAGCGTCACGCCCTGGCTTGAGAGGTCGTAGAGCAGATCCCAAAACTGGCGCCGCGCCACCGGATCGACACCCGAGGTGGGCTCGTCGAGGAACAACAATTCCGGGCGGTGCATCGTCGCCGCCCCAAGCGCTAGGCGCTGCTTCCAGCCGGTCGACAAGTCACCGGTGAAATCCTGCTCGTGGCCGCGCAACCCAGCCATTTCGAGGACGTACTCTCGCCGCTCGGCGAATTCGATGGGCGACAGATCGTAGACGCCTGCATAGAACCGCAGGTTCTCATCGACAGTCAGATCGTCGAAGAGGGAGAACTTCTGACTCATGTAACCGATCCGCTTCTTGATCGGACCAGCGTTTCGACTCGTATCGACGCCCAGCACTTCGATGGTGCCCGACGTCGGCGCGATCGAACCCGTCAGCATGCGGATCGTCGTGGTCTTCCCCGACCCGTTCGGGCCCAGGAACCCGAAGACCTCCCCCCTGGCAACGTCGAAGCTGATGCCATCGACGGCGGCGAACTTGCCGTACATCTTGCGCAGACCCCGGATTCTCACGGCAACCTCGGCGCTGGCTACCTCACTCATTCGGAGAGCCTCCGTCTCATCAACACAACAGCCACCCCGAAAATCGTAACCGCGAACCCGAGCAGCATCAGCAGAGGCATAGCCAAGGCTTCGAAGCCCGACCCCTTGACGAACACCCCACGGATGACCTCCATCACGTGGGTCATCGGGATCAACTTCGTCCACGGTTGGAGTGCCTGGGGCATGGATTCGACGGGGAAGATGAAATCCGAAAGCAGCATGGTGGGCAGGATGATGAACATCATCGCCTGCTGAGCCTGCTGCCGGGTGCGAGACACCAGCGAGACCAGCAGGCCGATCCCGACGTTGGTAAGCAAAAACAACCCTAGCCCGGTGACCAGCACGGCCAGCGACCCCTCGAACGGCACACGGAACCACAGCGTCCCCAACACGGCGACCAGCGTGGCCTGTATGGCCGCGAGGAGCGCGTACGGCACAACCTTCCCAACCAGATACTCCCCCCGGCTGATCGGGGTGACGAAGATTTGCTCCAGGGTGCCCCGCTCGCGCTCCTTCACCACCGACTGACTCATAATGGCCAGCACCGAGATCATCATGATGCTCGCGATCAGCCCCGGAATCATGGTGTTCACCGTCCGCAGCGACTGGTTGTACACCACCCGCACGCTGGCGTCCACCCCCGGCCCGGCGTCCGGGAACGAGTTGAAGCCACCGATAATGCGTGAGGCGTACGCGGTGCCGATGGACGCCGTCTGACTGTCTGAGCCGTCGACGATTACGCCGATGCCGGCCACCTGGCCGCGTTGAATGCTCGCCTGGGTGCCCGAAGGAATGACGATGGCGACTGCGGCCTGGTTGCGATCCAGAAGTGGTTTCAGGGCGTCCTCGCTGTCGGGGCGAGCGACGATGTCGAAGTAGTCCGACGCCTCGAACGATGCCTCGATCGACCGGCTGACGGGCGTCCGGTCAAGATCGACGATCGCGGTGGAGAGGTTGTTGACGTCGACTCCGACGACGTAGCCGAACAGGATCAGCTGCATGATCGGCAT
Organism: uncultured Propionibacteriaceae bacterium; assembly: GCA_964391475.1. Lineage (GTDB taxonomy): Bacteria > Actinomycetota > Actinomycetes > Propionibacteriales > Propionibacteriaceae > Propioniciclava. The sequence goes on along the minus strand of CAYMMF010000150.1, from coordinate 1,305 downwards.
CGCCAAGATCAGCCGGGCGTACATCGGATCGCGGCGGAGCTGCTTGAACTCCTTCCAGATCAACAACCGGATGTGGCGCAGGTTCATCGGCGTGCCCTCCTCGCATACAGCTGGACGGAGATGATGACCGCGACGACGGCGTAGCCGACCAGCAGTGCCAGTTCGAGGGCGACGTCACCAAAACCGGCACCCTTCAGGAACACCCCGCGGGAGATGTTCACCATCTCTCGGGCAGGGAACACGTACGTTATGGCCTGCAGCACCGGCGGCATCGCCGAGATGGGGAATGCGAAGCCCGAAAGTAGGAAGCTAGGCAGGGACGCCAACATCAGTGCAGTGATGTTCGCAGTCTCCGGCGACGATGTCAGCGACGAGATGATCAGGCCGATCGCCAACGACGCAAAAACAAACACCACCGACGCGACCAACAGCAGCGGCACAGAACCCCGCAAGGGCAACTCGAACAGCCACATGCCGATGCCGGTCACGGCAGCCATGATCGCGAACGACAGGATCGTCCACGGAAGCAATTTTCCGACCACCAACTCGCTGTGCCTCAGTGGGCTGACGAGCATCTGTTCGGCAGTGTGCAGGTCGCGCTCCCGTACGATCGTCACCGCCGTCTGCTGAACCGTAACGATCATGATGATGACGACGATCAGCCCCGGGATCAGGAACACCGACGACAACCGATCTGGGTTGTACCAAGTCCTCACCAACGGTTCCACCCCGCCCGCAGTGACCCCGTCGGAGGGGCCCGCGCCCGGCGTCCGCTGCGCCCAGGTTGCGAAGGTGGTGGCATTGTGGCGCTGGTTCAGCGCGAGCGCGAACGCCTCACCCATTCTGGCTGCGGTGGGCGCGCTCCCGTCGACGAGAACTTGAACGGAGGCGCGTTCGCCGACGTCCAGAGAGCGCTGGAAACCCGCAGGAATCACCAGCGCGACCCGCGCCCGGCCGTGCTCGAACGCCCGGTCGATCTCGCCTTCGGAGTCGACGGCACCAGCCACCTTGAAGAATCCTCCAGCGGTGTACTCCTGGGTGTAAGCGCGGGAGCTGGGTGACTGGTCGGCGTCCCAGACCACAGTCGAGACGTCGCGCACGTCGAAGCTGATCGCCCACGCGAACAGCAGCAACTGCATCACCGGCAGCACCATCACCATCGCCAGCGCCCTGGGATCCCGGAACAGGTGTTGGAACTCTTTGCGTACCAGCGCCCCGGTGCGAATCAGCGAGCCGGTCACGGCGTTTCCTGGTCGGCGATGCCCAACTCGGCCAGGTAGGCGAAGGCCGCCTCCATGTCTGGCA
>CAYMMF010000149.1:0-4779 GCA_964391475.1 uncultured Propionibacteriaceae bacterium | reverse complement strand
AACGGTGAGGGTCGGTGAACCTCGGTCGATTTTTACGGATGTGATGGGCATTGGTCCTCCTCTGCGATTGCAGGATGGTCGTAACCGAAATTGAGTGACAACCCCGGTTGCGCTGTGCAGCAATTTTAGAAACGCAGTAAAAGTCCCATGCCGCCAAGTCAGTTGAGACCGGCACCGACCAGCCGACCTCCTGGGAGTTCTGCGAGAAGTCGCCGTGCGAGTAGCAACGATATGACGCTTCTGTTGGTCTAAGACTTGACCTGTACTTCAACCACCTTCTTGGTCGAGTTCAGTCGTGAGTCACCCGTGTACTTGACCTGGATCAGGTGCTTCCCCTTCTTCTTGATCTTGGGGTACTTGAACTTCACCACTCCGTCCGCAGGAAGTGTCGAGGTGTACAACTTTTTGCCATCGAGGTAGAACTTAACCTCACCTGTTGGTGTAATACCCGGTGCTTTCGTGGACACTTTGACGGTCGCCAGAACTTTAGTTTTCGCTGTCTTCACTGTCTTGGAAGACAAACTCAAAGACAACTTGCTGGACGCCTTGACCACTTCGTAGGCGAATGTCGCGGACTTCGTAACCTTGCCTTCGGAGTAAGTGACGGTCGCGAATCGTTTGCCTACCTTGGATGTGTCAATACCGGTGACTTTCACTTCACTCGCGACCTCCCTGGTCAGAGCGCCGTTGTCGTAACTGGCTCTCACCGAAGGGCTCTGGCTGCTCGCAGGGTCGCCAACTGAATAGGTTAGGGTGTCGGAATTTACCACCTCGATGGAGGTCAATACCGGTAATGACGGTGGCGTTGCGACGAGCTTCTGGTAATCGGCACTCAAGCCAAAAACGCTGGCTACGTTGCTAGCGATGTATGAAACCGACCAGGTAGGTAGCGGGTTTTGTCCGGCGCCAACTTCATCCGGATACGCCACGTTTCCCACTCTCTTAATGGGCCAGGCTTTGCCGGATTTTTCTTGGACGCGGACGGTCGCAGCCGCGAACAGGATCGTCGCGCGCCTGAGGTGGGAGGCGTCCGAGATCAGCGAGTAGCTGCTGTACGCACTCAGGTTGGCCAATATCTCCATCGAGTTGGTGGCATTGCTGACCGTGCTTGATGACCCGGCTTCAGTAAGGATACGGGCCTTCGCGATTCCTTTGCCGACTAGCCAATCGGCCATCACCTGAGCTTCGGATTTGCCGTTTTTTGGCTTCCCTCCGCTGACCAGCACGTGGGAGTTCGGATACGCCTTGAGAGCGGAAAGCGTAACCGCGAGACGACGTTCCAACTTCGTAGAGATCTTGCCCGAAGCTGTGAGCCCGGCTCCCAACAGCACGAATACGTGGCCTTTGGCGGGCAGACCGCCCGGCACAGACGTGTTGATCTTGAGTTGTTTGTTCACCGACGTCCAGTCGGCAATGAAATCGTTCCACAATTGACCTTGCCAGGCCGACGAAGCAGTGATTGACCCCAGAGCAAGGTCACGCCTGGCTAGGTTCGCATTCTGCTGGAAGTAGATGACTTGCGCGCGGAGATCCGGGGCTGCTGCAACCACGGCAGCTTGGGCGCCTGGCGTGCCATTAGAAATGCCACCGGGAAGTAATAGCGCGGTGACAACAACTGCTGCGACGATTCCACGAAACGTGCGAAAGCCTTGCATAAAATACCCTCCGTATGCCCCATCGCATCCATAGCGGATTCCGATAGTTCAGCGAAAAGAGAGTGGTGGATTCTCTCCCTGAACGCGAAGCGGATCGTCTAATCAATGGCGATCTGCACCGACAGTCTGGCATCGAGGCACTCGGCAAGGATTATTACTTGAGAGTTTTCACCGTGGACTGGTTGAGGGTTAAGCGGAGCGATGTCGCAATCTGGCTTGATCGGAAAAGTACGCCCCCGACCATCAGCCGGAGGCGTACTGCGATTTCTCATCGCAAGCGGCGTCCCTACTTTCGGGATCGCAGCAACGCTTACACGCTAGGCGCGACCCAGACCGTGGTGTATGCCGGGACGACCCCTGTGGTCACTTCGCTACTGCTGAGTGCCACGTCGGCGTCCAACCTGTAGGGCTCGTCACCGAAGTTGGTGAGGATCTGCCAGCCGTTGGGACGGGCGAAATGCAGGACGTCGGCGCGTCCGGTCTCGATCCAAGTGAGATCTTCGCCGGACTGGAACTCGCGACGAAGCCGCATCGCCTGCCGGTACAGCTCCAAAGTGGAACTCAGGTTTCCAATCTGGACGGACGCAGCAGCCTCGGCGAACCATTCCGGTTGTGGAAGGTGAGCGCCAGCGCTTCCGAACCCAAACGAGAGACCCTCATTCGTCCACGGCAACGGAACCCGGGGCTGCGGGCCGTGGCCGCCAGACGCGATTTCACGCCTCGCCGGGACCGGAGCCGGCTGTTGGCGGTGCAGGTAGCAGGCCAGCCCCTGGTCCGGTCCGGGACGGGTGAGTCGGTGACGGTGGTTCGCCTCGATGCCACGATCATCGAGGCGTCCACGATGAAGGAGCCGAGCGTGGCTGGGCATTACAAGCACGGGATCGGCTGGCATCCGCTGACGGCGTGGTGCAGCAACACCGGTGACCATCTGGCTGTGATGCAACGTCCCGGCAACGCCGGCTCGATCACAGCGTCCCATCACGCGCTGGTGGTGGATGCCGCCCTGGAGCAGATCCCCGCCGAACATCACCGGGACGTGTTGGTGACGATCGACGGCGCCGACGCCTCCCACGACGTGATCGACCACCTCACCGGGCTGAACACGTTCAAGCAGCATGGCAGGCGTGGCCGCCGCCTCGAGTACTCGATCGGCTGGCCCTTCGATGAGCGGACCCGTGCCGGTATCGCTGAACTACCCGAACAGGCCTGGACCGCCAGACTCACCGCCGGAGGGGACGTCGCCGCCGATGGCGGTCAGGTCGCTGAGGTGAATGGGTTGCTGCGTGGCAGCGCGGGTGGGGACCGTCTGGACGGCTGGCTCGCTGACATGCGGGTCATCGTGTACCGGACCCTGCGACCGGTTGGTGAGCAGGCGAAACTGGGTGAGGATGCCCAGTGGCGTTACAGCGCGTTCGCCACCAACACGGCCGAAGGCCAGTTGCAGTGGCTCGATGCCCGGCACCACACCCAAGCCCACATCGAGGACAAGGTCAAAGAACTCAAGGCGATGGGCGCACAGAAGCTCCCCACCGCAGACTCCGACCGCAACGCGGCCTGGCTGCAACTCGCAGCACTTGCGGTCACCCTGACCGCGTGGCTGCGGCACCTGGCCCTCGACGACGAACTGGCCGTCGCGGAACCCAAAACCCTCCGGTTCAGGCTGTTCGCCGTCCCGGCCCGTATCGTCCGACACGCACGCTCCCCCATCCTGAAAATCCCCGACCACTGGGCCTGGGCCGATGATCTGGTCAACGCCTGGACCCGCATCCAGGCACTCCAACCAGGCTGACCCCCAGACCAGACGCCCCGACCAACCGTAAGGAACCCAGACCGCCGCAAGTGGAACCGGCAGCCACCCGGGCACCCGGGCCCAACAAGCACGCCCGCTGCACGGATCCGGTCAGCGAAGGCTCGCTCAGCCCGGACATCAGGCCACAACGCACCCCTGTGAATCATCAAGTTCAATGGCACTACCGAGTGGGCACTGGACAGCATCCCCCAAGACGACGCAGTGTGGCTCACACGCGAAGATCAACTGAGGTCAATGCTCGGCTCAGCGTTTGTGCGCCTGACTGCCGTAGAGGGCGAACTCGTCGTGGAGCTAACAAATGGCAGCGGGCACGTTGGCATAGACGCCGAACGTTCATACGCGCGTGCTGTCATCGAACACCTTCGCGCAACCTTGGGTTGACGTCTCGAAGACCTCGCCCAAGCCATAACGTTGCTCGTCTCCCCCTGGAGTGCACAGACTGACTTAACGTCCAACCTCAGCGGCGATCGAGGTCATGAGGTCCAGCACTTCCCGAAATCGACTGGCGTTATTGACGACTCCCTGACCTTTCCAATGAAGCTGGGAAGAGTTCAGGAAGAACGTCGGCTGGGGTTCGCCCAGCATCCGAGACCTAACATCAGGGGATGTGAGAACACGGATGATTTCCACGTCGGGATCCCCACCAATTCTAAGTTTCTTGTCGAGTCCCGGGTCGCCAACCTGGATATCAGTGCCCCCGAGCGCTTTGGAAAATTTGTCTCCTACTCCCTCCTTATGGAGGTTCATCGCGATCTGGAGCGGGTTGCTAACAGTCATCTCTACCCTGGTGAAAGTTGCAGAGTTCTCGTTTTCGTTACCCGTCCTTGTTTCGATATCGAGAATCACCTGGCGTCCCAAATATTGGCCCTCGATGACGATTGGGGCCAGCGAGTTACTGCGGGGCCTCAAGGTTAGTCCCAATTCCGCGGCGATCTTTTCCCAAACTTTCGCCTGGCGCTTTTGCTTCATGATGACGATAGGGATAGTGATCAAGATAATAATTATTACGATTACGATTGCTGCAACTACTGTCGGTTCCATTGCCGCACCCTCCGAACGGATAGGCGCGCCGCCCAGCGGGCGCCAACGCCCACCCAGTAATTCCGATACTCAATAGTACTGCAACGGCAGACGTCGCGAGCAGTAATCATCGACATCGCGTTCTCGTCCTCAAACGAGAGTACGCCCCCGACCATCAGCCGGAGGCGTACTGCGATTTCTCATCGCAAGCGGCGTCCCTACTTTCGGGATCGCAGCAACGCTTACACGCTAGGCGCGACCCAGACCGTGGTGTATGCCGGGACGACCCCTGTG
>CAYMMF010000148.1:0-4888 GCA_964391475.1 uncultured Propionibacteriaceae bacterium | reverse complement strand
CGCTCCCTTGGCACCAGCACCGCCAACCTGGCGCGAGCAGCCGCGATGACAGGCCTGACGTCACCATTGAGGCAGTCGGCCACAGCTGAGGCCAGTTGCTTGTAAGCCTGAACACCCACGGTGCGGTCACACGGAGCCACGCAGCTTCCCAGGTCGCCAAGTGCGCATCTTGCCGTGGCACGTGAAAGTGCAAGACGTTGGCGGCATTGGCGGATTCCGAAAGCTTCGTAGATTGATTCGGCAGCTTTATCTGCAACCGCCTTAGAACCGAACGGACCGAGATAGTGCCCGCCGTCCTCTCTAACCTGCCGGACGACTGCCAGACGGGGGAACGGTTCGTTCGTAAGCTTGAGCCAACTAACCCGTTCGGGAAACTTCGATCTTCTGTTGTACCGGGGAGCGTGCGCAGCTATCAGCCGAAGCTCAACAACCTCTGCCTGCAGTGCGGTAGCGCATTCAACAGCGGACACCCCAGTTGCCACCCGCACCATCTCTTCCATGCGACTGCGCTTCTCAGCAGCCGTGAAATAACTGGCGACTCGTTGGCGTACGTTGACACTCCGACCCACGTAAAGAACCTGACGAACCAACTTGCCGGAGGCGTCCGGTAGATCCGTATAAAACTGGTAGACCCCCGGTGTGGACGGCAGGTCGGACGCCCAAACCCGTTTTGATCGGCGTTCGGATGAGACTTTACGGGTGAACTCCAACAGATCCGGAAGGGTCGAGACTCCAAGATTGCCGATTCGTTCGAGTAGCCCATGAAGCACAGCAACCGTAGCCCTAGCGTCGGTGAGCGCCCGGTGGTTGGGAGCCTCTGGCACCCGAAAGTGGCGCGACAAGGTTGCGAGCTTAACGTTGGGGACCTCGTCTTTGAGTAAGGCCGTGCGAGCGAGCGCTACGGTGTCGACAGTTGCTGTAAACGGCCATTCGTAACCGGCCTGGTCGCAAGCTCGGCGCAGGAAACCCGCGTCGAAACGGGCGTTGTGTGCGACGAGAACGCACCCTCGAGCAAACTCCACGAAACTCGGAAAGACCGCGGCAAGCGTGGGTGCATCAACGACCATCGAATCGGTGATACCCGTGAGCACCGAGATGAGCGGTGGGATGTGCTGTTGAGGGTTGACCAGTGTCTGGAATTCCCCGACCACCTCGCCACCGCGAACCCGTACGGCTCCAAACTCGGTGATCGCGGCGTCCGCCCCACTCCCGGTCGTCTCAAGGTCGACCACGCAAAACTCCACCATGGAAAGGTGAGTTCCCAGATCGTCGAATGAAGGTTGGATGGGCACACTGCTCATGCGACGCACCTTAGACCCGGGCGGTGACAGTCGGCTGAGGATCAGTTGGTTGCTCGCTTGGGCCGGACGTCGTTCTCAACAGATGCCAGAACCCGCTCGCAAAAGAGTTGAGATTCGTCGAAGATCATCTGCTTGTCGTAATCCATCGTGGCGACGTGGTAGCTGTTCTCCAACAAGCGGTGGGTTACGTCAGCCGAAGACACCTGCCGAAGGATCACCTCGCTTGAGATCCCCGGTACGACCTGGTCTGACAGAGACTGGAACAGGATCATCGGGCAAGTGACTAGGTCGAGACACGATCTGACTTCGGCCCACAATTTGTGCATTTGGTGGACCGCCGCCACAGGCGTCATGTCGTAGCTTCCTTCGTCCACTCCCGGCCTGGCGATGTCGTTCCCGATACCGTTCACTGCCTTGACGACATGCTTCAGGATTCCCACCAGGGCTTGTTTGGGTGACCTGTGAAGGATCGCGGGATTCACCAGCATCAAACCGGCAATGTCGGAATGGTGCTCGGCGAGCCTTAAAGCCAGCGCGCCGCCCATAGAAATTCCAGCAACAAAAACGTGGTCACATTTCTCCGCCAGCACCTGGTACTCCGCGTCAACCGCGTCGTACCAGTCTTGCCAGGCGGTCACTGCAAGTTCCTGCCAGACCGTGCCGTGACCAGGAAGCAGTGGGAGCGAAACCCGATACCCGGCGTCCACCAGGTGCTCTGCCCACTCCCTCAGAGAAGCAGGGGTGCCCGTGAAGCCGTGGCACATCAACACGCCCACTGGCCCGGCGCCGGCAAAAAACGGGGCTGTCTGGTCTGGATCAGGCATATCTCCATCGTAGGCTAGCCCCCGTGTGGTACTCGATCTTCAAGTACGGGCTTTTTCGTCCGCTCGCCAAGTTCTACTTCCGGGGGAAAGTGGAAGGCGAAGAAAACATCCCAGCTTCGGGCGGCGTGATACTCGCCAGCAATCACGTGTCGGCGGCTGACACGTTCTTGATGCCGGCGTTGATCTCGCGTCCAGTCACGTTCCCGGCCAAAGCCGAACTGTTCGCTGGCAACCGGGGTTTGGCATCGAAGGTCGTAGCGTGGTTTCTGCGGGCTGTAGGCCAGGTGCCGCTTGACCGGACGGGTGGCCGCCGATCGTTGGACGGGCTTGGCCCTATCTTGCAGGTGCTGGCTGACGGAGGCGTCGTCGGTATCTACCCCGAGGGCACCCGAACTCCGGACGGCAAGCTCTACAAAGGCAAGACCGGAGTGGCACGGCTGGCGCTCGCCGCTGGCGTCCCGGTGGTTCCAGTAGCAGTCGAAAACACCGAAATTCGTAAGAACCGGATCGGATTGCCGTACACCGATCACCCTGTGATCCGCTTCGGAAAGCCCCTTGACTTCGCTAAGTACGCCCACCTAGCAGAAGACCACAACGGCATAAGGTGGCTCACCGACGAGGTGATGGCTGCTATCCAGGAGATCTCCGGACAGGTCTACGTGGACGCCTACGGAACTTCGATCAAGGCAGGCAGGCTATCTGACGAGGAGGTCGCCAGGCGCACGCTTCCGCGTCCGGGCTACGGCACGACTCCTCCGACAGCAGCTCACGACGTATCATGAACCGGTGTCTGATCTGTTTCCGTCGCTGGCCCAGTTGCGTGCGCTGAATCCCGTCCAACAGCCGACCTACCTTGATCCCTTCGAGGTCGAATCCGTTGTCGACGAGTTACGGCGGCGCCCACCGCTAGTTTTCGCAGGAGAATGCGACGACCTGCGGCAGCGTGTTGCGGACGTTGCGAACCGGCGAGCATTCCTTCTTCAAGGTGGCGATTGCGCCGAGACGCTTGAATCGGTCACGGCGGCGAATATCAGGGCGAAGTTGCGGGTCCAACTGTCGATGGCTGTGGTTCTGCAGTATGCCGCTCAGGTGCCCGTTGTCAAGGTGGGTCGAATTGCTGGCCAGTACGCCAAACCACGCAGTGCTGACACCGAAACTCGGGATGGTCTGACTCTGCCAACCTACCGAGGTGACGCCGTCAACGGGTTGGAGTTCACTGCCGTTGCGCGCACCCATGACCCGAGGCGGCTAGTGGAGGTGTACAACGCGTCCGCTGCCACGCTGAACCTGGTGCGCGCGTTCGTCACCGGCGGATTCGCAGACTTGCGCACCGTCCACACCTGGAACTCTGACTTCGTACGTAACTCGAAAGTTGAGGCGCGGTACGAAGCGATGGCCGACGAGATCGAACGTGCACTCGCGTTCATGATCGCATCCGGAGTCGACGACAACGCGCTCAAAACGGTCGACTTCTACGCCTCGCACGAAGCCCTTTTGATGGAGTACGAGCACGCTTTGACGCGCATCGATTCGCGCACCAACACCCCTTACAGCGTTTCTGGCCACATGATTTGGATCGGTGAGCGGACCCGCCAACTCGACGGCGCCCATATTGAGTTCCTGCGGCACCTGCGCAACCCATTGGGGGTGAAGTTGGGGCCGTCCATCACCCCCGCAGAAGCTGTGGAGTTGGCAGAACGTCTCGACCCGGAGCAGGAGGCTGGGCGTCTCACCTTCATCACCCGGATGGGTGCGGAGAAGATCCGCGACGTGCTGCCAGCGATCGTTGAGGCTGTGGAAGACACCGGACGTCGGGTCGCTTGGGTATCGGATCCGATGCACGGCAACACCTTCTCGACTGGAAACGGGATCAAGACACGCGCTTTCGACGCGATCCTGGAGGAGGTCAACGGCTTCTTCGACGTTCATGAGGATCTGGGCACCTGGCCTGGCGGCGTCCACATTGAACTGACCGGGACAGATGTTACCGAGTGCGTCGGTGGGGTCGATGAACTCGCCGAGCACGACCTCGAATCCCGCTACGAGACCGCCTGCGATCCCCGTCTGAACCGTAACCAGAGCCTGGAACTCGCCTTCTACGTCGCGGAGCGGCTGAGTGACAGCCGGATCAAACGCGGCACCAACCCGGTTCAGGAATACGAGGCGCGTGACTTCTAGATGATCGACCTGCGAAGCGACACGCTGACTCGCCCGACCGAGGCGATGCGGGCGGCGATGATCGCAGCTCCGGTTGGTGACGACGTGTACGACGAAGATCCGACCGTCCACGAGTTAGAAGCCAAGGTGGCGTCCTTGCTTGGGCATGAGGCGGGGTTGTTCGTCGCGACTGGATCGCTTGGTAACCAGCTAGGCATAGCCGCTCACGTTCGCCCGGGTTTCGAGGTGTTGTGCGATTCCGGGGCGCATATCGCGCGCGCCGAGATGGGCGCTCACGGTGCCCTGCACGGAACAACCATGCGCACCTGGAACACCACTGATGGTGTCGCTGAGGTTGGGCAGGTAGAGGCACTGCTTGCCCCGGACGCTGGCCCGTACTTGGTGTCTACCGCGTGCGTCTCCCTCGAGAACACCCACAATTTCGGCGGTGGAACGATCCAAGGGCTGCGCGCGTTGGTCGAGATCTCACAATTGTGCCGGGACGCGGGTGTTCGGCTTCATCTGGACGGTGCTCGGCTGTGGAACGCGCACGTGGCTACCGGGGTGCCGTTGGCGTCCTATGGGGCGCTGTTCGACACGGTGAAC
>CAYMMF010000147.1:0-4978 GCA_964391475.1 uncultured Propionibacteriaceae bacterium | reverse complement strand
GTGACTGAGTATTTTCGAGCTGATTGGTGCAGCGACCGGGCGACCCGCAGGGTTTCGGGGGTGAGGACGCCGCGCCGCATCGGCGACCACCAGCCCATCAGGTCGCCGGTGAGTTCCGAGCCGGAGATCGGCATCGGGAACACGCCTGCGGTGTATGCCAGCGCCACCAGTTCGGCATCGAATTCTTCTGAGAGCGCGATCAGATCCTGGCGGGGCCACGTGTGCTCCGGCCCGAAAATGCTCGACACCTCCATGAGGCTGAGTCTGCCACGTGGTCGTGACAGTGGCGTCGCACTAAGTACGCTGGTGTCGGACGAACGGGGGTGACCGGATGAACATGGCAGACGATGTCGGCAAGGCTCTGTCTCGCGGGGGTGGCGAACTCGGCGGTGATGTGCTGCGCCAACTTCTGGACGCCGGCATCAACGGAGTGGGCAAGTTGCCTGGCGCAAAGGTGACCGCCGGGCGAGCCCTCGGCAAGCACCAGGACTCCGACCGGGCGATAAGTTCGCTAGTCACCACACATGTGAGCTTGGCGACCACCCAGGGGTTCATAACCAACCTGGGCGGGTTCTTGATGCTGACCATCGGCTTGCCTGCGAACATCGCCGCCGTCGCCGTGGTGCAGATTCGGCTGGTTGCTTCGATCGCCCACCTGCGCGGCTACGACATCGACTCCCCCCGAGTGCGCACCGCGTTGACCATGTGCCTGCTCGGCCGCGACGGCGTCACCCGCCTGATCGAAAGGGGCGAGCTGCCGTCCACACCGCTGGCAATCGCCACCGCCCCGGTGTACGACGTCACGCTAGACAAGCAGATCTCCGAGATGGTGTTCGGCGAACTGATCAGCAACCTGGGTGGACGCCGGGCCGCCGTCATGATGGCCCGGCGGATCCCGCTGCTCGGGGGTGGCGTGTCGGGTGCCTTGGACGCCTGGACGACCAAAGAGATCGCGGCTTACGCCCGCGAGCAGTTCCCGCGTCGGCGTCCGATCACCAGGTAGCGATCCAGGCGGTCGCATCGGACGGCAGCAGCCCGTCCACCAGCGGCGCTGAAGTCAGCAGCACTTCACCGTCCGGCAGCGAGACCGGCTCGGCACCGAAGTTGACGACACAGCTCACCTCGTCGTCACGGCTGAACGCCAAGACGTCGCCGCCGTCCGATTCGTGCCAAGCAAAGTCACCGCGGAACGCGGGCAACTCCTTGCGGAGCCGGAGCGCTTCGCGGTACATCGTCCATGTGCTGTTGGGGTCGGAAACCTGCTTCTCGGCGGTCGAACCGGCCCAACGCTCAGGTTGCGGCAGCCAGGGGACGCCGGACGGTCCGAACCCGAACGGCGGCTCGTCGCCCGACCACGGCAAAGGAACCCGACACCCGTCGCGTCCGCGAATCTTGTGCCCCGAACGCTCCCAAGTGGGATCCTGAAGCAACTCTTCGGGGAGGTCTTCGACCTCATCCAAACCGAGCTCTTCACCCTGGTAGATGTAGGCGCCACCCGGGAGTGCCAGTTCCAGCATGGCTGCCGCGCGTGCACGACGAAGCCCCAGGGCGGAATCGGTGGGCAGGACGCGAAGCCGGTTGGCCAGCAGGATCGGCTCCTCGGCTTCTCTGCCGGAGGCGAAGTCGACGCCGGTCTCAGCCTTGCCGAACCGGGTAGCCACCCTGGTGTTGTCGTGGTTACCGAGCACCCAGGTCGTTGGCGCACCGACGCCTCGGTGAGCCGTATAAGTGGTGTTGATCACGAGCCGCTGCGACTCTGCTAGCCACGCGGACTCAAGCGCATTGAAATTGAAAGTGGTGTGAAGGCGTCCCGGCGACACGTACGGAACCAAGATGTCGACCGGATCAAGGTACGCCTCGGCTACGAACACCCGCGGCCCCTGCGGGGTGTCGACGTACTCGTCGGCAACCTTGCGCCACCGGCGCTGAATTGCTTCCAGACCCGGCTGGTTCCAGATCGCATCGGGTGCGCGGGGATGGGGTTCGGTTGCACCGGGGGCGACCGTCGCGTCCGGGAGCGAGCGATCTTTGGCCATCGAATCTGCGACGTCGATGCGGAAGCCGTCGATCCCCCGGTCGAACCAGAACCGCAGGATGTCATCGAATTCGTCGACCACTACCGGATTGTCCCAATTCCAGTCGGGCTGGGTGACGTCGAACATGTGAAGATACCAGTCGCCTGGCGACCCATCGGGATTGGTGGTGCGGGTCCAAGCTGGCCCACCGAACATGCTCGCCCAGTTGGTGGGGGGCTGGTCGCCGTTGGTCCCGCGTCCGGGACGGAACCAGAACAGATCGCGCTCAGGGGCGTCTGGGTCGGCCAGGGCAGCCTGGAACCAGGGGTGCTCCGACGAGCAGTGGTTCGGTACCAGATCAATCAGCACCCGGATTCCCAACTTGTGCGCCGCTGCGATGAACTCGATGGCGTCGACGAACGTCCCGAACATCGGGTCGATGCCCCGGTAATCCGCCACGTCGTATCCGCCGTCGTTCATCGGGGACGGGTACCACGGGCTGACCCACACGGCGTCCACTCCGAGGCTGGCGAGGTAGGGCAGCCGGGCAGTCATGCCCGGAACGTCGCCCATTCCGTCACCGTTGCCGTCCGCGAAAGACCGCGGGTAAATCTGGTACACGACGGCGTTGCGCCACCACTGTTCGCTACTCATGGGACGAGCCTGTCACACTCACCGCGCCGAAATCGGGTTCGGTAAACAACACATCGAACCACTTTTTGGGGGCGGCTCAGCCGTCAGGCTCGGCGTACTTTCGGCCGACCCTGGGCGTGATCAAACAGGTGACCTCGTAGGGAATCGTGCCCATCTGCTCGGCGATCTCAGACACGGTGATCTGCTCGGCTCCGGAGCGTCCGATGAGCACCACCTCATCGCCAGCCGACACTCCCCCATCAGCGCCGAGGTCGACCATCACCTGATCCATGCAAACCCGGCCCACCAGCGGGTAGGCGCGGCCACCGATCAGCACCCGACCGCGACCCGACAGCAGACGCGAGTAGCCGTCCCCATACCCGATCGGTAGCGTCGCCACCTTCGTCGCGTGGGGCGCCACCCAGCTTCTGCCGTAGCCGATGGACTCCCCGGCCGCGACGTCCTTGACGAAACTCACCCGAGTCGTCCACGTCACCACGGGCTCCAGCGGAACCGACGCCGCACAGTCGGCGTCCGGGAGCGAACCGTAAATCATGATTCCGGGACGCACCATGTCGAACCAGGCCTGCGGGTGCTGCAACACCGCACCCGAATTGGCCAGGTGCCGGAACTGCACAGGCCCGCGAGCCGCTTCGATCGCATCGCAGACGGCCGCGAACCGCTCCGCCTGGGCGCGAGTGAACTCAACCGAATCGCCGTCCGGCAGGTCGGCCACCGGCAGGTGAGAGAACACGCCGCCCAGTTCCAGCCCGGCGGCGTCCACCCGGCGAGCCAGGTCGACCGCGTCCTCGGGGCGGCACCCGATCCGGCCCATGCCGGTATCCACCTTCAGGTGGACGGACGCCCGGCGCCCAGCCCTGCTGGAAGCCTTCGCCACCAGGTCGATCGAGGCGGCGTCCACCACCGCCAAGGTGATGTCTGCCAGCACCGCAGTCCAAGCTTCCGAGGCGTCCAGCGGGTGCGAAAACTTCAGGATCGGAAGCCCAACCCCGGCCTCCCGCAGCTGCTGCGCCTCTGAGACGAGCGCAACCCCTAGCCAGTCGGCGCACCCGGTGCGCTCGATCATTCGGGCCACATTAACCGCGCCGTGACCGTAGGCGTTCGCCTTGACCGCAGCCAGGACGCCACGGCCCCCCACGTGAGCCCTCACGGCGTCCAAATTGCGCCTGATGGCCCCCAGGTTGACGGTGACGGTGCTACTGGTGAGCCGATTCAGGAGTCTCCGCTCCTCTCGCCTGATCGGAGCTCTTCCAGGATCTCGGTCACCCTCGCATTGGTGCGGATGTTCGCCAGGTAGAACTCCAGCGTGAAGCGAACCATCGCGATGAACAGCACCGCGGGGATCCATCCGAACAGCAGCGTTAAGATCCCACCGGCGGCGCTGCCCCCGCCGAAGCTTCCCATCATCGACGAGAACGAGAACGCTCCAATGACCGCGAAGACCCACCAGCCGATCGCCGTGACCACCGTCAAGACGTAGACGACCTTCACCAACGCCGGGGTTACGAACTTGGTGAACCCGAAGTCGAGAATCCCGGCTAGCGAGTTGCCTGACGGCCTTACCTGTTGCTGGGGCGGCGCAGCCCCCCATGTGGGGACCGGGCCGGTGTTGGCCGAACCCTGTGACTGCCCAGCCCAAGGTTGCTGCTGACCCGGCGGCGTCCAGGACTGCTGCTGGGCAGGGGAATTGGCGCCCCAAGGCGTTGGCTGAGGAGGGGTTCCTTCACCCCAAGGCTGGCCCAACGCGCCCGAGGTTGCCGCGCCGGGCCACGATTGCGGCGCGGAAGGCTGCGGCGCGGACGACGGCTGATGCTCAGGCTGAGATGGCTGACCTGGCATCACCCAGGTCTGCTCCGCTGGCGACTCGGCAGGAAAACCGGGTTGCCCTTCCGGTGGCGGGGGTGGCGGCTGGTTGGGATCGGACCACGGATTGTTCTGGTTGGACATGGGGTTCATTGAACCAGACCCGCAAAGCACCACTCGCGATGGGTCACCGGTCAGAACATCAACGCCAAGCCCGGATCCTCCAGGATCGTGGCCACGTCGGCCAAGAACCGCGAGGCCAGTTCACCGTCAATCACCCGGTGGTCGAAGCTCAGCGAGATGGTGCACACTGAACGGATCTCTAGGCGCTCGTCGTCGTCCTCGCCGACCACCCACGGACGCCTACGGATAGTGCCCATGCATAGGATCGCAGACTCCCCTGGCGTCGGGATCGGAGCTCCCCCGTCGATTCCGAAGACCCCGATATTCGTGATCGTGAAGGTGCCGTTGCTCGAATCGGCAGGAGTGAGGCGTCCGTCCCGAGC
>CAYMMF010000146.1:0-4980 GCA_964391475.1 uncultured Propionibacteriaceae bacterium | reverse complement strand
CGCCGCGGCGTCCTCGCCAGTGCTTGTCTTCCCTAGTGGGGAGGAGGACGACCACCGATGAACAACCGTGTTCCCGAACGGGAAACGCAAGACGCACCCCAGGCCTTCGAGACGACGCAAGGCGTCTCCTCAGGCACCCGAAACCAGGCCTTCGAGACGACGCAAGGCGTCTCCTCAGACCTCGCCACCCAGCGGCGTACCAGCGTCGAGCTTGCTGTTGACGGGATGACGTGCGCTTCGTGCGCGGCTCGCGTCGAGAAGAAGCTCAACAAGCTGCCCGGCGTGAGCGCGTCGGTGAATTATGCGACCGAGCGCGCCAAGATTCTGATCCCGGCTGATCTGGCGATCCCCGATCTGGTGGCGGCCGTGGAGGCCGCTGGCTATGGGGCGCATCAGCCGAGCCCGGACGTCCCGCCAACCGACCCGACACCTGGCCTTCGTTTGGATTCGATCTGGGCGGGAGCGCTGGCCGTCCCTGTTGCGTTGATTTCGATGGTGCACCAGTTGCAGTTCCCGGGTTGGGAGTGGCTGGCGCTGGCGTTGACCGCACCGGTTTACGTCTGGTTTGGACGCCGTTTCCACCGTTCTGCGCTGGTGAATCTGCGTCATGGGGCGACGACGATGGACACTTTGGTATCGCTTGGCACGTCAGCCGCTTTTTGGTGGTCGATTTGGGCGATGTTCACCGGAGACCACGTCTACTTCGAGGCGGTCGCCGTCATTATGGCGTTCCTGCTGCTCGGCAAGTATCTGGAGGCGCGTTCCCGCACCCAGGCGGGCGACGCCCTGCGCACCCTACTGTCGCTTGGCGCGAAGACCGCGACCGTCCGGCGCGCTGGGCAGGAGTACGAGATCGACATCGCCGACGTCGTGTCCGGTGACCTTTTGGTGGTCCGTCCGGGTGAGAAGATCCCAACCGACGGGGTTGTCGTCGAGGGCGACTCGGCTGTAGATGAGTCGATGGTGACTGGCGAGAGTCTTCCCGTGCCGCGCGCAATTGGCGACCACGTGATCGGAGCCACCGTCAACGCCCACGGCCTGTTGGTCGTCGAAGCCACTGCTGTGGGTGACGAGACCCAGCTCGCCCAGATGGCCCGCCTGGTCGAAGAGGCCCAAACTGGTAAGGCTCCGGTTCAGGCGCTCGCCGACAAGGTGTCGGGGTGGTTCGTTCCTGCCGTTTTGGTCATCGCCGCGGTCACGTTCGTGGTGTGGGTTGCGACCGGGCATCCGATCGCTCAGGCGGTTTCGGCGTCTGTGGCGGTGCTGATCATCGCGTGCCCGTGCGCGCTCGGCCTGGCCACACCGACCGCGC
The DNA here is from genome assembly GCA_964391475.1 of uncultured Propionibacteriaceae bacterium. Taxonomy (GTDB): domain Bacteria; phylum Actinomycetota; class Actinomycetes; order Propionibacteriales; family Propionibacteriaceae; genus Propioniciclava. The sequence goes on along the minus strand of CAYMMF010000146.1, from coordinate 3,668 downwards.
TGCTGGTGGGTACCGGACGCGGTGCCGAGTTGGGCATTTTGATCCGCGGGCCGGAGGTGCTTGAGCGCACCCGCACCGTGGACGCGATCATGCTCGACAAGACGGGCACTCTCACTACTGCGAAGATGGCTGTTGCGTCCGTCACCCCGATCGAGGGCACGCAGGCGAATCTTCTTCGCCTCGCAGGGGCCGTCGAGGGGGCGTCCGAGCACCCGATTGCGCGGGCGATCACCGCGTCCGCACCCACCCCGCTGCCCGCGGTGACCGACTTCGCGGCGCTGGCGGGGGTTGGCGTCCGGGGGCGGGTGGACGGCGTCCTGGTCGAGGTGCTGCGCCCCGACGAGGTGCCTGGCGGTGACGAGCTTCCCGGGGTCTGGCCTGCGCTGGCCGCTGGCCAGACTGCGGTTGTGGTTAGGGCGGACGGACGCCCCATCGGTGTCGTGGCTGTCGCGGACGAGGTGAAGCCGGAGTCCGCCGAGGCGATCAGTGCGCTCAAGGCGATGGGGATCGAGCCGGTGTTGCTGACCGGCGACAACGAGCGGGTGGCCTACGAGGTGGCGTCCGAGCTGGGCATCACCAGTGTCGTCGCGGGCGTGAAGCCCGAGGGTAAGGTTGCTGCGATCCGCGAGCTCCAAGATTCCGGTCGGGTGGTCGCGATGGTGGGCGACGGGGTCAACGACGCGGCTGCGCTCGCTCAGGCCGACCTTGGGATCGCGATGGGCACGGGCACCGACGCGGCCATCGAAGCCGCCGATCTCACGCTGATGCGGGGTGACCCCAGGCTGGTCTCAACTGCGATCGGGCTCTCTCGGGCCACGTTGGGCACGATTAAGCAAAACCTGTTTTGGGCTTTCGCCTACAACGTGGCGGCGATTCCGCTGGCGGCGTTCGGCCTGCTCAACCCTATGATCGCGGGTGCGGCGATGGCGTTCTCGAGCGTCTTCGTCGTGGGCAACAGTCTGAGGTTGCGCAGGTTCGCGAACGGCAACCGCTAGTGCAGCGCTGGTCTAGCGCAGGTGCGTATGGGATTCGATCGGACGCCCGTCCGCCAGGTCGGTGTATAGCGAGATGATGTCGCGGGACTGCTTCTCGATGGTCCATTGGTCGGCCAACTCTTGGGAGCGAGCGGACGCCGCCGCCCGAAACTCCGGGTCTTCCAGTTTGTGAAGCATCAGCACGATTTGTCTGGCGAGCGCTTCTGGGCTCGGGCGGGCGATCAGCGCGTTCACGCCGGGGTCGATCACGAGCCGGAGTTCGTCGTCCACAGTTACGATCGGGCAGCCGGCGTGTGCGGCCTCGTGCAAGACGAGTGCCTGGGTGTCGGTCAGCGACGGGAAAACGAAAATGTCGGCCGATGCGTAGTAAGGCTGGAGTTCGTCGCGCGGCACCTGGCCGACGAGGGTCACCCCGCCTCGCCGCTGGGCTCGCTTTAGGCGTTGCGAGAGCGTCTTGGACGCCTTCCAATCCCCGACGATCATGAGTTCGGCGTCCGGGATCTCTTCGCGGACCCAACTGAATGCCCTCAGTAGCAGCGGTATGCCCTTCTCGGGGGCGATCCGGCCGATGTAGATCAGTCTGGGGCCGGCCGGTTTCGGCAGCGGTTCGCCGACGGGTAGGGCGTCCGCCCCGTTGGGCACCACTCGGACGATCGCCTCGTGCGCCATCTCGTGGACGCGTTTGGCGGTTTTGTCTGACGGTGTGGTGACGACTTCTGCCGCCAGCAGCATGTCGCGGGCCGCGTTCAGCAGGTTGCGTCTTGACATGCCGCGGCTGAACCAGCGTCGGGGGTTGATCCACTGTTTCATGTCTGACAGGGACGGCCGTTTCATGCCTTTCGCGGTGATCTTCAGCAGCCGGTAGTAGGTGCCCAAGAACGGGGTGAGGTGGCTGTAGTGCTCGGCGTACGCTTCGAAGTCGGTGTGCCAGGTGACCATCAGCGGCACTTCGGCTTGGTCTGCGACCCAGACTCCCAGCATGCCGACGGTGCCGAGTCCGTGGACGTGGATCACGTCCGGCGGGTCGGCGGTCAGGTTCGCCAGCGCTTTTTCGAACCCTTTGCCGCTGGCAACCGCTGCTGGCACCCCCGGGATGTGCAGTGCTGGCAGCCGGTATTCGGTTCGCTGTTCGTGGTCGGCGTACGGGTTTGGCCCGTCGCACTGGGGGGCGATCACCTGGACGTGGTGGCCTGCTTTCAGCAGTTCACCCTCTAGGAATTGGACGGCGTACAACAGCCCCGAGGGGCCGGGGCCGTACATGTCGGTGAACAGCGCCACCCGCAGTGGCCGTTGTGTCTGGTCGGTGCTCACGCGAGTGAACCGTATACCCGCTTAGCTTGTTCAATTGCAGCCACATAGCCAGCGCGCGTCCGGGCGTCGGCGTCCTCGCCTGCCGGGACGGCTAGGCGTCCTCGCACCTCACCCAAGGTTTCGAATCCCTTGCGTTCGCACCACGAGGTGAGCCCGTCGACGAGCGCTTGGGCGTGCCCCGGCCCGTTTCGGATCAGGGACGCCGTGGTCATCACCACGTCCGCACCAGCCAACAGGTAGCGCACCACGTCGTCGGCGGTTTCTACGCCGCTGGAGCCGGCCAGGGACGCCGACGTGTGGTTGCGCAGCACCGCAATCCAGGTTCGCGGTAGGCGGCCTTCGTCGGGGTTGGACAACGCGAACTCCCGCGTCATTTCGAGGGTTTCGATGTCGATGTCGGGTTGGATGAAGCGGTTGAACAGCACCAGGCCGTCGGCCCCGGCGCCGATCAGTTTCAGGGCGGCTTGGCCGGTCGAACTGAAGTAGGGGCTCATCTTCACCGACACGGGGATGTCGATGGCCTGCTTCACCGCTGACACGATCTCGACGTGCCGCTGGGTGACCCGGACGCCCGGGGTCTCCAGGTCTCCGGGCACGAAGTAGATGTTCAGTTCGAGCGCGGCGGCACCGGCGTCTTGAAGTTCGCGAGCGAACTGCACCCATCCGCCCTTGTCAGCGCCGTTTAGGCTGGCGATCACGGGCACGTCGACCGCCTTTGACGTCCGTTCCACTAGCGCTAGGTAGGCGAACGCCGCAGACTTGGTCGTCATCGGGGTGGCTGGGAAATAGTCCAGCGCCTCGGCGAACGACTCGGCGTTGCGCTCCATGAGCGCCACTTCGCGGGCCACCTCTTCACGCAACTGTTCTTCGAACAGCGAGTGAAGGACGATGGCGCCGACCCCGCCGCCAGCCAGCGCTTTGGCGCCGTCGACCGTCTGGGCGAGTGGCCCCGCGGAGGCAATCACGGGGTTGCGTAGTTCCAGGCCCAAGTATTTGGTGGTCAGATCCATCGTCACTCCTTGGCGTCCGCGGCGAAGCCAGCCGCACCACGACCAGCCATCTCTTCGTAGTCCCGCCAACGGCGGGCAACTTCAAGCTGGCCTTGTTCCAGCATTCGTTCAGCGGATTCCGGGTTGGTGTTGTGCAGCATGCGGAATCGCAATTCGCCAGCGTGGTAGTCCTTCAGCGCGAACCGAGGCCTGGGGGAGTCCAGCAGGAACGGGTTGCGGCCTTTAGCGCGCAGAACCGGGTTGTAGCGCATCAGCGGCCAGTGGCCCGAATTCACTGCCAGGTACTGCTGTTGCAATCCCTTGCGCATGTCGATGCCGTGGGCGATGCAGTGGCTGTACGCCAGGATCAGCG
>CAYMMF010000145.1:0-4986 GCA_964391475.1 uncultured Propionibacteriaceae bacterium | reverse complement strand
AGCGGACATGCGGCCCGGCGCCACCCGATACGCACAAGTAGTGGTGGCCTCAAAAGCGTGGGACACGATCAGCGAATACTCCCCGGTGCGCAAGGTCACTACAGCAACCTCGGCTGGCGCCAGCCCCGCCGGCCCAAGCCCGCTGAAGGTGGCGTCCTACAACGTCACGTGCTATTCGTGTGGCAATAGCAAGACCAACGGACGCCCCTGGGCTGATCGCAAGGACGTGGTCGCTGCGGTCATCAAGAAGCAGAGCCCGGACGTGATTGGCGTCCAGGAAGCGTCGCAGGGGCTTACCCTGGATCCGGCTACCGGAAACAAGTCGCCACAATTCGAACAACTTGTGGCTGCAATTGGCGGCAAGTACAAAGTCACCAACGACCAGCGTTACAACTGCGTCAAGCACACCTCGCCCAGCAGCTGCGTCTACAAAGACCGCGGGGCGTCACAAGGAACCCGGATCATCTACGACAGTTCGAAGCTGAAGCTCATCAGCCAAGGGTCGACGCGGCTCAGCGAAATCGTCGAATCCGACAACGACCGATACCTGGCATGGGCGATCTTCCAGCAACTCTCGTCAGGAAAGCAGTTCTTCTTCGCCAACACCCACCTCGAACCCACCAAGGACGCCGACGGCAAGAGCGACTTCTTCAACCTGCGAAAGAAGCAGGCACAGGAAGCGCTAGCGTCCATTCGGAAGAACAATAAGAGCAACCTTCCGATCGTCCTTGTGGGCGACCTCAACTCACACAGGTGGACGAACCCTTCGAACATCCCCTACGAAGTCCTCCTGGCTGGCGGACTGGTTGACCCGCTCGGAATGGCGCTCGACACCCAATTCACCCAGCCTGGGGCGACCGTCGAGCGTCGAATCAACACCTCGTTCTCGTCCTACAACGGCTACGATCTGGTGGCGCCCCGCCTGCGTTACCTCAACGGCACCTACCTCGACTACATCCTGACCACACCAATGCGGATGACCGAGTACGAGAACGTGGTCTCGGTGAATCCCGCCACTGGAGTGTTCACACCGGTCTTGGGCGGGGTGAACGTGCCAATCCCAGCCGACCACAACATGCAACGCGCAACCGTGCACCTGCCCTAATCGTGGTCGGGCTGTGAGTGTGGTCGGGCACGCTCAGATCACTTGCGGTCTCCCCGGGGTGGGGTCGACAACAAACGATCCATCACACGCTGAGCCGACCCGCCGTCGTCCAAAGAGTTGAACTTCTTCTGCCAAGCCAGGTAGGCAGCCTGGTAGCGGGGGGCGTCGTTCGCCATCGACAAGATGGCGTCGCGAACCTCGTCTTGGGTCGCCACGACTGGGCCGGGAGCGACCTCAGACAAGTCGAAGTAGACGCCCCTTACCGAATCTCGGTAATCGTCCATGTCTGGGACGAAGAAGATCATCGGACGCCCCGTGACCGAGAAGTCGAACATCACCGAACTGTAGTCAGTGACCATGGCATCGCTGGCTAGGAAAAGTTCCGTCACGTTCGGGTACGTTGTCACGTCCAGGACGCCGGGAACCTCGACGCTCGAACTCTGACCCATGATGCGGGAGTGACCCCTCAGCAGAATCAGGTAGTTCTCGCCCAAGTCCCTCGACAGTGTTTCAAGGTCAAGGAACGTGACGAGGCCTGCGGTGTTGTCGCGCCACGTTGGCGCGTACAGCACAGCCACACGGTCGTCGCCGATACCCAAAGCCCGCCGGATTGCCGCCCTGTTGCCGGTAACCATCAGGTCGTTGCGCGGGTACCCCTCCTCAACGATGCCGGTTGTCCACTCGTATGCGGTCTTGAAAATCTCTGTGGAATGGCGGTTCTGCGATACCAGCAGATCCCATTTGGCTTTTTCGATGCGCAGTGACTCTTGCGTCGACTTGCCAGCGGACGGACGGTCCAAGCCGATGCGTTTCAGCATAGAACCATGCCAGGTTTGGAGCACCACCTGGTGAGGCTGGTGAGTGAATTTGCGCCGCAACCAGTCGTTGGCGATGACGTAGCGCGCGGAGCCGCGAGCTTCCCACCAGGCACGCGTCCCCTCGACTACTGGGGTGGCACCGTCGGGTGTCCACACCGAGCGATCCACCACGCCCCAGAAGCGGGCCATTTCAGGGTGCTGCTCTGCCAGGACGCGATCCAACGCCAGCGGGTTGCAGGTCGCCTGGCGTCCGTAGAACGACTCCAAATAGACCGAGTCGGACGCCGTGAAGCTGCGTTTGTTGTATGTCCGCTCCAGCTTCGTCTGGTTGTAGGTTCCGAGTTCGTCGTCAGCCAGGGGTGCTGCCACTTGGAGGACGAGGTGTCGATCCCTGCCGATTCCTTCAGTGAGCCGGAACCATTCCGACAGCGATTCCGTGGGGGTCGCAGCCGCAACGGCTACGCTGCCTCGGACAGGGAACCGGCGACCGTCCGAAGCTTTACCAACGATGTTGTAGCGACCTGCCATCGGCGCCAACGGCGGGGAGCCCCACCGGCTCGCGAGCAGTGGAATTGTGACGGCGAAGCGTCCGTTGTCATCAACTTCTGGGTCAGCCGAAATCTCTTGCCTGCGACCCGCCAGCGCGATTTGCACGCCAGCGGTTTGACCGCAGAGAACGCCTCTGAGCTGCCACCTCGGCGTTGGTTCCAACTCGAGTGTCGACTCGGTCACGATCGCGGAAAGTTCGGCGTCGCTCAACAACAGCCCGCCATCGGAACCAGCGTAAGCAAACAGGGACGGTGACCTACTGGCGCTGGGGTCTTCCCCAACCTCAAGAATCGGCAGGTGTTCGCGTCCTTTTGAATCCGCTACCCGGAGGTGGTGGACGATCTTGGGAACCCTGGGGTAAGCGTCTCCTTCATCGTCGCTACCGGGAACAGACTGAGCCTCGTCCCAGAGTACGTCCAGCGACGGAAGGACGCCCGTGACCCGCACCCCCCCTGCAATCTGTTCCGTCTTCAGCGGGATCGTCCCGGCCTCGCTGCCAAGCCACGCCGAAACCAGACTCACGCCCCGGCAGGTTAGTTCGATGTCGACCGATCGGTTCTGCGAAGAAACCGTCCGAACCCCGACCTTGGGCAGGCCCACTTTGATGACTAACCCGCGGCGCGGCTTCCAACTTGTGCTCACCCAGGTACCGGAAACCGAGCGCCCCGGGACGTTGCCTGCGGATCCACCCCAGGCCAACGATTTGAACCATCCTCGCCGCTTGACGCCGCCGCCCTCGACTTCGAGCACCCCTTGGAACTCGGCGGAGCGTCCCACCGCCTGCGCAGCGAGTTCAGCGACGTCGACGGTGGCCACGAACGCGGTGGGCGAGTAGTCGAACCTTGGATCCTTTGAGCGTCGGTTGACCTGCTGGGACGCAACAATCCGCAGGTTCGCCGTCACCGGGGATGATCGTCGGCCACGCTCCACGAACGACAAGGTCGTCGTGGGCGGCTGTTCGACGTAGTCGTTACCGCGTTCGAACGCCCAGCCTTCGATCTGGAGCGTCGAGTCGTCCAGCCAGCGCACGGCTTGGAGAGACGCCCCCCAACCCAACTGGAATGGGGTGACGGCGTTGACGCTCCGCCGCGCAACCCGCAGCGTTCCTTTGTAAGCGCGGATAGCGGCCTTGTTCTCTGACCGGTTGACGATCTGACCGATGCGTCTCACGGCTTTCTTTGCGGTCGTAACGACTGCCATTCGGCCCCTCCTTATTAGGTGAGTCTCAACCGAAAATGCGCGCCTCACGTCGCGCCTGCTCGATTATTCCAGCCATGGCAATTGACTCCCGAGATCGCAGCTTGAATGATTCGGCCACCTCGTTGCGAATCATCCAGGCGAACTCGGCAAGCTCGTACCGCAGCCCGTCTCCATCGAACTTGTAGTAGAACTTCTTGTTCTTGTGCGGGTGCTCGAACCTGGTTTCGAAATACTCGGTCAACCACCACGGGGCTGGCACGTAAAGATAGCCCTGCGTTCCCGCCACGACGAGGTCTCCTTCGGCCTTCACGCCTATTCCGGTGCGCGCCGATGCGATCGCGTGCGGGTAATGGATGTCGATACGAGAGAAGAGCTCGACGTCAGCTCCCTTTGGACGATAAGACTCGGTGCGGATTTCGTCGTAGTCGAGACCCAGCAGCTTGATGATCGCCAGCAGCGGGTAGCTGGCGAGTTCAGAGATGCTGCCACCGTCCGGCCCCTCCAACTCTCGGCCTCCGGGGACAAGTTTTGTGAAGGTGGCGTCCACCGACCTGATCTGACCGATCGAACCGCTCCGCGCAACAGCCACCATCCGCTGGAAGCCGGGTGCGAACGCCGTCTTTACGGCCTCCATGCACACCAGGCCTTTTTCGTTAGCCAGGTCGAACAGCGATTGCGTCTCGGACGCCGACAATGTCATCGGTTTCTCAACCAGCGCGTGCTTTCCTGCTTCCATCGCGCGGCGCGCATAGTCGGCATGGGTGTCGTGCGGGGTCGCGATGTAAACCGCGTCCACGTGCTTGAGCATGTCTTCATAGGTCTCGTTGACCCATTGCAATTCAAGGCGTTCCGCGAAGGCTTGCGCCCTGCCGTGCGTCCTGGAGTGGACGGCCTCGACGCTGACCCCCGACACGAAGCGCGCCTCTTCGACGAAGCGTGCCGCGATGCGTCCCGCACCGACGACGCCGATCCGCAGGACGCCGCCGGTCTCGTTCCGAATCTGGGTGCTCGAGACCCCCTTCGTCCGGTCAAGGTAGACGACCTTGCAGTAGTCGCGCAGGTAGTCGAATTTACCCAACCAGTCCGACCCGATGGCGAAAATATCGACCTCGTGCTTTTGAATGTCGTTGATCTTTTGGCCTTCGTACTCCTCAATGATGATGAGATCGGCCAGACCGCTGTCTTCTACGTTTTGGATGCGCTCCATGAGGCTTTGGCGAACATTCAGCTTGCCGCGGGAGTCGTCGTAATTCTCTGTTGTGACCCCGACAATCAAGTAGTCGCCCAAATCCTTCGCTCGAGCAAGCAGTCGAC